>NZ_JBVHWM010000075.1:0-48275 GCF_055564375.1 Streptomyces sp. NPDC029138
GAACTGCTCGTTCGACATGATCTGAAGGCCCGGCCGGGCCAGCTCGGCGCGCATGATCAGCGCCATCACGCCACCGATCAGGAAGAACGCGAACGACGTCGCCAGATAGAGCGTGCCGATCGTCTTGTGGTCGGTGGTCGTCAGCCACTTCACCACGACATTGCCGGGCTGCTTGCGCCGGACCGGCAGCTCGTCGGCGTGCGAGCCTTCAGCTGCCGCGGCACCCTGGGGTTCGTTGAGGATGCTCACAGGATGTTCGTCCTCTGGTTCTTCTCGTGGCTCGTCTGCGCGATGCCGGCCGGGATGTAACCGGTCTGCCCCTTCGCCGCGAGCTCCTTGAGGTGCTTCTCGTACGCTGCCGGAGAGACGACCTTCACGTTGAACAGCATCCGGGAGTGGTCGACGCCGCAGAGCTCGGCGCACTTGCCGAGGAAGGTGCCCTCCTTGTTCGGAGTCACCTGGAAGGAGTTCGTGCGGCCCGGGATGACGTCCTGCTTCATCAGGAACGGCACCACCCAGAAGGAGTGGATGACGTCACGCGAAGTGAGGACGAAGCGGACCGTCTTGCCCTTGGGCAGCCACAGCGTCGGGCCGGGGTTGTTCGTCTGCGGGTTCCGCGTGCCGGGCGTACCGACGTCGTAGACACCGCCGGCGTTCGCCGGGAACTGCTTCCGCAGCTGGTCCGAGATGGCGACCAGGTTCTTGTCGGTCCTGGCGTCACCGGTGGAACCCGGAACGTTCTCGATGTAGTTGAAGCCCCAGCTCCACTGGAAGCCGACCACGTTGACCGTGACGTCGGGCTTCTTGGACATGTCGAGGAGCTTCGACTCGTCCCGGGCCGTGAAGTAGAAGAGCACCGAGATGATGATGATCGGGACCACCGTGTACAGGGCCTCGATCGGCATGTTGTACCGAGTCTGCGGAGGAACCTCGACCTTGGTGCGGCTGCGCCGGTGGAACATGGCGCTCCACAGGATCAGGCCCCACACCAGCACGCCGACGGCGAGCGCGGCAGCCCAGGAGCCCTGCCACAGGGAGAGGATCCGCGGAGCCTCTTCCGTGGTCGGGGTGGGCATGCCAAGGCGGGGGAAGTCCTTGTATGTGCAACCGGTTGCGGTCGCCAGGACCAGGCCCGCGGTCAGTGCCTGCAGCAGCTTCCGCCGCATCGGGCGCCGCGGCGAGCGGTCGGAGCCGTTGGGACTCACGTAGCGCCTTCCCGAGAGTCTCGCCCGCGCGGTCGGCTGCGGCCTTCTCGCTGGTCGGTCGCCGCCCTGCGTCGGGCAGGGGTTTGGATGTTTATGCGGACCAAACCCTAGCCGACGCTCTCCGAGGGTTCGCGGGGAGGGGGGCCTACTAACTCGGGTTGTTCGCTTGATTGGCGGCTGCGGGTGCGTTGTGGCTGGTCGCGCCCCGCGGGGGAGCCGCTGACGTCACGGCCCCGCGCCCCTTGGGCGCGCTGCCCTGACCGGCGGTTTAGCGTTGCCGTATGGCCTACTTTGACGCTGCTTCCGCCACTCCTCTCCATCCCGTGGCCCGCCAGGCCCTGTTGGCCTCTTTGGATGACGGGTGGGCCGATCCCGCCCGGCTCTACCGGGAGGGACGCAAGGCGCGGATGTTGCTGGACGCCTCGCGGGAGGCGGCTGCGGAGGCCGTCGGCTGCCGGGCGGACGAGGTGGTGTTCACGCAGTCCGGCACCCGGGCCGTACACAGCGGGATCGCGGGGGCGTTGGCCGGGCGGCGGCGGGTGGGACGCCACCTGATCGTGTCCGCTGTCGAACACTCCTCCGTACTCCATTCGGCGGAGGTGTTCGAGGCGGAGGGGGGCACCGTGACCCAGGTGGCCGTCGACCGGGCCGGAACCGTCGATCCCTCGGGGTACGCGGCCGCGCTCCGGGCGGACACCGCGCTGGCGTGCCTCCAGTCGGCCAACCACGAGGTGGGCACCGTGCAGCCGGTGGCCGAGGTGGCCGAGGTGTGCCGGGCGGCCGGGGTGCCCCTGCTGGTGGACGCGGCGCAGTCGCTGGGCTGGGGGCCGGTCGAGGGCGACTGGTCGCTGCTCGCGGCCAGCGCGCACAAGTGGGGCGGGCCGTCGGGGGTCGGGCTGCTCGCCGTACGCAAGGGGGTGCGGTTTTCCGCGCAAGGTCCGGTGGACGAGCGGGAGTCGGGCCGGGCGCCCGGGTTCGAGAACATCCCGGCGATCGTGGCGGCCGTGGCCTCGCTGCGCGCGGTGCGGGCCGAGGCGGCCCAGGAGGCGGTACGGCTGCGGGAGCTGACGGAGCGGATCCGGGCGCGGGTGCCGGGACTGGTGGCGGACGTGGAGGTGGTCGGCGACGCCGTGCGCCGGCTGCCCGGGATCGTCACGTTCTCCTGCCTCTACGTCGACGGCGAGGCACTGCTGCACGAGCTGGACCGGGCCGGCTTCTCGGTCTCCTCCGGCTCCTCCTGCACGAGCAGCACGCTGACCCCCAGCCATGTGCTGAAGGCGATGGGGGTGCTGAGCGAGGGGAACGTACGGGTGTCCCTGCCGCCCGGTACGGCGGAGGCGGACGTGGAGCGGTTCCTGGAGGTGCTGCCGGAGGCGGTGGCGGGCGTCCGGGAGAAGCTGGGGGCGCCGGCTCCGACGACGGCCGTCCAGGCGGAGGAACTGGTCGTCGACTCCCTCGGCAAGCGGTGCCCGATCCCGGTCATCGAGCTGGCGAAGGTGTTCGGCCGGGTGCCGGTGGGCGGCACCGTCCGGGTCCTCTCCGACGACGAGGCGGCCCGCCTGGACATCCCGGCGTGGTGCGAGATGCGGGGGCAGGAGTACGTCGGGGAGGAGCCGGCGGAGAGGGGAACGGCGTACGTGGTGCGCCGGGTGAGCTGAGGGGGGTCCGGGGGCGGAGCCCCCGAAGGGACGCGGGGCTGCGTCCATATGCGGCTCCGCCGCGCGGGCGCGACCAGCCACAGCGGACCCGCAGTCGACGACGGACCCACCGTGGCGGACGAGTAGTCGCAGCTCAGCTCAGGTGAGCCCGCACTTCCTGACCCGCCTCGTCGCCGTACGCCTTCACGAACCGCTCCATGAAGTGCCCCCGCCGCAACTGGTACTCCTGCGTGCCCACGGTCTCGATGACCAGCGTGGCCAGCATGCACCCCACCTGGGCGGCGCGCTCCAGGGAAACACCCCAGGCCAGCCCCGACAGGAACCCCGCGCGGAAGGCGTCGCCGACACCCGTGGGGTCGGCCTTGCGCTCCTCCTCCGGGCAGCCGACCTCGATCGGGTCCTCGCCGGTCCGCTCGATGCGCACACCGCGCGAGCCGAGCGTGGTGACCCGGTGACCGACCTTCGCCAGGATCTCCGCGTCGGTCCAGCCGGTCTTGGACTCGATCAGCCCCTTCTCGTACTCGTTGGAGAAGAGGTAGGTCGCCCCGTCCAGCAGTATCCGGATCTCCTCGCCCTCCATCCGGGCGATCTGCTGGGAGAAGTCGGCGGCGAACGGGATGTTCCGGGAGCGGCACTCCTCGGTGTGGCGGAGCATCGCCTCGGGGTCGTCGGCGCCGATGAGGACGAGGTCGAGGCCGCCGACGCGGTCGGCGACCGTCTTCAGCTCGATCAGCCGGGCCTCGCTCATCGCGCCGGTGTAGAAGGAGCCGATCTGGTTGTGGTCGGAGTCCGTGGTGCACACGAAGCGGGCGGTGTGCAGGGTCTCGGAGATACGGACCGAGTCGGTGTCGACGCCGTGCCGGTCGAGCCAGGCCCGGTACTCGTCGAAGTCGAAGCCGGCGGCGCCGACCAGGATGGGCGCGGTACCGAGCTGGCCCATGCCGAAGGCGATGTTGGCGCCGACGCCGCCGCGGCGGACGTCGAGGTTGTCGACCAGGAAGGAGAGCGAAACCGTGTGCAGCTGGTCCGCGACGAACTGGTCGGCGAAGCGGCCGGGGAAGGTCATGAGGTGGTCAGTGGCGATGGAGCCGGTGACTGCGATGCGCACGACGGGGATTCTCCTGCGGGAGGCTGGGTTGACAGTTCACGCTACCCGGTCGGAGGCCGCCACTGAAGCTGGCAAAACTACCCGATAGTAGCTCTTTTTTCGCAGCCCGGGCCGTGCCTACGGTGCGGGCATGACGAACCTCAAGGTCACCTCTTCCGCCCCGGCCGATCTCGACGGCGACCTCGCCGCGCTGCGTGGCGACTGCGCCCGGATGGCGCCGCACTGGGCGGTCCCGGAGCACACCGAGTCCCGGCCGGTGCCGCCGTCCCTCATCCACGGGGTGAGCGTGCCGGCGCGGTCCGCCCGGCTGCTGGACGCGATGTCGGACTACGGCGACTGACCGAGGGCGCGAGCCCGGGAACCGCGCGCTCCCCTCCCGCGTCCCATCGCCGTCCCCCGCGCAGGGAACGCGGGACACGACCCAGCGAGGAGCGATGCGGTGAACACCGAGCGGCCTGAGAACTCCGGCGCCCCCGAGGAGCGCGACCAGTCCCCGACGGATCCGCAGTCGACAACGGCGGACCCGGGGCGGACCAGTGGTCGACGCCCCACCGCCGTCATCGTCGCCGTCGCCACCGCGGCCGTCCTCCTGATCGGCGGCGGTGGCGCCTACCTCGCCGCGAGCAACGGCACGGACGGCCGTACGGGCGGTCCGGCCGCCCCCGGCGGAGCCCACGGCACTCCCCCGCCGCTCACCCTGGACGGCTGGGCGAACTCCGGAACCGGCGGTATCGCGCCCGGCGAGCCGGACCCGTACGGCGCCCGGTACGTGGCGCGGGGCGAGCTGCCGGACGGGCCCGGCTCGGCGCCGGTGTACGAGCCGGGGGCCGAGGTCGGCCGGGAGCAGGTCGTCCGGCTGGCGAAGGCGCTCGGGGCCGACGGGGCGCCGGTGGCCGAGGGGCGGATCTGGCGGGTCGGCGGCCAGGACGGCTCCGGACCGAGGCTGACGGTGAACCGGGACGCGCCGGGCAGCTGGAGCTTCGACCGGTACGCGCCCGGCACCGACAACTGCCGGAAGGTGACCGTCTGCGCGCAGGACCCGGGCGCTCCGGCCGGCGACCCGGTGAGCGTGGCCGACGCCGAGAAGGCGGCGGCACCGGTGCTGAAGGCGGCGGGGCTGGACGACGCGAAGCTCGACGCGAGCCAGGTCATGGGCGCCCGGCGGGTGGTCGACGCCGACCCGGTCATCGGCGGGCTGCCCACGTACGGCTGGACGACCGGCCTGACCGTCGACCGGAACGGCGAACTGGTCGGCGGGCACGGGCTGCTGGCGGCGCCGGTGAAGGGCGACACGTATCCCGTGGTCGGCGCGGCGAAGACGCTGGAGCTGATGAACGGGGCGGTGAAGGACGACCACCGGATGGGGATCGGCGGGTGCGCGAGCCCGGAGCCGCTGAAGGACCGGCTGGAGCAGCCGTGCGGCGCGTCCACGGGGGCACCGAAGGCGGCCCGGGACACGGTGACGGTCGAGAAGGCGGTCTTCGGGCTGGCCGCGCACTCCGTCGGCGGGCGGCAGACGCTGGTGCCGTCCTGGCTGTTCCAGGTGCGGGGGTCCACGGCGGGGGGCGCGTTCACGGTGACGTATCCGGCGGTCGACCCGGCGTACCTGACCTCGGCGTCCGCGTCCGCCGCGCCGGAGCCGTCCCAGCCGTCCCAGGCGCCCGGGAAGAGCCGGAGCGTGAAGGTGAACGCCTACACGGCCGACGGGCGGACGCTGAACCTGAGCTTCTACGGCGGGGTGTGCGCGGACTACAAGACGTCGGCGCGGGAGAGCGGCGGCCGGGTGACGGTGACGGTCACCGAGAAGCCCTGGCCGGGCCGGGTGTGCATCCTGATCGCCAAGGAGTACGTGAAGACCGTGACGCTGGACGCGCCGCTGGACGGGCGGACGGTGGTCGGCACGGACGGCAGGGCGGTCCCGAAGGCGGAGCCGGGCTCGCTGCGGCCGGACGCGTCGGCGCGGCCGCGCTGACCGGGCAGCAAGTGAAGGCGGCGCCTCCGGACGCGGAACCCAGGCGGCGGCCCCCGCGCCCGGAACGCGAAGGCGGCGGCCCCCTGAAGGGGACCGCCGCCTTTCCCGACCGTCGGACCGTACGGCCCTGCCGGCCGTCGGCTCAGCTGAAGGAGTCGCCGCAGGCGCAGGAGCCGGTCGCGTTCGGGTTGTCGATCGTGAAGCCCTGCTTCTCGATCGTGTCCACGAAGTCGATGGTGGCGCCGCCCAGGTACGGAGCGCTCATGCGGTCCGTGACGACCTTGACCCCGCCGAAGTCCTTCTCCACGTCACCGTCGAGCGAGCGCTCGTCGAAGAAGAGCTGGTAGCGCAGGCCGGAGCAGCCGCCGGGCTGGACGGCGACGCGCAGCGCGAGGTCGTCGCGGCCTTCCTGGTCGAGCAGGGCCTTGACCTTGGCCGCGGCGGCGTCGGTCAGGATGATGCCGTCGGTGACGGTGGTGGTCTCGTCCGATACGGACATCTACATCTCTCCCGGGTTGTACGGAGACTGCTTGCCGACGAGTGCAACCGGCGCTTCCGCGGATTCATTCCGGGCCGGGCATTCGCGTTGTCGCGTTTTTGCTTCCGACTTCATGCTCGCACATGCCCACGGGCGCCGACAGCGGCCTGCGGAGGGACCCGAGCGGGATTCACGTCACATGGACGCTATGGCCATCGTCAAACTGACGTGAACCAGTTATGATAGATAGCGTCAGTTAGACGAAAAGTAGAAAGGGTGCGTGCCGTGACCACCGCCCAGACCACGGAGCTCGACGTGCAGCCGACTCCGCTCGCCCTGCTGCTGCTCGGCCGCGAGGCCGACCCGAAGAGCGAGCGGGGCGTCGAGTGTCCCGGAGATCTCCCGTCGCCCTCGGACCCCGACCTGGTCGAGCGCGCCCGCGCCGCCAAGGCCCGGCTCGGCGACAAGGTCTTCGTCCTCGGCCACCACTACCAGCGCGACGAGGTCATCCAGTTCGCGGATGTCACGGGCGACTCCTTCAAGCTGGCCCGGGACGCGGCCGCGCGCCCGGAGGCCGAGTACATCGTCTTCTGCGGTGTGCACTTCATGGCCGAGTCGGCGGACATCCTGACCTCCGACGACCAGAAGGTCGTCCTGCCCGACCTCGCCGCCGGCTGCTCCATGGCCGACATGGCGACGGCCGAGCAGGTCGCGGAGTGCTGGGACGTGCTGACCGAGGCGGGTGTCGCCGAGCAGGTGGTCCCGGTGTCGTACATGAACTCCTCGGCCGACATCAAGGCGTTCACCGGCAAGCACGGCGGCACGATCTGCACCTCGTCCAACGCCAAGCGCGCCCTCGACTGGGCCTTCGAGCAGGGGGAGAAGGTCCTCTTCCTGCCGGACCAGCACCTGGGCCGCAACACCGCCGTCCGTGACATGGGGATGTCCCTGGACGACTGTGTGGTCTACAACCCGCACAAGCCGAACGGCGGGCTGACGGCCCAGGAACTGCGGGCCGCGAAGATGATCCTGTGGCGGGGGCACTGCTCGGTCCACGGCCGGTTCAGCCTGGACTCGGTCAACGACGTACGTGCCCGTATCCCCGGCGTGAACGTCCTGGTCCACCCCGAGTGCAAGCACGAGGTCGTGGCGGCGGCGGACTACGTCGGCTCCACCGAGTACATCATCAAGGCCCTGGAGGCGGCCCCGGCCGGGTCCAAGTGGGCGATCGGCACGGAACTGAACCTGGTCCGCCGCCTGGCGAACCGTTTCGCGCCGGAGGGCAAGGAGATCGTCTTCCTCGACAAGACGGTCTGCTTCTGCTCGACCATGAACCGCATCGACCTCCCCCACCTGGTCTGGGCGCTGGAGTCCCTGGCCGAGGGCAACCTGGTCAACCGCATCGAGGTCGACAAGGAGACGGAGGCGTTCGCCAAGCTGGCCCTGGAGCGGATGCTCGCGCTTCCCCAGTGAGCGGGAAGGGCCGGGTCTGCGACGAGACCCGGCCCTTCGTCATGCCCTCACACTGCGGCTCGTGCCGTCACACTCCGGCCGGTTCCGGCACCTTCTCCGCTGTCGGCCGGTTCTTCGCCGCCCGCTTCTTCGCCCGGCGCTCCTTGCGAAGCTCCAGCATCGCGTAGAGCGTCGGGACCAGGAGGAGCGTCAGCAGGGTGGAGGTGATCAGGCCGCCGATGACGACCACGGCGAGAGGCTGGGCGATGAAGCCGCCCTCGCCGGTGACGCCCAGGGCCATCGGGAGCAGCGCGAAGATCGTCGCCAGCGCCGTCATGAGGATCGGGCGGAGGCGGTGCCGGCCGCCCTCGACCACGGCTTCCACCACGCCGTAGCCCTGCGCCCGGTACTGGTTGATCAGGTCGATCAGCACGATCGCGTTGGTCACCACGATGCCGATCAGCATCAGCATGCCGATCATCGCGGGCACGCCCATCGGGGTGCCGGTGGCGACCAGCAGACCGATCGCGCCCGTCGCCGCGAACGGGATGGAGACCAGCAGGATCAGCGGCTGGGCGAGCGAGCGGAACGTCGCGACCAGGAGCATGAAGACGATCGCGATGGCCGCCAGCATGGCCAGCCCCAGGTTCTTGAACGCGTCGTCCTGGTCGGAGGACACACCGCCGATCTCGGCCGTGACGCCCGCCGGCAGCTTCAGGTCCTTGATCTTCGACTGGAGCTTGGTGCTGATCGCACCGGTGTTGTCACCCGTCGGCCTGGCCGTGATCGTGGCGGCACGCTGCCCGTCGATGCGGGTCATGGACACCGGCCCGTCGACCAGCTTCACCGTGGCGATGTCACCGAGCTTCACGGGGCCGAGGCGCAGCGCCTTCAGCTGGGCCAGCGTGGTCGCGGGCTTGGCCGACCTCACGACGACGTCCCGCTCGGTGTCGTCGAGGACCGCCTTGGCCGCCGTGGTACCGCGTACGGCCTGTGCCACCGCGGCGCCCAGCTTCTGGTCGTCGAACCCGGCCGCCGCCGCCTTCGCGTTCGCCTTGACCGAGATCCGCGGCACGCTCTGCGCGAGGTCGCTGGTGACGTCCGTGACGTGGTCGAGGCCGGCGACCGTGGAGCGGACCTGCTCCGCCGCCGTCCGCAGCACCTCGGAGTCGGACGCCTTGACGACCACGCTGAGGTCCTGGTCGCCGAAGCCGTCACCGGCCGACACGGTGGTCGTACCGCTGCCCTTGAGCTTCTTGAGGCCGTCCTGGAGATGCTTCCGCACGTCGTCGTAGGACGCGGAGTCCTTCAGCATCACCTGGTACGACGCCTGGTTGGTGTCGGTGCCGCCGCCGAAGGCCGCCATGAAGCCGGACGAGCCGACGGTGACCTGGTAGTCCTTCACGCCCTCGGTGGAGGCGAGCAGCTTCTCCACCCGCTTGGCCTGCGCGTCGGTGGCGGCGAGGCTGGTGCCGGGCTTCAGCTCCTGCTTGACGGTGAGGACTTCCTGGTCGCCCTGGTCGAAGAAGTTCGTCTTCAGCAGGCCGGACATGCCGAACGTGACGACGAGGACGACGATCGCGATGAGCACGCTGGTGAGCCGGCGGCGCGTCGCGAACCGCAGGACGGGGACGTACGCCCGCTGGAGGCGGCTGTTCGCCTCCTTCTCCTCGGCCTTGCGGCGGGCCTCCGCCGCGTCGTCGGGGGTGCCCTTCGGGGCGCGCAGGAACCAGTACGACAGGACCGGCACGACCGTCAGCGACACGAGCAGGGACGCCAGCAGCGCCGCCGTCACCGTGAGGCTGAACGAGCCGAACAGGGCGCCCACCATGCCGCCGACCAGGCCGATCGGCAGGAACACGGCGACCGTGGTGAGGGTGGAGGAGGTGACCGCGCCGGCCACCTCGCGCACCGCAGTGAGGATCGCCTCCTTGCGCTCCTCGCCGTAGCCGAGGTGCCGCTTGATGTTCTCCAGGACCACGATCGAGTCGTCGACGACCCGGCCGATGGCGATGGTCAGCGCGCCGAGGGTGAGCATGTTCAGCGACAGCCCGCGCGTCCACAGCACGATCAGGGCCAGCACCACCGACAGCGGGATGGAGACCGCCGTCACCAGCGTCGAGCGGATCGACGCGAGGAAGACCAGGATCACCAGGACCGCGAAGAGCAGGCCGAGCGCGCCCTCCGTGGTCAGGCCCTTGATGGACTTGGACACGGCCGGGCCCTGGTCGCTGACGACCGTCAGCCGGGCGCCGGAACCGAGGTCCTCGCGCAGGCCGGGCAGCTTGTCCTCGACCGCGTTCGAGATGGAGACCGCGCTGCCGTCGTGGTCCATCGTGACGTTGACGGCGAGGCTGGGCCGGCCGTCGGTGCGGGTGAGGGAGTCGGCCGGGGCCGGCTGCTCCTTCACGGTGGCCACGGCGCCGAGGCGCACCGGCCGCTTCACGCCCTCGCCGGTGACCATCAGGTCCTTGATCTGCTGGAGCGAGGTGAATCCGCCGCCGACCTGGACGGTGCGGTTGGCGCCGTCCTCGTCGAAGGAGCCGGCCGGTACGGTCGCGCCGCCCGCCTGGAGGGCCTGGCCGAGCGCGGCCGACGTGAGGCCGGCCCGCGCGAGCTTGGCGTCGTCCGGGGTGACGGTGACCTGGAGGTCGCGGACGCCGGTGACCTGGACGCGGCCGACGCCGTCGATGTCCTTCAGCGCCGGTACGACCGTCGTGTCGAGCTGGTCGGCGAGGGCCTGCTGGTCCTTGTCGGAGGTGACGGCGAGTACCACGGTCGGCATGTCGTCCGTGGAGCCGGAGACGACCTGCGGGTCGACGTCGTCCGGGAGCTGGTTGCGGGCCCGGTTCACGGCCTGCTGGACGTCGGAGACGATCCGCTTGGTGTCGTTGCCGTAGTCGAAGGACGCCATGATCACGGCGTTGCCCTCACTGGCGGTGGAGGTGACACCGGTGACGCCGTCGACGCCCTGGAGGTTGTCCTCGATCGGCTCGACGACCTGCTTCTCGACCACGTCGGGCGAGGCGCCCTGGTACGGCGCGATCACCGACACCATGGGCAGTTCGATGGTGGGCAGAAGCTGCTGCTTGATCTGGGGTATCGCGATCAGCCCGAAGGCGAGCGCGATGAGGGACACGAGCCCGACGAGGGCCCGTTGCGCGAGGCTGAATCTGGACAGCCAGGACATGGGTGAGGGTCTCTCTTCGGTGAGCGGCAGAAGTCTCCACCACCCTGAGCCATCCCAGAGGGCCGTTCCGTAGGTCCCAGGTCCCGTTCCTTCAGCGGCCCCTACTCCCCGCGCAGTAGACGCGGGTGGAGATCACTCCATCCTCGGACGTACCAGCCCCGACTCGTACGCGATGACGACGAGCTGGGCCCGGTCCCGCGCGCCCAGCTTGGCCATGGCCCGGTTGACGTGCGTCTTCACCGTCAGCGGGCTGACCGTCAGCCGCTCGGCGATCTCGTCGTTGGAGTGGCCGCCGGCGACCTGGACGAGGACTTCCCGCTCCCGGCCGGTGAGCGTGCCGAGCCGCTCGGAGCGGGCGGGGTCGGGGCCGTCGCCGTCGTCGCCCCGGGCGAGGAAGCGGGCGATCAGGCCCTTGGTGGCGGCGGGAGACAGCAGGGCCTCACCGCCCGCCGCGACCCGGATGGCGTTCAGCAGCTCCTCCGGCTCGCTGCCCTTGCCGAGGAAGCCGGAGGCACCGGCGCGCAACGCCTGGACGACGTAGTCGTCGACCTCGAAGGTGGTCAGGATGACCACGCGGACCTGCGCGAGGGACGGGTCGGCGCTGATCTGCCGGGTGGCGGCGAGGCCGTCGGTACCGGGCATCCGGATGTCCATGAGGACGACGTCGGGGCCGTGCTCCTGGGCCAGCCGGACCGCCTCGGCGCCGTCCGAGGCCTCCCCGACCACCTCCATGTCGGGCTCGGAGTCGACCAGCACCCGGAACGCGCTGCGCAGCAGTGCCTGGTCGTCGGCGAGCAGGACACGGATGGTCATACGGGCTCCCCCTGGGCCGTCGTCGTCTTGACGGGCAGGATCGCATGGACGCGGAAGCCGCCGCCGTAGCGGGGTCCGGTGGTCAGGGTGCCGCCGAGGGCGGTGACCCGCTCCCGCATGCCGAGCAGCCCGTGCCCGCCGCCGGCCTCGGGCGTGGCGGGCGTGCCGGGCTTGCCCGGGCCGTCGTCCAGGACGGTGACCTCCACGTTCGGTCCGACGCGTACGACGCTCACCTCGGCCTCGGCCTCGGCGCCCGCGTGCTTGCGCACATTGGTCAGGGCCTCCTGGACGATCCGGTAGGCGGCCAGGTCGACGGCGGCGGGAAGCTCGGTGCCCTGGTCGGCGCGGGCCACGGACACCGGCAGGCCCGCGCTGCGGAAGGTGTCGGCCAGCTCCTCCAGGCGGCTCAGGCCCGGGGCGGGTTCCGTGGGGGCCTCGGGGTCGCCGCTCTGGCGGAGCAGGCCGACGGTGGCGCGGAGTTCGTCGAGCGCGCTGCGGCTGGCCTGGCGGACGTGCGCGAGGGCCTCCTTGGCCTGGTCGGGCCGCTTGTCCATGACGTGCGCGGCGACCCCGGCCTGCACGTTCACCAGGGCGATGTGGTGGGCGACGACGTCGTGCAGATCGCGGGCGATGCGCAGCCGCTCCTCGGCGACCCGGCGGCGGGCCTCCTCCTCGCGGGTGCGTTCGGCGCGCTCGGCCCGGTCCCGGATGGCCTGGACGACGGCGCGGCGGCTGCGTACGGCGTCGCCGGCGGTGGCGCCGATGCCCGTCCAGGCGAGGACGCCGAGGTTCTCCTGGGCGTACCAGGGCAGCGGGCCGCCGAGCATGGCGGCGGCCGTCAGCACGGTCATGGTGAGCAGGCCGAGGCGCCAGGTAGTGGAGCGGTCGGTGGTCGCGGCGACGGTGTACAGAGCGATGACGGCGGACATCGCGACCGGGGCGCGGGGGTCTCCGGTGACGCACTCGACGAGGGAGAGCGTGCCGGTGACGGCGAGGACCGTCTTGGGCGCCCGGCGCCGGAAGACGAGCGCCGCCGCGCCGGCCAGCATGAGGACGAGGCTGAGGGCGGCCGGGGTGCGGACGCCCCAGGTCAGGCCGTGGTGGCCCTGGGGCGTGGCGAAGGAACCGGCGACCATGCAGGCCAGCACGCCGGCGGCGAGCGCAGCGTCCGCCGCCAGGGGGTGCGCCTTGAGGCCGCACCGGGCGCGTTCGAGAGTGCTCACGGTGTGCACAGTACGGGCCCGGTACCGGGGAGCGCCCCGAAGGGGCGCGGGGAACCGCGCGAACGACCACACACGACCCGCAGCCGCCGCACCCCACCACCCCCGAGCTATCAGGCACCGCGTCGCCCGACGGACCGTCAGCCGTCAGATGCCGCTGACCGAGCGTCCGTGGGACGGGGTCGCCGGGCACCGGCCGGTGAAGGTGCTGGATCTGCCGACGGCGGACGCGGGCGGCTGGGAGTCCGTGGTGTCCGTGCCCGGCCTGACCGCCGCCGGCGCCCGGGTGCGGCTGATCACCGACGCCGGGGCGGCCGACCTCTACGGCGACGGCACCGAGGCGAAGGACCTCACCCACCCGGAGTGGCAGAAGTCCCGCAGCACCTGGTTCACGCTGAACCGACCCGGGGCCTCAGCCCGGGATCAGCCCGTCGTCGCTGAGCATCTCCCGGACCTCCTCCAGCGTGGCGTCCGGCCCCGGGAGGATCAGCTCGGAGGGTTCCAGCGCGTCGTCCGGGAGCGGGGTGCCGAGCCGGCGGACGGAGGCGAGGAGGGCGCCGAGCGTGCGGCGGAAGCCCTCCTCGTCACCGCTCTCCATCTCCTTCAGCAGCTCGTCGTCCAGCTCGTTCAGCTCGACGACGTGGGAGTCGTCCAGCGTCACCTGGCCCTCCCCCATGATCCGTACGATCACGTCGGCCTCCTCGGCTCGGGCCCCGGCGCCGGGCTACTGCTTGTCGAAGCGCGGGGTGTCCTGCGGCTGCTGCTGGGACTGCTCCTGACCGGTGCCGCCCTCGATGGCCTGCTGCGGGGAGCCTCCCCCGGCCAGCTCGGCCTTCATGCGTTGCAGTTCCAGCTCTACATCCGTACCACCGGAGAGCCGGTCCAGCTCGGCCTGGAGGTCGTCCTTGTGCATGCCGGTGGGGTCGTCCAGGGCGCCCGAGGCGAGCAGTTCGTCGAGGGCGCCGGCCCGGGCCTGGAGCTGGGCGGTCTTGTCCTCGGCGCGCTGGATGGCGAGGCCGACGTCGCCCATCTCCTCGGAGATGCCGGAGAAGGCCTCGCCGATGCGGGTCTGGGCCTGGGCGGCGGTGTAGGTGGCCTTGATGGTCTCCTTCTTGGTACGGAAGGCGTCCACCTTGGCCTGGAGGCGCTGGGCCGCCAGGGTGAGCTTCTCCTCCTCGCCCTGGAGGGTCGCGTGCTGGGTTTCGAGGTCCGTGACCTGCTGCTGGAGGGCGGCGCGGCGGGACAGCGCCTCACGGGCCAGGTCCTCACGGCCGAGCGCGAGCGCCTTGCGGCCCTGGTCCTCCAGCTTGGAGGACTGCTGCTGCAACTGGTTGAGCTGGAGTTCCAGGCGCTTGCGGGACGTGGCGACGTCGGCGACGCCACGGCGGACCTTCTGGAGCAGCTCCAGCTGCTTCTGGTACGAGTAATCGAGGGTCTCGCGCGGGTCCTCGGCCCGGTCAAGGGCCTTGTTCGCCTTCGCGCGGAAGATCATCCCCATACGCTTCATGACACCGCTCATGGGCTTCGCGCGCCCCCTTCTGACGGACTCCAGCTCACAGATCCTGCGACAGGACCCACAGTACGGGCCCTGCCTCCATTACCGCACTGTTCGCGGGGCGATGCGCTCATCCCCGAGGACGACTGCGGACCGTACCGCTCCGGCGTAGGGAGTAGGTGATCCACCCTGATGCCACCCTGACACCGCCGGAAGCCCTCTGTGTGTCCCCTCTGTCCCCCTGGAGACGTCCGGCGTTGCCGGATCGTTCCCCACCGGACTGGGGTCCATGCCGGTGCAGCCCTTACCCTTGGGTTTTGTGTTCCGTAGCCGTGCCAAGGAAGAGAAGGCCCCGACCGCCGACAAGGCGCCGGTGACCCTCTCCAAGCAGCCCCGCGACCCGCAGGCCCCGAAGGGCAGGCCCACGCCCAAGCGCAGTGAGGCCCAGACCCAGCGCCGCAGCGTCGCCCGTACGCCCACGAACCGCAAGGAGGCCGCGAAGCGCCAGCGCGAGGAGCGGCGCCAGGCCCTGGAGCGGCAGCGCCAGGCGTTGGCCAGCGGTGACGAGCGGTATCTGCCGGCCCGGGACAAGGGCCCGGTCCGCAAGTTCGCCCGGAACTGGGTGGACTCGCGGTTCAACGTGGCGGAGTTCTTCCTGCCGCTCGCCGTGGTCATCCTGGTGCTGAGCGTGGTGCGGGTGCCCGCGATCCAGAGCATCGCGCTGCTGCTGTGGCTGATCGTGATCGTGCTGATCGTGCTGGACGCGGCGGTCAGCGGCTTGCGGCTGAAGAAGCGGCTCCAGGAGCGCTTCCCGGACGAGAACAAGCGCGGCGCGGTCGCCTACGCCCTGATGCGGTCCCTCCAGATGCGCCGGCTTCGGCTGCCGAAGCCGCAGGTCAAGCGCGGAGAGCGGCCCTGAGCGCTGACGCTTTCACCGGGGCCGCGGCCGATGCCCGGCTGGACGGGCTGGGCGGCCTGCGGGATGTCGTACGCCAGGAGCTGGTGGCCCGGCAGCTGGACGAGCAGATAGCCGGGCGGTTCCCGGTCGGGCAGCGGCTGCGGGTGCTCGACGTGGGGATGGGCCAGGGCACCCAGGCGGTGCGGCTGGCCCGGCTCGGTCACCATGTGACCGGGGTCGAGCAGGACGCGACGATGATCGCCGCCGCGCGGGAGGCCGTGGCCCGGGAGCCGGAGGGCATCCGGGAGCGGGTGCGGCTGGTGCGGGGCGACGGGCGGGACACCGGCGTGCACTTCCTGCCGGGCAGCTTCGACGTGGTGCTGTGCCACGGCGTACTGATGTACGTGGAGGAGCCGGACCCGCTGGTGGCGGGCCTGGCCCGGGTGCTGGCGCCCGGCGGCCTGCTCTCCCTGCTGGTCCGCAACGGCGACGCGCTCGCGATGCGCCCGGGCCTGTCCGGGGACTGGTCGTCCGCCCTGGCCGCCTTCGACGCCACCGCCCACCTCCCCCGTCCTCGAACGGACGCGGACGCGGGGACCCCCGTCCGCCTCGGTCCGGACCTCCGGGCCGACCGGCTCGCGGCCCTCACCGCCACGCTCGACGGCATCGCCGCCCCGCTGCACGCCTGGTACGGCGTCCGGGTCTTCACGGACACGGCGGACGACGCGGCGATCCCCGAGGACCTGGAGACGCTGCTCGCGGTCGAGGAGCGGGCCGGGCGCACGGACCCCTACCGCGGGGTGGCGGCGCTGCTGCATCTGTGCGGGGTACGGGGCTGAGCCCGTTCGGGGCAACAGCGCGGGACGGGTGATCACCGTGCGGTGAGACTCGGGACATGGACGCTTCCCGTACCCGCGCCCGTGCCCTCCGCGGCGCCGTCTTCGCCGTCGCGCTGGTGTGCTGCGCGGCCCTCGCCGCCGGCTGCACCGCCCCCGCCGCCCAGGCCGGGCGGGACACCGCGGCGGCCACGCGGGCGGCCCTGCCGATGGCCGCGAACGACCTCCAGAGCCAGTACCAGAAGGTCATCCGGGAGGTTCTGCCGTCGGTCGTGCAGATCCAGGCGAGCCGGGACCTTGGCTCCGGGGTGGTGTACGACGACAAGGGGCACATCGTCACCAACGCGCACGTGGTCGGCTCGGAGAAGACCTTCCAGGTGACCACGGCCAACAACGAGGAACCGCTCACCGCGAGCCTGGTCTACTCCTATCCCGAGCAGGATCTCGCCGTGATCCGGCTGGACAAGGTGCCGGCCGGGCTGAGGCCGGCGGTGTTCGGGGAGACCGACAAGGCGCAGGTCGGCCAGATCGTGCTGGCCATGGGGTCGCCGCTCGGGCTGTCGTCCAGCGTGACCCAGGGCATCGTCTCGGCGACCGGACGGACCGTCAGCGAGGGTGACACGGACGGCGGTACGGGCGCGACGATCGCGAACATGGTGCAGACCTCGGCCGCGATCAACCCCGGCAACAGCGGCGGCGCCCTGGTCGGCCTCGACGGGCGGGTGATCGGCATCCCGACGCTCGCGGCGGCCGACCCGACCTTCGGGAACGGCGCGGCGCCCGGCATCGGGTTCGCGATCCCGGCGTCGATGGTGCGGACGGTCGCCGACCAGATCGTCCGGGAGGGGAAGGTCGTCGAGTCCGGGCGGGCGGCCCTCGACATCACCGCGCGGACGGTCGTGGACGACCGCTACCAGCCGGCCGGGGTGGCGGTGGTCACCGTCCGCGCCGGCGGCGCGGCCGACCGGGCGGGCCTGCGCGCCGGCGACATCATCACCGGACTGGGTGACCGGCCCGTCACGACCATCACCTCACTCGCCGAGGCGCTGGCGGGGGACAAGCCGGGCCAGCGCACGACGGTGACCTACCAGCGGGACGGCACCGAGAAGACGGTCGAGGTGACACTGGGCGAGCAGTGAGGAGGGTGACCCCTCCTCACCCCGTTCACGGCCGGGTCACGCGTCGGCGTGCAGGCTCATCGGCCCGTAGATCTCGGTGGTCTCCTCGAACAGCCGCACCTGGTCGGCCCCGCCCTCCAGCAGCGCCTTCCAGTGCTCCCCGATCCAGGACTCGGCATCCCCCTGCGTGGTGAACTCCTCGGGCTGCACCGCCGGCTGGACCTCCGTCCCGTCGGCCTTCTCGAACCGCCACGTCCATGCCGTCATCTGGGCCTCCTTCGATCCAACACCTGCCCCCGCAGCGTATGCGCTCGGCCCGGTCGCCCGTTAGAGGCGGTGGATCGTCCGCGGCCCGGGCGCGTCCCGCACCGGCGCCTCCTGGGGGGGGGCCGCCGGTGCGCGAGACCCGCGGGGGCAGGCGAAAATCAGTCCGTGGAAGTAACTCTGCTCGGTACCGGTGCCCCGGCGGGACTGCCTCGCCCCGACTGTTCCTGTGCCGCGTGCGCGACCGCGCTCGGTCCCAACGCGCGGGCCGCGACCGCGGCGCTCGTCGACGGGACGCTGCTGCTCGACCTGACGCCGGGCGCGGCGTTCGCGGCGGCCCGCGCCGGGCAGTCGCTGGGCGGGGTACGGCAGGTGCTGCTGTCGCATCCGCACGAGGGCCCGGCGGTGGAGGTGCCGGCCGGGCTGCCGCAGCCCGGCCGGGTGCCGGACGGGCGGGAGTTGGCGCTGCTGACGGGGCATCGGGTGCGGGCCGTGGCGATGGACGCGGGCGGCACCGGGTACGCGGTGACCGGGCCGGACGGGAAGCGGCTGCTGTATCTGCCGCCGGGCGGGGCGCCGGCGGGCCTGGAGGAGGCGACGGCGGAGTCGTACGACATGCTCCTCGCGGACGTCGTGGGCCGTCCCGACGCGCTCGCCCGGCTCCGCGCGGTCGGCTCGGTCGGCCCCACGACGGACGTGCTCGCCGTCCACCTGGACCACGATGTGCCGCCCGGCGCGGAGTTGCGGCGCCGGCTCGCGGCGGCGGGGGCGCGGGCGGTGCCGGACGGTACGACGCTGGTCGTGGGGGCGTACGAGGAGGTACCGGACGTGCCCCGGCGGACGCTGGTGCTGGGCGGGGCACGCTCGGGCAAGTCGGTGGAGGCGGAGCGGCGGCTGGAGGCGTTCCCCGAGGTGCTGTACGTGGCGACGGGCGGCGCGCGGGGCGGGGACACCGAGTGGGCGGCCCGGGTGGCCGTGCACCGGGAGCGGCGGCCGGGGTCGTGGCGTACGGCGGAGACGACGGACCTGGTGCCGGTGCTCGCGGAGGACGGGCCGCCGGTGCTGATCGACTGTCTGTCGCTGTGGCTGGCGGACGTGATGGATTCCGTGGGGGCGTGGGACGACGCGGAGTGGGCGGGCGGGGGTGAGAAGGCGTTGCGGGAGCGGGTGCGGGAGCTGACGGCGGCGGTGCGGGGGACTCGGCGGACCGTGGTGGCGGTGTCCAACGAGGTCGGCTCCGGGATCGTCCCCGCGACGGCTTCCGGCCGGCGCTACCGCGACGAACTCGGGCGCCTGAACGCGGCGTTCGCGAGCGAGTGCGAGCAGGTCCTGCTGGTGGTGGCGGGCCAGGCGTTGGTGCTCCGGGGCTGACGGGCCGCGCCCCGAAGGGCGCGGGGAACCGCGCGATCGGCCCCCGCGGACCCGCGGCCGGCGACGGTGCCCGGCTACCCCGCGTCCTTGCGCGCCACCACCCGGTACGCGTTGGAGAAGCGGGTGCGGCGGAACAGCGGAGCGCACCCGTGGTCCAGGGCCGAGGCCAGGGTGAGGACGGGCGTGGCCGCCAGTTGGACGAGCGGGTGGGTGTGGGCCACGGCGAGGGCGACCGCCGCCGAGAGGTCGTACGGCACATGCGGGGCCTTGCGGTCCATGACCAGGATCGTGCAGCCCAGGGACCGCAGTTCCGCGCGCAGGTTGGCCGGCGGCACCAGGTGCAGATGACGCGGCTGGCCGTACGGCAGCCACCACTTGCCCAGCAGCGCGGCGAACAGGCAGCGCGGGTCCGGGACTTCGA
Organism: Streptomyces sp. NPDC029138; assembly: GCF_055564375.1. Lineage (NCBI taxonomy): Bacteria > Bacillati > Actinomycetota > Actinomycetes > Kitasatosporales > Streptomycetaceae > Streptomyces > Streptomyces sp. NPDC029138. Next base: position 19,500 of record NZ_JBVHWM010000075.1, read on the forward strand.
CGACCAGGTGGCCGCCCCGCCGCAGCACGGTCAGCGCGGCGCGGAGTTCGGCGCGTGGGTCGGGCGCGTGCTGGAGATGGTGGAACATGGTGACGACGTCGTAGCGGGCGCGCAGGCGGGCCGCCATGCCGGGGGTCGTGAGGTAACCGCGGTGCGCCTCCTCCACGCGCCCTTCCAGGAGCGCCTGCTCCACCCGGGCCGTCGGGTCCAGCCCGTCGAAGCTGGTGTAGGGGAAGAACTCCTTCGCCGCCTCGGGGAAGCGCGCGTGGCCGGTGCCGACGTCCAGCCAGCTCTCCGGTTCCCGCAGCGCGGACAGCCGCCAGGCGGTGGCGCGGTGCCGGCGGCGGACCGCCCGGGCGGGGAGGACGTACGCGGTGAACTCCGCCAGGTGTCTCTCGTAGAAGTCGCGGTGGAAGAAGGCGAGCCCCTCCGCGCTGAGCCGGGGGTTCTGGAAGGCGTGGCCGCAGTCCCGGCACGCGTCGAGGACGAACCTGCCCGACCGGTGCCGCAGCGGGTCGGGCGCGCGCAGCCGGGTGCGCAGGCGGGGGGAGCCGCACCAGGGGCAGTCCTCGCGGCGGGGCTCCTGGAAGGGGTCGTGGGGGGTGGTGATCTGCGGGGTGAGGGGCGAGGTCGGCATGGGCGTGCTCCCTGTGCGACATTCCGCGGCAAACCGGAACGTATGGGATCACGCTCTGAGGTGCAAAGACGTCGGAGGGGTGTGGTGTCGATGTGGCGCGGGGGTGTTCGTTCGCTGGCGGTACTGTTCGGCGAATGAGCAGCCTTAATCTGGACGACTTCACCGATCTGATCGAGCGCCCGGACGGGGGCGTACGCCGTGACGCCGAGGCCCGGCGCGAGCGCCAGATCGTGCCGCCGGGAGCCCTGGGCCGCCTCGACGAACTGGGCGAGTGGCTGGCCGCCGCGCGCGGCACCGTACCGGTACGGCCGGTCGAGCGGCCCCGGGTGGTGCTGTTCGCCGGCGACCACGGCATCGCGGAGCTGGGCGTCTCGGCGCGGCCGGCGGGCGGCGCGGAGCGGCTGGTGCGGGAGGTACTGGAGGGCGCGAGCCCGGTGGCCGTGCTCGCGCGCCGACTGGAGGTGCCCGTACGGGTCGTGGACATGGCCCTCGACTGCGACCCGGACGCCTTCCCGAAGGACGTGGTGCGGCACCGGGTGCGGCGGGGCAGCGGCCGTATCGACGTCGAGGACGCGCTCACCCTGGACGAGGCCGAGGCCGCGCTGCGGGCGGGGGTCGCGGTCGCCGACGAGGAGGCCGACTCGGGGACCGATCTGGTGGTGCTCGGCGATGTCAGCGTGGGCGGCACCACGCCGGCGGCCGTGCTGGTCGCGGCGCTGTGCGGCACCGACGCGTCCGTGGTGACCGGGCGGGGCGGAGTCGCGATCGACGACCTGGCGTGGATGCGCAAGTGCGCGGCGATCCGGGACGCACTGCGGCGGGCCCGGCCGGTGCTCGGGGACCAGGTGCAGTTGCTGGCGACCGTGGGCGGGGCGGACCTCGCGGCGATGACCGGGTTCCTGTTGCAGTGCGCGGTGCGGAAGCTGCCGGTGATCCTCGACGGGGTGGTGGCCGCCGCGTGCGCGCTGGTCGCGCAGCGGGTCGCGTTCCGGGCGCCGGACTGGTGGCTGGCCGGGCACGACAGCGGGGAGCCGGGCCAGGCGAAGGCGCTGGACCGGATGGCCCTGGAGCCGCTGCTGGAGCAGGGGGTGCGGGTCGGCGAGGGCGTCGGCGCGCTGCTGGCGCTGCCGCTGGTGCAGAGCGCCGCCGCGCTGGCCGCGGAGCTTCCCGAGAGGCCGGAGGCGGAGAAGGAGCCGGAGGAAGAGCGGGAGCCGGAGGAAGAGCGGGAAATGTGAGGCTGGTGCCGCTAACGGGCTGAAAAGTGCGGTTCATCAGAATCACACCCATATGATCCTGCTCCATGGGAGATGTCCGAATTGCCGTGGAGCAGCGAGCCGAGGCGGCGCGGACGGGTGAGCGGGCGCGGCGGTCCACCGGGGCTTCCCGGAGGGCCGCCGCGTTCGCCGTCTGGTATCTGCGGACCGTCGCCTTCATCAACTTCCTCAGCGCGGTGTGGGTCTCGCTCGGCCAGGACGTGCGCCGGCACAACCAGGACGACTTCTTCACGCCGTACCTGCTGACGGCCGGCTTCGCCTCCGGTGTGTTCACCGCCTTCCTCGCGATCACCATGCGGCGCCGGAAGCGGGCCGCGTGGATCCTCAACCTGGTGATGAGCGGGCTCTTCCTGGCCCTGTTCGCGTTCGCCATGGCGTTCCCGGAGATCCGGCGGTACGCGCAGAACTGGGTGTCCCTCGCGCTGACGGCCGCCTTCGTCGGCGCGCTGCTCGCCGGCCGCCGGGAGTTCTACGCCAAGGGCGACCGGTCCAACCCCCGGCTCGCGGCCACGGTGGCCGTCGGCGGCGGGCTGGTGGCGAGCCTGCTGGCCGGGCTGCTGGTGACGGTCACGAACCAGGCGCCGGACGCGGCCCGGTCGACGTTCCCGGAGCGCTGGCACTACGGCACCCTGCGTCTGGTGTCGGTGGCCGCCGAGGAGTCCCACTTCCCCGGGATCGACCCGCCGAACTGGGCCAACGTGGCGATCAACGTGCTCAGTACGGCCCTGGTCCTCGCCGTGTTCTACGCCGCCTTCCGCTCCCGGCGGGCCGTCGACCCGCTCGGCGAGGACGACGAGAAGCGGCTGCGGGCGCTGCTGGAGCGGCACGGCGACCGCGACTCGCTCGGCTACTTCGCGCTGCGCCGCGAGAAGAGCGTGGTGTGGTCGCCGACCGGGAAGGCCGCCGTCGCCTACCGGGTGGTCGGCGGGGTGAGCCTCGCGTCCGGCGATCCGATCGGGGACCCCGAGGCCTGGCCGGGGGCGATCGTGCCGTGGCTCGCGCAGGCGCGGGCGCACGGGTGGATCCCGGCGGTCATGGGGGCGAGCGAGGAGGCCGGGACGGTCTACACCCGGCACGGTCTCGACGCGCTGGAACTCGGGGACGAGGCGGTCGTGGAGGTCGCCGAGTTCACGCTGGAGGGCCGGGCGATGCGCACCGTCCGGCAGGCGTACAACCGGGTGAAGCGGGCCGGGTACCGGGTGCGCATCCGCCGGCACGAGGACATCCCGGCTCACGAGATGGCGTATCTGGTGGAGCGTGCCGACGACTGGCGGGACGGGGCGACCGAGCGCGGCTTCAGCATGGCGCTCGGCCGGCTCGGGGACCCCGAGGACGGCCGGTGCGTGATGCTGGAGTGCACGGACGCCGAGGGGCGGCTGCGGGCGCTGCTGTCCTTCGTGCCGTGGGGGCCGCACGGGCTGTCCCTGGACCTCATGCGGCGGGACCGGGACTCCGACAACGGACTGATGGAGTTCATGGTCATCGAGCTGCTGCGGCGGGCCGGCGAGATCGGGATCACGCAGGTCTCACTCAACTTCGCGATGTTCAGGTCGGTCTTCGAACGTGGCGCGCGCCTCGGTGCCGGACCGGTGCTGAGGCTGTGGCGGTCGCTGCTCAGCTTCTTCTCGCGCTGGTGGCAGATCGAGTCGCTGTACCGCGCCAACGCCAAGTACCGGCCCATCTGGGAGCCACGGTTCCTGCTCTTCGAGAAGAGCGCGGACCTACCGCGCATCGGCCTCGCCTCGGCCCGCGCGGAGGGGTTCCTGGAGGCGCCGGGGCTGCCCAAGTGGCTGCATCGCAGGCAGCTGGGCACGCACCGATGAGACACGCTCGACGGGGGAACGCTCGATGGCCGGAACGCTTGATGGGGGAACGTTCGAGGAGGGGCGTCCGATGAGGACGCCGGCCCGCTGGGCCCGTGCCGAGTGGGGACCCCTGTACGCCGCCGTGCGCGCGCCCCTGCGGAGGCGGGGCCCGGCGGCGGCCCCGATGACGGTCACGGCGGTGGGCCTGACGGCGTTCCTCCAGTACGTGCAGAACCAGCCGTGGGGGTATCAGGCGGTGCAGAACCTGGGTGCCGTACGGGCCGACGACCCGCTGTGGCTCGCCCTGCTGCGCACTCCCCTGTCGCTGTTCGTGCCCGCGCTGGACCTGCCGGTGTGGGGGGCGCTGGCGCAGATCCTGCTGGTGTTCGGGATCGCCGAGCTGTGCCTGGGCTGGTGGCGGACGCTGACCATCGCCTACGTCGCGACGCTCGCCGGGACCCTGTACGCGCGCCTCGGCATCACCCTGGGCGCGCACGCCCCGTTCGGGCTGCCGTGGACCGACGGGCAGGTGGTGGACACCGGCCCGTCGGCGGCCGTCGTAGGGCTCGCGGTGTTCGTGAGCTGGCGGTACGGCGCCTACGTGACGGCGGGCGCGGTCACCTTCGCGATGGTGGTCGAGGTGCTGCTGAAGGAGAACCTGGCGGGCAAGGAGCACCTGGCCGCGCTGATGGCGGTGGGGCTGCTGTGTCTGCTGGCCGCGTCGCGGCACCGCGCCACGAGCCTGCCGGGCCGCGCCCTGCGTCAGCGGTGGCCCGGCAGGCGCGCCGGGCGGGGGTCGGGCTTGCCGCCGATCCAGTCCTGAACGGCGCGGCTCGGCCGCACCCAGCGGCGGTCGTGCCGGTAGGCGCGCAGGACGGCCTTGGCGCGGGCACGGGGGCGGCGTCCGTAGAAGCGGCGGGCCCACGGGGAGCCGGGGCTGGCGAGCCGGAGCGCGCCGACGAGCGCGACCAGCGGCACGATCACCCCGAAGAGCGCGGTGCGGGCCTTGCCCTTGTACAGGGCGATGAGGGAGAAGAGGAAGTTCCCGACGATGTTGGAGATGACCGTGCCGCGGTCGGCCAGCTCCTCCCCGGAGAGGTCGTCGACGCCGAACGGCACGAAGCCGGCGAGCAGCAGGCCGACCAGGGCGGTGGTGAGCACGACGACCTCGACGCTCTTGCGGCCCTCCTCGGTCCAGTAGACGTCGTCCAGGTGCAGGATCAGCGCGAACTCGTCCAGGACCAGGCCCGCGCCCATGCCGAACAGCACGGCCGAGACGACCCCGCCGGCGCCGTGCCGGTCGCTGGCCACCGCGCCGAAACCGCCGACGACGGTGAGGAGGACCCCGGGGACGACGTGGTGGATGTGCAGTCCGCCCGCCCTGACGTTGCCGAACGGGCCCTTGCCCGCCCGGATCAGCCGGGTGATCACCCGGGTGACGACGAAGGTCAGCACGAAGGCGGCGAGGGCCAGCAGCAGGGGAAGCTTGCCCGGCTCGACGATGTTCCGCACCCACCAGTGCCCCATGTGCGCACTTTATCCCTCCGGGGGCGGCGAAGGGCCGCGCGTGGGGCCCGGGGCGGCCCGGCCGGCCGCCGGATACCCTGCGCCGGTGCTCACGTCCTCGCCGTCGTCCCCCTCGCCCCCGTCGTCTCCGTCCTCCCCGCTGGACGGTCTCCGCTTCGCCTTCGGCACGCTCACCGTGCTGCCCGTCCGGGTGCGCCGCTGGGACCGCGAGGCCGCGCGCGGCGGCATGCTGTGCGCGCCGGTGGCCGGGCTGGTCGTCGGCGGGTGCGCGGCCGGGCTCGGCCTGCTGCTGCTCCTCCTCGGCGCGGGCCCGCCGCTCGCCGCCGTCGCCTCGGTCGCCGTACCGGCCGCGCTGACCCGAGGGCTGCATCTCGACGGGCTCGCCGACACCGCCGACGGGCTGGGCAGCGGCAAGCCCGCCGAGGACGCGCTCCGGATCATGAAGCAGTCGGACATCGGGCCGTTCGGGGTGCTCACCCTCGTCCTGGTGCTGCTCGCCCAGGTCGCCGTGCTGGCGCAGCTCTACGGCGACTCCTGGGCCCGGGGTGCCGTGGCGGCCGTGGCCTCGGCGGTCGCGGCCCGGCTGACGCTCACCCTGGCCGCCCGCGCCGGGGTGCCGGCCGCCCGCCCGGAGGGGCTGGGCGCGGCGGTGGCCGGGGTGGTCCCGAAGGGCGCGGCACTGGCCGTGGCGATCGGCGTCGTGGCGGCGGCCGGGGCGGCGGGCGCCTGCCTCGGCGGGTACGACGGCGCGCGCACCGCCCTCGCGACGGCCGCCGCCGTCGCCGTCGCCGACCTGCTGCTGCGAAGGTGCGTCCGCAGGTTCGGCGGGGTCACCGGCGATGTGTTCGGCGCGGTCGCGGAGACGGCCGCGGTCACGGCACTCGTGGTGCTGGCCCTCGGTCGTTAGCGCCTCCCGGCTCGGGGCCGTACGTTCTCCGGCGGCCGCGGGACCGTCGTGGCTGGTCGCGCCCGCGGCCGAACCGCACATCAGGCACCCCCGCGCCCCTTCGGGACGCGTCGGCAACGGGCGTAGTCTCGTCACGGGTGTTCGCCGACAGGGTGAAGACCCCGGTTGCCACCAGTCCCCAGGCCTGGACCTAGGGTCGGCTCTCGGGCCCGGTCGACCCACCCCACATCGGCCACAGCAACTTCACATCGGAAGCGAGATTTCACCACCGTGACTGCTCTGACTCTCAGCACCGCCGCGGCGCCCGGCCTGCGGGCCGACGCGATCGTGATCGGTGTCGCCAAGGGCGCCCAGGGGCCCGTCGTCGCGCCGGGCGCCGAGGCCGTGGACAAGGCGTACGACGGCAAGCTGGCCGGCGTCCTGGAGACCCTCGGCGCCTCGGGTGCCGAGGGCGAGCTGACGAAGCTGCCCGCGCCGGCCGGCTTCAAGGCCCCGCTCGTGGTGGCGGTGGGCCTCGGCGCGCAGCCCGACGGCAAGGACGGCGAGGACGGCGAGGACGGCGGCGCCGGCTACGACGCCGAGGCGCTGCGCAAGGCCGCCGGCGTGGCCGCCCGCGCGCTCGCCGGGTCGAAGAAGGCCGCGTTCGCCCTGCCCGTCGACAGCCCCGGCGCGATCGGCGCGATCGGCGAGGGCGTCCTGCTCGGCGCGTACTCGTTCGACACCTACAAGGGCAACGCCCAGGACGCCGGGAACGCCAAGGCCAAGAACGGCAAGGCGCCGCTGGCCGAGGCCACGCTGCTCGGCGGCAAGCCGCGCGACGCCGCCCACAAGGGCGCGCTCGCCCGCGCGGTCGCGGTCTGCGAGGAGCTGAACCGCGCCCGCGACCTGGTCAACACCCCGCCGAACGACCTCACCCCCGCCGCGTTCGCCGGCATCGCGCAGGCCGCGGCCAAGGAGCACGGCATCAAGGTGCAGGTGCTCGACGACAAGGCGCTCGTCAAGGGCGGCTACGGCGGCATCCTCGGCGTCGGCGGCGGCTCCGCGGCCACCCCGCGCCTGGTGAAGCTGTCGTACACGCACCCGAAGGCGGACAAGCACCTGGCCTTCGTCGGCAAGGGCATCACCTACGACTCGGGCGGCATCTCGCTGAAGCCGGCCGGGCACAACGAGACGATGAAGTGCGACATGAGCGGTGCCGCCGCCGTGTTCGCCTCGGTCGTCGCCGCCGCGCGGCTCGGCCTGGAGGTCAATGTCACCGGCTGGCTGGCGCTGGCCGAGAACATGCCGTCCGGCTCCGCCGTGCGCCCGGGTGACGTACTGCGCATGTACAGCGGCAAGACGGTCGAGGTGCTCAACACCGACGCGGAGGGCCGGCTCGTGCTCGCCGACGCGCTGTGGGCGGCCTCGCAGGAGAACCCGGACGCGATCGTGGACGTCGCGACGCTCACCGGCGCGATGATGCTGGCGCTCGGCAGCCGGACCTTCGGTGTGATGGCCAACGACGACGCGTTCCGCTCCGCGGTGCACGAGGCGGCGGAGGAGGTCGGCGAGCCGGCCTGGCCGATGCCGCTGCCGGAGCACCTGCGCAAGGGCATGGACTCGTCCGTGGCCGACATCGCGAACATGGGCGAGCGGATGGGTGGCGGCCTGGTCGCCGGTCTCTTCCTGCGCGAGTTCGTGGGCGAGGGGATCACGTGGGCGCACCTCGACATCGCCGGGCCGGCGTTCAACGAGGGCGGGCCCTTCGGGTACACGCCGAAGGGTGGTACGGGGTCGGCGGTGCGGACGCTGGTGCGGCTCGCGGAGCTGACGGCCGCGGGTGACCTGGGCTGAGTCGCCTGACAGCTCGGTCCGGTCCGTAGTACGGCGTCCGCAGGGGCGTGGGGGCTGTTCGCGCAGTTCCCCGCGCCCCTGCTGCGGCGCACCTTCGTTTTCCGGTGAACGTGGGACGTCTCACACACCAGCCCGGCGTCTCGATCGCCTCCGACAAGTGCAAAGATGGAGCCCGGCAGGACAGGGCCCCCACCGAAGGGCCGAAGCATCAAGCGGCCGGACACCAGCCGCCTGCCGGTCATCGGAGACCGGCGCACGGCGCACATGCATGGAGGACGTGACGTGGCGAACGACGCCAGCACCGTTTTCGACCTAGTGATCCTCGGCGGTGGTAGCGGTGGTTACGCCGCGGCCCTGCGCGGAGCGCAGCTGGGCCTGGACGTCGCCCTGATCGAGAAGGACAAGGTCGGCGGCACCTGCCTGCACCGGGGTTGCATCCCCACCAAGGCCCTGCTGCACGCGGGCGAGATCGCCGACCAGGCCCGCGAGAGCGAGCAGTTCGGCGTCAAGGCCAGCTTCGAGGGCATCGACGTCCCGGCCGTCCACAAGTACAAGGACGAGGTCGTCTCGGGTCTGTACAAGGGTCTCCAGGGGCTCATCGCCTCCCGCAAGGTGACCTACATCGAGGGTGAGGGCCGGCTGTCCTCCCCCACCTCCGTGGACGTCAACGGCCAGCGCGTCCAGGGCCGCCACGTCCTGCTGGCGACCGGCTCCGTGCCGAAGTCGCTGCCGGGCCTGGAGATCGACGGCAACCGCGTCATCTCCTCCGACCACGCCCTCGTCCTGGACCGCGTGCCGAAGTCCGCGATCATCCTGGGCGGCGGTGTCATCGGCGTCGAGTTCGCCTCGGCGTGGAAGTCCTTCGGTTCCGACGTCACGATCATCGAGGGCCTGAAGCACCTCGTCCCGGTCGAGGACGAGAACAGCTCGAAGCTTCTTGAGCGCGCGTTCCGCAAGCGCGGCATCAAGTTCAACCTGGGCACCTTCTTCCAGAAGGCCGAGTACACCCAGGACGGCGTGAAGGTCACCCTGGCCGACGGCAAGGAGTTCGAGGCCGAGGTCCTGCTGGTGGCCGTCGGCCGCGGCCCGGTCTCGCAGGGCCTGGGCTACGAGGAGGCCGGGGTCGCCATGGACCGCGGCTACGTCCTCGTCGACGAGTACATGCGCACCAACGTCCCGACCATCTCCGCCGTCGGTGACCTCGTCCCGACGCTCCAGCTCGCGCACGTCGGCTTCGCCGAGGGCATCCTGGTGGCGGAGCGTCTGGCCGGTCTGAAGGTCGTTCCGATCGACTACGACGGTGTCCCGCGGGTGACGTACTGCCACCCGGAGGTCGCCTCCGTCGGTATCACCGAGGCCAAGGCCAAGGAGATCTACGGCGCGGACAAGGTCGTCGCTCTCAAGTACAACCTCGCGGGCAACGGCAGGAGCAAGATCCTGAAGACCGCGGGCGAGATCAAGCTCGTCCAGGTCAAGGACGGTGCCGTCGTCGGCGTCCACATGGTCGGCGACCGCATGGGCGAGCAGGTCGGCGAGGCCCAGCTGATCTACAACTGGGAGGCGCTGCCGGCCGAGGTCGCCCAGCTCATCCACGCCCACCCGACGCAGAACGAGGCGCTCGGCGAGGCCCACCTGGCCCTGGCCGGCAAGCCGCTGCACTCCCACGACTGAGCCTTCGGTCAACGGGCGCGACGACACAGACTTCCGCAATTCGTTAGGAGCAACCGAAACCATGGCGGTTTCCGTAACCCTTCCGGCGCTCGGTGAGAGCGTCACCGAGGGCACTGTCACCCGCTGGCTGAAGGCCGAGGGCGAACGCGTAGAGGCCGACGAGCCGCTGCTCGAGGTCTCGACCGACAAGGTCGACACCGAGATCCCGGCCCCCGCCTCCGGCGTGCTGGCCTCCATCAAGGTCGCCGAGGACGAGACGGTCGAGGTCGGCGCCGAGCTGGCCCTGATCGACGACGGCACGGGCGCGCCCGCCGCCGCCCCGGCCCCGGCCGCCGAGCCCGCCCCGGCCCCGGTCGCCGAGCCCGCCCCGGCCCCGGTCGCCGAGGCCCCGGCCGCCCCGGCCCCCGCCCCCGCCGCCGAGGCCGCTCCGGCCGCCCCGGCCGGTGGTGCCGAGGGCACGGACGTGGTCCTGCCCGCGCTCGGTGAGTCCGTCACCGAGGGCACCGTCACCCGCTGGCTGAAGTCTGTCGGCGACAGCGTCGAGGCCGACGAGCCGCTGCTCGAGGTCTCCACGGACAAGGTCGACACCGAGATCCCGGCGCCCACCTCCGGCGTGCTGCTGGAGATCGTGGTCGGCGAGGACGAGACCGCCGAGGTCGGCGCCAAGCTCGCCGTCATCGGCGCCCCGGGTGCCGCCCCGGCCGCCGCCCCGGCTCCGGCCGCCCCGGCCCCCGCCGCTGCCCCGGCTCCGGCCCCGGCTCCGGCTCCGGCCCCGGCTGCCGCTCCCGCCCCGGCTCCGGCCCCCGCCGCCCCGGCCCCGGCCCCGGCGCCCGCCCCGGCGCCCGCCGCCACTGCCCCGGCCCCGGCGCCCGCCCCGGCCCCGGTCACCCCGGCCACCGCGCCGACCTCCCCGACCGCCACCCAGGCGACGGACGAGGGCGCGTACGTGACCCCGCTGGTGCGCAAGCTCGCCGCCGAGAACGGCGTCGACCTGGCCACCGTCAAGGGCACCGGCGTCGGCGGCCGTATCCGCAAGCAGGACGTCATCGCCGCCGCCGAGGCCGCGAAGGCCGCCGCCGCTGCCCCGGCTCCGGCCGCTGCCGCCGCTCCGGCCGCCGCCAGGAAGGCCCCGGCGCTGGAGGTCTCCCCCCTCCGTGGCCAGACCGTCAAGATGCCGCGCATCCGCAAGGTCATCGGCGACAACATGGTCAAGGCGCTGCACGAGCAGGCCCAGCTGTCGTCGGTCGTCGAGGTCGACGTCACCCGCCTGATGAAGCTGCGCGCCAAGGCGAAGGACTCCTTCGCGGCCCGCGAGGGCGTCAAGCTCTCCCCGATGCCGTTCTTCGTCAAGGCCGCCGCGCAGGCGCTGAAGGCCCACCCGGTCATCAACGCCAAGATCAACGAGGCCGAGGGGACCATCACCTACTTCGACACCGAGAACATCGGTATCGCGGTGGACTCCGAGAAGGGCCTGATGACCCCGGTCATCAAGCACGCCGGCGACCTCAACATCGCGGGCATCGCCAAGGCCACGGCGGAGCTGGCGGGCAAGGTCCGGGCCAGCAAGATCACCCCGGACGAGCTGTCCGGTGCGACCTTCACCATCTCCAACACCGGTTCGCGCGGCGCGCTGTTCGACACGATCATCGTGCCGCCGGGCCAGGTCGCGATCCTCGGCATCGGTGCCACGGTCAAGCGTCCGGCCGTCATCGAGACCGAGGAGGGCACGGTCATCGGCGTCCGCGACATGACCTACCTGACCCTCTCCTACGACCACCGCCTGGTCGACGGCGCCGACGCGGCCCGTTACCTGACGGCGGTCAAGGCGATCCTGGAGGCGGGCGAGTTCGAGGTCGAGCTGGGCCTGTAACTCCTGTCCCCCACGGCACCCCGTCCGGAGCTTCTCCGGGCGGGGTGTTCGTGTTTGTCGGCATACGGAGCGTGTAAGCCTCGTCTCACCTGCACCAAAGCGCCCCGACGCGCCCTACCCGCACAGCGAACCGGCCTTATTGTCTAAGCGTCAGCCCTCCCTAAGGAGCCCTCATGACCGCGCCCGTCGTCCACTCGCTGCGCGAGCAGATCCGCGAGCACATCGTGGAGGGGATCGTCAGCGGGCGCTGGCAGCCGGGCGAGCGCATCGTGGAGCGCCGGATCGCCACCGAGCTGGAGGTCAGCCAGACCCCGGTCCGCGAGGCCCTGCGCGAGCTGGAGTCGCTGCGCCTGATCGAGTCGGCGCCCAACAAGGGCGTGCGCGTACGGAACCTGACGGCGGCCGACCTGGAGGAGAGCTACCCGGTCCGGGCGGGTCTGGAGGCCATCGCGGCGGAGCTGGCGGCCGACCGCCTGGCGGAGGACTGCTCGGCGCTGGAGCCGCATGTCCTGGCCCTGTACGAGGCCGACCGCAAGGCGGACGGCACGGCCCAGGTGCGGCACACGGTCGGCTTCCACCGCGAACTGGTCCGCGCGGCCCGCAACTCGGTGCTGCTGCACACGTGGGAGGGCCTCGGCATCGAGGTGTTCACGGCGCTGTCGATCCGCTGGCTGGGCACGGTCCAGCAGTCGTACGCGGAGGAGCACGAGGAGCTGGTGCAGGCGTTCAAGCGGCGCGATCCCCGGATCGCCGAGCTGGTGAAGGCACACGTGCTGGGGTGCGCCCCGCGCGCGTGACGCAGTCGAGCATCCCCACGCTCACCTGCGAAAACACGGCATTTCAACGTCACCCGGTGCCATCGCCGAAGGCACCCCGTGCCGACTTTCTCCAAATCGAGAGGTTTTCGCCCTCAACCCTTTGATCGATCATCGATCAGGGAGTTACAGTCGCCGACGGACGCGCGACGGAGTCGCACAACGACACCGCCACCGAGGTCCGCCTGCCCTGTCCTGCCAAAGACCAAGGGCACCCCCGAACCCTTACCGATGAGGGAACCCCCTTCGACTGAGGAAGGCGGCGACATGACCGACCCCCACGCCATCCAGCCGAGCGCGCTCGACCAGCTCCCGGACCGCGACCCGGAGGAGACCGCCGAATGGCAGGCCTCCCTCGACGCCGTCGCCAGGGAGGCCGGGCCGCACCGCGCCGCGTACCTGATGCGCCGCACGCTGGAGCGCGCCGAGGCGGGCGGCATCGCGCTGCCGAAGCTCCTCGAGACGGACTACGTCAACACCATCCCCACCTCCGCGGAGCCGGGCCTGCCCGGTGACCCGGAGATGGAGGCCCGGATCACCGCGTGGAACCGCTGGAACGCGGCCGCCATGGTGACCCGTGGCTCGAAGTACGGCGTCGGCGGCCACATCGCCACCTTCGCCTCCGCGGCCTGGCTGTACGAGACCGGCTTCAACCACTTCTTCAAGGGCAAGGAGGGCGACGGCTCCGGCGACCAGCTGTACATCCAGGGCCACGCCTCCCCCGGCATCTACGCCCGCGCCTTCCTCGACGGCCGGCTCAGCGAGCACCACCTGGACAACTTCCGCCAGGAGGCCGGCGGCAACGGCCTGCCGTCGTACCCGCACCCGCGCCGCCTGCCCTGGCTGTGGGAGTTCCCGACGGTGTCGATGGGCCTCGGCCCGCTCTCGGCGATCTACCAGGCGCGCTTCAACCGCTACCTCACCAACCGCGGCATCAAGGACGTCTCCGCGTCCCACGTCTGGGCCTTCCTGGGCGACGGCGAGATGGACGAGCCGGAGTCGACGGCGGCCCTCGCGCTGGCCGCGCGTGAGGAGCTGGACAACCTCACCTTCGTCATCAACTGCAACCTCCAGCGCCTCGACGGCCCGGTCCGCGCCAACTTCAAGATCGTGCAGGAGCTGGAGGCCCAGTTCCGCGGCGCCGGCTGGAACGTCATCAAGACGCTGTGGGGCTCGGCCTGGGACGAGCTGTTCCAGCTCGACACCACGGGCGCGCTGGTACGCCGGCTGCGCGAGGTACCGGACGCGCAGATCCAGACGTACCAGACCCGCGGCGCCGCCTACATCCGCGAGGACTTCTTCGGCAAGGACCCGGCGCTCGCCGAGATGGCGAAGCTGCTGAGCGACGACAAGATCCTCGACTGCTTCCACTTCTCCCGCGGCGGTCACGAGCCGCGCAAGGTCTACGCCGCGTACAAGGCCGCCGTCGAGCACAAGGGCGCGCCGACCGTGATCCTGGCCCAGACGGTCAAGGGCCACACCCTCGGCGAGGGCTTCGCGTCGAAGAACGCCAACCACCAGATGAAGAAGCTGACGGTGGACGAGTTCAAGGCGATGCGCGACCTGCTCGGCCTGCCGATCAAGGACAGCGACTTCGTCGACGGCGTGGTGCCCTACGGCCACCCGGGCGCCGACTCCCCCGAGGTCCGCTACCTCCAGGAGCGCCGCGCGGCGCTCGGCGGCCCGGCCCCGGCCCGCCGCACGCACGCGCTGGCCCCGCTGCCGGCCCCCGCCGAGAAGGCGTTCGCCTCCTTCGACAAGGGCTCGGGCTCGCAGAACGTGGCGACGACGATGGCCTTCGTCCGCCTGGTCAAGGACCTGGTCCGCGACAAGGAGACGGGCAGGCGCTGGGTGCCGATCGTCCCCGACGAGGCGCGCACCTTCGGCATGGAGTCGCTGTTCCCGTCCCTGGGCATCTACTCCCCGAAGGGCCAGACGTACGAGCCGGTCGACCGCGACCAGCTGATGTACTACAAGGAGGCCAAGAACGGCCAGATCCTCAACGAGGGGATCACCGAGGCCGGTTCGATGGCCGACTTCATCGCCGCGTCCACCGCGTACGCGACGCACGGCGAGGCGATGATCCCCTTCTACATCTTCTACTCGATGTTCGGCTGGCAGCGCACCGCCGACCAGATGTGGCAGCTCGGCGACCAGCTCGGCCGCGGCTTCCTCGTCGGCGCGACGGCGGGCCGTACGACTCTGACGGGTGAGGGCCTCCAGCACGCCGACGGCCACTCCCCGGTCATCGCCGCGACCAACCCGGCGGCGCTGACGTACGACCCCGCGTTCGCCTACGAGATCGCGGTGATCGTCCGTGAGGGTCTGCGCCGGATGTACGGCGAGGCCAAGCCGGGCGAGGACCAGGACGTCTTCTACTACCTGACGGTCTACAACGAGCCGCTGCCGCAGCCGGCCAAGCCGCAGGGCCTCGGCATCGACGAGGGCATCGTCAAGGGCCTGTACCGCTTCAACACGGCCGAGTCCGCGGGCGTGTCCGTGCCCGCCAACGCCCCGCGCATCCAGCTGCTGGGCTCGGGTACGGCGATCCACTGGGCCCTCCAGGCGCAGAAGCTGCTGGCCGAGGAGTGGGGCGTGGCCGCGGACGTGTGGTCGGCGACCTCCTGGTCGGAGCTGCGCCGGGACGCCATGGAGGCCGACGCGGCGCTGCTGCGGGGCGAGGAGCGGGTGCCGTACGTCCGCCAGGCGCTCCAGGGTGCCGAGGGCCCGGTGCTGGCGGTGTCCGACTACATGCGCCAGGTCCCGGACCAGATCGCGCAGTGGGTGGAGCAGGACTGGTCCTCGCTGGGCGCCGACGGCTTCGGTCTGTCGGACACCCGTGAGGCCGCCCGCCGTCACTTCGGTGTCGACGCCCAGTCGATCGTCGTCGCGTCCCTGGCCCAGCTCGCCAGGCGCGGCGAGGTGAAGGCCACGGCGGTCAAGGAGGCCCGGGAGAAGTACGGGCTGTAGGGCATGGAGTCCTAGGGAGAAGGGGTACGGCCGCTGCCGTACCCCTTCCTTGTCAGTGGCCCCCGGCATCATGAACGCATGCGTGCCGCACGTCTGATCAAGATGGTTCTCCTCCTCCAGTCCCGGCCCGCCATGACCGCCGCCGAACTCTCGCGAGAGCTGGAGGTGTCGGAGCGGACCGTGACACGGGACGCGCAGGCGCTGTCGGAGGCGGGGGTGCCGGTGTACGCCGACCGGGGCCGGGCCGGCGGGTACCGGCTGGTCGGCGGGTACCGGACGCGGCTGACCGGGCTGGCCCGGAGCGAGGCGGAGGCGCTGTTCCTGAGCGGGGTGCCGGGGGCGCTGCGCGAGATGGGGCTGGCGGACGCGGCCTCGGCGGCCCGGCTGAAGGTGTCGGCGGCGCTGCTCCCCTCGCTGCGGGACGCCCCGGACACCGCCGCCCAGCGGTTCCACCTGGACGCCCCGGCCTGGTTCCGGGAGCCCGAGACGCCCGCGCGGCTGCCCGTGATCGCCGAGGCCGTGTGGGAGGACCGGCGCATCGACGTCGGCTACCGGCGCGGGGATGCCACGGTCGAGCGGCGGCTGGAGCCGTACGGGCTCGTGCTGAAGGCGGGTGTCTGGTACCTGTGCGCGCGGGTGGCCGGGGCCGGCGCCTTCCGGACCTACCGGATCGACCGGTTCACCGCGGTGGCCGCGCTCGACGAGCGGTTCGTCCGCGATCCCGGGTTCGACCTGCCCGGCTTCTGGGCGGAACAGGCCGAGCGGTTCGCCCGGTCGATCCTGCGCGCGGAGGTGGTCGTACGGCTGTCCCCGGACGGCGTGCGCCGGCTGCCGCACGCCGTCGATCCGCTCGGCGCGCGGGAGGCGCTGGCCGGTGCGGGCGCGCCGGACGCCGAGGGGTGGGTGACGGTGACGCTGCCGGTGGAGTCGGAGGAGGTCGCGCACAGCCAGCTGACCGCGCTGGGGCCGGAGGCGGAGGTGCTGGCTCCGGCGAGCCTGCGGGAGCGTTGCGCGGCGGACGCGGCCCGGCTCGCCGCGCTGTACCACCGTACGGACGGCTGACGACGATCCGCCGCACTCCGCGTGCGCCCCACCGGCCGAGGCCCGATGCTGGTGGCGTGATGGACGAGACGGAGTTCTGGGAGCTGATCGACGCCACCCGCGAGGCCGCCGGGGGCGATCCCGAGGAGCAGGCCGACGCGCTCTTGGAGCGGCTGCTCCAGCTGGAGCCCGACCTCGTCCTGGACTTCGCCCGTCACTTCGAGGCCCGCTACAACCGCGCCTACCGCTGGGACCTGTGGGGTGCCGCCTGGCTGCTGCTGGACGGGTGCAGCGACGACGCGTTCGACTTCTTCCGGTGCTGGCTGATCGGCCAGGGCCGGGAGGTCTTCGAGGGCGCCCTGCACGAGCCGGACGCGCTGGCCGAGCTGCTGGACGAGTTCGACCAGGAGATCGACGGCGACGGCGAGGAGCTGGGGTACGCGGCGGACGAGGCGTACGAGCAGCTGACCGGCACGGTCGCGCCCGACCTGGGCATCGCCCCGGCGCTGGCCGAGCCCAAGGGCACGCCCCTGGATCTGGAGGACGACCGGGTGCTGGCGCAGCGGTATCCCCGCCTGTGGCAGCGGTTCCGGGGATGAGGGCGGCGCTGGGCGGCCGTGCGCCCGCGGGTGGTGTCCGCGGGCAGGTGGGCCTGTGTCCGGTCGGCCTTGACCGCGTGACGCGATACGAACGCTGCTCATGAACCTCACGTGTCCCCGCCTGCGATCGACGCGATCTCGCTCCCGGACCGCTGCGCGCGCCCGTGATGTGTGCTGTGCCATCTGGTGGAACCATCATCCAGGTCCGGGTCGTTTCTGGGGGTACAGACGTACGTGGCCGGTTCCGCTGCCCGGTGGCCGCCTCGCGTGCGCGTGGCTGATCAGCGGACCGGTCCCGTCCGTACTGAGGGGTTGAGAGAAAGGCGGCTCGGTGGACCTGCTCGACCTGGTGCTCGTACTGGTGATGGTCGTCTACGCGGTGTCCGGATACCGCCGCGGACTGGTGGCCGGATGTGTCTCGCTGGCCGGGTTCGTGGGCGGCGCCGCCGTCGGCGTGTGGGTGCTGCCGTGGGTGACGGGCCAGGTGGCGCGGGGTACGGCGACGGCGACGGTGCTCGCGGTGCTGACGGTGCTGGTGCCGGCGGTGGTGGGGCACGAGCTGGCGGGCCGGCTGGCGTTGCGGCTGCGCGGGGAGCTGGACCGGGGGCCGCTGCGGGTGGCGGACGGGATAGGGGGCGCGGCGGCGAACTCGGTCGCGGTGCTGATCGTGGCCTGGGTGGCGGCGAGCGTGCTGAGCGCGGCCCCGTCGCAGACGCTGACGACGGCCATACGGAACTCGACGCTGCTGGGCGCGGTGCAGGAGGCGATGCCGCAGACCACGCCCGCGTGGTTCTCGCGGGCCACGTCCGCGCTGACCGAGGCGGGCTTCCCGCAGGTGTTCAACCCGTTCGAGAACGAGTCGACGGCCCGGGTGGCCCGGCCGACCGGTGACAGCGTCACCCCGGCCGCGACGAACGCCGCCAGGCTGAGCACGGTGAAGATCGAGGGCGCCGTGGGCACGGAGGGCCGCGAGGGCAGCGGGTTCGTGTACGCGCCCGGGCGGGTGATGACCAACGCGCACGTGGTGGCCGGCATCGACCGTCCGAGCGTGCGGGTGGGCGGGGTCGGGCCGGTGTACGCGGCCCGGGTGGTGCTCTTCGACCCGGACCGGGACGTGGCGGTGCTGTATGTGCCGGGCCTGCGCGCCCCGGTGCTGCGGTTCGACCCGGGTGCCGTGCGCGGGGACTCGGCGGTGGTGGCGGGCTATCCGCAGGACGGCAGCCTGAATCTTCAGGCGGCGACGGTCGGGAACCGGGTGCGGGCGACCGGCCAGAACATCTACAACGACCGCACGGTCACCCGGGAGATCTACGCGATCCGCTCCACGGTCCGGCCGGGCAACTCCGGCGGCCCGCTGCTGACCACGGACGGCCGGGTGTTCGGGGTGGTCTTCGCCCGCTCCACCTCGGACGCCGAGACGGGGTACGCGCTGACGGCGGCCGAGGTGGCGGGCGACGCCCGGCGCGCGGCCACGGCGACGACGCCGGTGGACACGGGCGAGCTGGTCAGTTCGTAGCCGCGGCGGGGCTCACAGAAGGCGGCCCATGCAGACGTCGTCGACGTACGCGCCGTCGATGAAGAACTCCCCGGGCAGCACGCCCTCGACGGCGAAGCCCTCGGACTCGTACAGCGCCCGGGCCGGGGTGTTGTGCCCGAGTACGCGCAGGGTGAGGCGCCGCGCGCCGCGCCGCCGCGCCTCCGCGACGGCGGCCCGGACCAGGGCGCGCCCGACGCCCCGCCCGCGCGCCTCGTCGGCGACGGCGAAGCCCTGGATGGCCAGGACGTGCGCGTTGGAGGGGAGCGGGGTCGGGTGGGTGAGCCGGATGTAGCCGAGGACGCGGCCGTCGGCCTCGGCTACGAGGAACTCCTCCGGCGGGTGCCGCTCGTCGAAGAAGGGCTGGTACGGCGGCTGCGGCGGGGGCATCACCGCGTGCAGGGTGGACCAGGTGGCCCGGTCGAGGGCGGCCAGGGGCTCCTCGTCGGCGGCCCGGGCGATGCGTATGTACGGCTCCGGCATGGCGATCACCCTACGGGGGCGGTCCGGGCTATCCCAACGGGTTTCCGGCCGGCCGTGCGGTCATGCTGGGGCCATGGAACGTTCACGTATCGCGGTGGCCGGCGCGTCCGGTCTCATCGGCAGCGCTCTGGTGCGGTCCCTGGCCACGGACGGGCATCAGGTGGTCCGGCTGGTGCGCCGGGAGCCCCGGGGCGCGGACGAGGTCCGCTGGGACCCCGAGCGGCAGCACGTCGACGCGGCCGGGCTGGCCGGCTGTGACGTCGTGGTCAATCTGGCGGGGGCCGGGATCGGCGAGCGGCGCTGGACGCCGGAGTACAAGCGGCTGCTGCGGGACAGCCGGGTGCTGGGCACGGCCGCGCTGGCCGAGGCCGCGGCCTCGCTGCCACGGCCGCCGCGGGTGTTCGTGAACGGCAGCGCGACCGGCTTCTACGGCGACACGGGCGACCGGGTGGTGGACGAGGACACGCCGCCGGGCGACGGTTTCCTGTCCGCGCTGTGCGTGGAGTGGGAGGAGGCGGCGGCGCCCGTCATGGAGGCGGGGGTGCGGACGGTGTTCCTGCGCACGGGTCTGGTGGTGGCCCGGGGCGGCGGGGCCTGGGGGCGGCTGTTCCCGCTGTTCCGGGCGGGGCTCGGGGGGCGGCTGGGCGACGGGCGGCAGTACTGGTCGTACATCGCGCTGCACGACGAGGTCGCGGCGATCCGGCATCTCATCGACGGCGACGACCTGTCCGGGCCGTTCAACCTGACGGCGCCCCAGCCGCTGACGAACAGTGAGATCACGGCGGCGATGGCACGGGTGCTGCACCGGCCGGCGGTGTTCGCGGTGCCCGCTCCGGTGCTGCGGACGGTGCTCGGGGAGATGGCCGGGGATGTGCTGGGCAGTCAGCGGGTGGTGCCGAGACGGCTTCTGGAGTCGGGGTTCCGGTTCGCGTTCCCGGGCATCGAGGAGGCGATCCGCGCGGCGGTGTGAGCGGGCGGGATGAGCGGGCGAGGTGAGCGGACGGGGTGAGCCGGCTGACAACACCGGTGAACGAAAGTGACCGTATGCGACCTCCATGCGACCGTGCCCTGTTGATGCGCGACTGTCTCTGACCGATCACGCCCCTACCCTCGACCCGAACTCGGGTATCCCTTGCGCCTGTTGGGGGCATGACGTCTCCACCGGTCGCGCAACCACAGGAGGGGCCTCGTGCTTGAGCCCGCGTACCAGGTGGACGTCGTCATCGTGGGAGCCGGAATCGCCGGTCTCTCGGCGGCTCATCGGCTGACCAGCGCAGGAATCACGACCGCGGTCCTGGAGGCCGCCCCGTACGTCGGCGGCCGCATGTCGACCGAGAAGGTCGACGGCTTCCGGCTCGACCGCATCGGACAGCTGCTGTCCACGTCCTACCCCGAACTCCGCCTGAGTCCGGGCCTGGACGCCCTGACCGTGCGCCGTTTCGCGCCGGGCGTGCTGCTGCACCGCGACGGCCGCACCCATCGCGCGGGCGCGCCGGCGGTCGGTGGGAGCGCACGGGGCGCACGGGGCGCACTCCATGTGGTGCGCGCCCTTGCCGGCGCCCCCAGGGGTACGGCGGTCACACCCGGCGCCCCGGTGGGCGGCGCGGTGGACCAGGCCCGGCTGGGCGCGGCGCTCGGCCGGATCGCCACGACCCCCGTCGAACGCATCCTGGCCCGCCCCGAGATGCCGGCCGGCCTCGCCCTCGCCCAGCGCGGGGTACCGGCGCGCACCATCGACGGCTTCCTGCGCCCGCTGCTCGCCGCCCTGCTGTGCGACCCGGAGCTGACCACCTCCAGCAGGTGCGCCGACCTGGCGCTGCGTGCCTTCGCGAGCGGGCGGCTGTGCGTGCCGGAGGGCGGCGCGGAGGTGCTGCCGGAACTGCTGGCCGGGGGGCTGCCCCCGGGCACCGTGCACACCGGGGTGCGGGTCACCTCCGTGTCCACGACCTCGGTGGCGACCGCCGAGCACGGGGAGATCCGCTGCCGGGCGGTGCTGCTGGCGACGGACGCGCGCGCGGCGGCCGAGCTGCTGCCGGGGCTCAGGGTGCCGGACTTCCACCCGGTGACGGTCGTCCACCACACCACGGACGAGCCGGCGGCGGCGTTCCCGACGGGCACCTCGCTGCTGCTGGACGCCGACCGTGGCGGGCCGGTGGCCCACACGGCGGTCCTCAGCAACGTGGACCCGAGCCGGGCACCGGCCGGCCGCGTGCTGATCTCCTCGACGGTCCTGGGCACGCCACCGGAGGGCGTCGACACCGCCGTCCGCATCCACCTCTCCCGCCTCTACGGCACCTCCACGCGCCGCTGGGAGACGCTGGCCGTGCACCACACCCCGGAGGCGGTCCCCTCCATGCGCCCACCCCACGACCTGCGCCGCCCGGTACGCCTCCTGGCCGGCCTCTACGTCTGCGGCGACCACCGGGACACCAGCACGGTCCAGGGCGCCCTCCACTCGGCCCACCGCGCCACGTCAGCCATCCTGGCCGACCTGGGCGCGACGGGTTCGATGCACAGCGCGGACCCGGTTCCGACGATGCCCAGGGCGGCGTAACGCGCCCGAAGGGGGCGCGGGGCTGTATCGACATGCGGCTCCGCCGCGCGGGCGCGAGCAACCACAACCGAGCCCTCACCCGGAGTACACGGGTCGGAGTCACGGCGAGACCCCTACCCCAGCGCCGCCACCTTCTCCCGGTACACCCTCACCGGTGCCGCGTCCCGATACGGCTCAAGTCGGCGTTCGAAATCCCTCACGTACTCCACGGCGCGAGCCGACCGCATCTCCGCCGCCTGCCCCGCCGCCTCCGCGGCGATCGCGCACGCCTGGTCGAGTTCGCCGAGGCCGAGGCGGGCGGTGGCGAGGACGATCCGGCAGAACAGGCGGCTGCGGGCATGGGTGGGCGCCCGCAGCTGGAGCGACCGCTCGGCGTGCTGAGCGGCGGCCCGGAACTGCTGGAGATCCCGGTGGCAGTGCCCGCACTCGTCGGCGAGCTGCGCCTCGTCGAAGAACGCGGCCCAGTACGGCACCTCGTCCCCGGGCCGGGCCGCCTCCAGGGCGCGCTCGGCCCGCACCAGAGCGGCGGTGCACGCCCGCACCTCCCCGAGCACGCCGTGCGCCCGCGCCTCGGAGGCGTGCAAGAGCGCCTGGACGACCGGCGGGGCGCCCGTGCCGACCCCCTGCTGGGCGACCCGGGCCAGCTGCACGGCCTCCCTGCCGTGGCCGAGGTAGACGGCCTGGCGGCTCATGGTGACCAGGACGTAGGAGCCGTAGGCCCGGTCGCCGGCCGCCTGGGCGAGCCGCAGGGCCTGCACGAAGTACCGCTGGGCGAGCCCGTGCGCGGCGATGTCGTACGACGTCCAGCCCGCGAGCCGGGTCAGATCGGCGGCGGCGCCGAACAGGCGGCGGCCGGTCTGCTCGTCGTAGCTGCCGCGGAGCATCGGCTCGCACTCGTGCTCCAGATAGCGCACCAGCGCCTGCCGGGCGTGGCCGCCGCCGAACCGGTCGTCGAGGGTGCGGAACAGCTCGCCGACCGAGTGCAGCGCGGCGATGTCACCGCCGGTGACCTTGTGGCCGGGGGCGCGTTCGGCGTGTGCCCGCAGCCGCGGCGGGACCAGCGGCTGCGGCGGTTTGGCCGCGCCGGGCCGGCCCTGCGGCGGCACCCGGGGCGCCGGCTCGCGGGCTACCCGGTCGTCGGCCTTGCCGATCAGCCAGTCCCGGCTGGGCACCACGAGCCCCGCCGGGGTGAAGGCGATCTTGCGCAGTTCGGCGTGGCTGCCGGAGTCCTTGCGCCACAGCCCGCTGACGATGTCGACGGCCTCCTCGGGGGTGGCCGCGAACTCCAGCCCGGCGTACACCGGCGCGCACGCGTCCAGTCCGAGATCCTGGGCGGTGAGCCGGCGGCCGAGCCGGCGGGTGAAGACCTCGGCGATGAGGGCGGGGGTCGTACCGCGTGGCTGCTGGCCGCGCAGCCAGCGGGTGACCGAGGTCTTGTCGTATCTGAGATCCAGCCCGTGTTCCAGACCGAGCTGGTCGACGCGACGGGCCAGACCCGCGTTGGAGAACCCCGCTTCTGCGATGAGCGCGGCGAGCTGGCGGTTGGGGGTGCGCTGCGCGGGTCGGTCCGTCATCTGCGGTGCGGTCTCCTGCCTTCCGGGCCGGTCGAAGTGCCCGGATTGCCTTTGAGCAGCCCTTATGGCCTCACGAACGGCGCGAATGTAGCGGAGAGTGAGCAGACGATCGCACACTTCGCCGTGCATTCATCCGATCGTGTGAGGAACGCCCGCAGGGCTGACGTACTCCGGTCGGACGTACAGTGGCGAGGGCGCGTCACGTGCCTGACACACCGGTCGCTGAGGGAGGCGCTTGCCGTGAGTGAGTTGCGGTTCGTCCGCATGGGGTTCGGTGCGGATGCCGTCGAATACCAGGAGGCCTGGGACGAGCAGCGCCGGGTGCACGCGGCCCGGTTCGCCGACGAGGTCCCGGACACCGTGATCCTCCTGGAACATCCCCCGGTGTACACGGCCGGCCGGCGCACGGAGGACAGCGAGCGCCCGCTGGACGGCACCCCGGTCATCGACGTGGACCGCGGCGGCAAGATCACCTGGCACGGCCCGGGCCAGCTGGTGGGCTACCCGATCCAGAAGCTGCCCCGCCCGGTGGACGTGGTCGCGCACGTCCGGCGGCTGGAGGAGGCGATCATCCGCGTCTGCGCCGAGTTCGGCCTCCCGACCACCCGGGTCGAGGGCCGTAGCGGCGTCTGGGTGCTCGGCGACCCGGTCGAGCAGCGGCCGGCGCTCGGCGGACTGTCCCTGGACTTCGACCCGCGGCTGACCGACGAGGAGTTCGACCCGCGGCTCAACGGCCCGGAGTACGCCCCGTCCAACGCGGGCCAGCGGCGGGAGGACCGCAAGATCGCCGCGATCGGCATCCGGGTCGCCAAGGGCGTCACGATGCACGGCTTCTCCTTCAACGTGAACCCGGACAACGCCTGGTTCGACCGGATCATCCCGTGCGGCATCCGGGACGCGGGGGTCACCTCCCTCGCCAACGAGCTGGGCCGGGACATCACGGTCGATGAGGTCCTGCCGGTGGTCGAGAAGCACCTGCGGGACGTCCTGGAGAACGCGGACCTCAAGCCGCGTGTGATCGAGAAGGCGTCCGCCTGATCGTCCGCCGGGGGAATGCGCCCTGCGAGAGCGGGGTTGGCCTCAGCGGCAGGGCGCACACAGTACGGGCGTACCCTGGGGTGCGCCGAAGAATCGAAGTCACAGGGAGCCGGTCGTGTCCGCAGTCGCACCCGACGGACGCAAGATGCTGCGCCTGGAGGTCCGCAACAGCCAGACCCCCATCGAGCGCAAGCCCGAGTGGATCAAGACCCGGGCGAAAATGGGCCCCGAATACACGAAGATGCAGAACCTCGTGAAGAGCGAGGGGCTGCACACGGTGTGCCAGGAAGCCGGCTGCCCGAACATCTACGAGTGCTGGGAGGACCGCGAGGCGACCTTCCTCATCGGCGGCGACCAGTGCACCCGGCGCTGTGACTTCTGCCAGATCGACACCGGCAAGCCCGAGGCGCTGGACCGTGACGAGCCGCGCCGCGTGGGCGAGTCCGTGGTCACCATGGACCTGAACTACGCCACCATCACCGGCGTCGCCCGCGACGACCTGGCGGACGGCGGCGCCTGGCTGTACGCCGAGACCGTGCGCCAGATCCACCAGCAGACCGCGGACCGTGAGGGCGGCCGGACGAAGGTGGAACTGCTGGCCCCGGACTTCAACGCGGTCCCCGAGCAGCTCGCCGAGGTGTTCGCGTCCCGGCCCGAGGTCTTCGCGCACAACGTCGAGACGGTCCCCCGGATCTTCAAGCGGATCCGCCCCGGCTTCCGCTACGAGCGCTCCCTCAAGGTCATCACCGAGGCCCGCGACTACGGCCTGGTCACCAAGTCCAACCTGATCCTCGGCATGGGCGAGACCCGCGAGGAGGTCAGCGAGGCGCTGAAGCAGCTGCACGACGCGGGCTGCGAGCTGGTCACCATCACCCAGTACCTGCGCCCGTCGGTGCGCCACCACCCGGTGGAGCGCTGGGTGAAGCCGCAGGAGTTCGTGGAGCTGAAGGAGGAGGCCGAGCAGATCGGCTTCTCCGGTGTGATGTCCGGCCCGCTGGTGCGGTCCTCCTATCGCGCCGGGCGGCTGTACCAGATGGCCGTCGAGAAGCGTGGGACGTACGTCGCCGCCCAGGCGGTGTGAGCCACCGGCGCTGTGAGCCGCGCGTGTGAATTCGCGCACAAGTTCCTACTGGCCAGTAATGGCCGAGACGACGCGGTCCCGACCGTCCTCGCTGATGAGGGCACCGTCGGGGCCGCGTCGGCGTTCCAGACCCTCACATCCAGGCTTCATGTGTGTTTGACCGGTCGGTCACGCCCTGGTAACACCAATCAGTGACTCTGATATCACGCCCCGTATCTCCATCGCTCAGAGGGGGGACCTCGATCATGCAGGCCGCACCCGTTCGCGCCACCGCCATCCCGTCCTTCACCGGCGCCCTCCGCGCCGTCGAGTCCCTGCTCATGAGCGGCGGTCAGCGCACCGCCCGCCGCAACGCCTGGACGTCCGTCCTCGAGGACCGCCGCCGCGCCAAGGACCGGGTCGAGACCCAGCGCTTCCTGGACCAGGCCGCCGGCCGCTCCTGACGTCTCCCCCGGCGGGCCGTCCCGCCCGCCGGGCACTGCCGTCGTCCGCACTCCGGGGGACACGTAGACTTCGTGGCATGGCGAGGAAGGAAACCGCGGCGGACGCCGCGAACGCAGGGCGACTGAAGCAGATCGCCCTCACATACAAGATGACCCGCAAGGCCGACACGAAGATCGGTCTTGTACTCGCGGCCGTCGGCATCGGCACCCTCGGTGTCTTCCTCGCGATCGGCTTCCTGATCGGGCACCCGGTCTACCTGGGCATCTTCGGCCTGCTCATCGCCCTCCTGGCGACCGCGATCGTGTTCGGCCGCCGGGCCGAGCGGGCCGCGTTCGGCCAGATGGAGGGTCAGCCGGGCGCCGCCGCGGCCGTGCTGGACAACATCGGCCGGGGCTGGACGACGACGCCGGCGGTGGCGATGAACCGCAGCCAGGACGTGGTGCACCGGGCCGTCGGCAAGGCCGGCATCGTGCTGGTCGCCGAGGGCAACCCGAACCGGGTGAAGAGCCTGCTGGCCGCCGAGAAGAAGAAGATGAACCGCATCGTCGCGGACGTGCCGGTGCACGATCTGATCGTCGGCAACGGCGAGGGCCAGGTCGAGCTGAAGAAGCTCCGCACGACGATGCTGAAGCTTCCGCGCGTGCTGACCGGTCCCCAGGTGACGGCCACGAACGACCGGCTGCGGGCGCTGGGCGACCTGATGAGCAACATGCCGCTGCCGAAGGGACCCATGCCGAAGGGCATGAAGCTGCCCAAGGGCGGGCCTCGGGGGCGCTGACCCGGCCCCTGCCGTGGACACGCCGCCGAACGGAGTATCCGGCCGGTAATCGGCTCATGCGCTCCTAGCCTTCGGAATGTGACAAAACGACACATCGCGTACCTGGCATGCGCCACGACCCTCGTCGGCACCGTCATCGGCGCCACCCCGGCGTCCGCTGCCCACAGGACCCTCGTGGTGCATCCGGGTCAGTCGATCCAGAAGGCGGTCAACACCGCCAAGGCCGGCGACACCGTGTTCGTGCTCGCCGGCACCTACCGTGAGAGCGTCACGGTGAAGACGTCGGGCCTGACTCTGCGCGGCGCGGGCCCCGGCACCGTGATCCAGCCCCCCAAGAAGAAGACCAAGCCGGCGCCGCACGGCAAGAAGGCCACTGTCACCTGTCTCTCGGACGGCAACGGCATCTGTGTGGTCGGGGGCAAGAACAAGCCCCTCAAGGACGTCACCGTCTCCGATCTCAAGGTGACCGGCTTCGCCAGGTCCGGCCTGTTCTCCATGGGCACCGACCGGCTGACCGTGAAGCGCGTGATCGCCGACCACAACGGCCAGTGGGGCATCGCCCAGGAGCACTCCACCCGCGGGGTGTTCCGGAACAACACCGCCCTGAGCAACGGGGACGCGGGGCTGTTCCTCGCCAACAACGTCAAGGCGGAGCAGGGTGCCCAGGACAGCAAGGGCGCGGTGATCGACCACAACCGGGTGGAGGACAACCGGATCGGGATCACCGTCCGCCGGCTGCGCAACCTCGCCGTCACGCGCAACTACGTCCTGCGCAACTGCGCGGGCGTGTTCGTCGTCGGCGACGAGAACAAGCCGCGGGCCGGTGCCCTCACCGTCAGCGACAACCTGGTCGACCGGAACAACAAGTACTGCCCGAAGACCGCCCGGCTGCCCTATCTGAAGGGCTCCGGCATCGTGCTGACCGGCACCGAGAAGGCCCTGGTGACGCGGAACAGGGTCACCGGTCACACGGGCAAGTCCCCGCTGTCGGGCGGCATCGTCCTGTTCAAGAGCTTCGTGGGCGCCACGAGCGAGAAGAACCGGATCACCGGCAACCGGCTGGCGGACAACTCCCCGGCGGACCTCGTCAACCAGGAGACCGCCAAGAGCGGCAACTCCTTCACCGGCAACTCCTGCCGGGCCTCCAAGCCCGCGGGCCTGTGCTGACCGGACGGCCGTACCCGATCCACGCAAGGAAGGAAGGCGGCACATGACCGCACCATCCCGCGCGCCCTCGGCTCCCCCTGAGCCGGGGGCACCCCCCTCCCCTCCCCCGTCGATGCGCCTGCGCGAGCTCGTGTTCGGAGCGGCCTGCGCCGCCGCGGTCCGCGCCGCCGCCCGGCTGGGCGTCGCCGACGCGCTCGGGGACGCCCCCATGACCGTGGAGACCCTGGCGAGCGCGGTACACGCCGAGCCGAAGCCGCTGCGCCGGCTGCTGCGCGCCCTGTCCTGCTACGGCGTCTTCGCCGAGCGGCCGGACGGGACGTTCGCCCACACCGAGATGTCCCGGCTGCTGCGCGAGGACGACCCGAACAGCCTGCGGGCCATCGCCATGTGGTGCACGGAGCCGTGGACCTGGGACGCCTGGCCGCTGCTGGACCAGGCCGTGCGCAACGGCCGGAACGTCGTGGAGGACCTCTACGGCAAGGAGTTCTTCAGCTACCTCAACGAGGACGCCCCCGAGTCCGCGGACGTCTTCAACCGCGCGATGACCCGCTCCAGCGAGCAGTCGGCGCGGGAGGTGGCGGCCCTGCTGGACCTGTCCGGCAGCAGCTCGGTCGCGGACCTCGGCGGCGGCCAGGGTCATGTGGTGGCGTGCCTGCTGGACAAGTACCCGGCGATGCGCGGCAGCCTGCTCGACCTGCCCCGGGTGGTGGAGAACGCCCTGCCGCGGCTGCGCGAGGGCGGCGACCTCGCCGACCGCGCGCGGATCGTGCCCGGCGACGTCCGGGAGGCGGTCCCGGTCGAGGCCGACGTCTACATCATCAAGAACATCCTGGAGTGGGACGACGAGTCCACGGCCCGGCTGCTGGGCAACGTGGTGGAGGCGGGCGGTCCCGGCACCCGGGTGGTGGTGATCGAGAACCTCGTCGACGACACCCCGTCGATGCGGTTCAGCACCGCCATGGACCTGCTGCTGCTCCTGAACGTCGGCGGGGCCAAGCACACCACCGACAGCATGGTCAGCCGGCTGGAGACGGCGGGCCTGACGGTCCGCGACATCCGGCCGGTCAACCCCTATCTGCACGCGTTCGACTGCATCGTCCCCGCATGACCGGCTCCCCGCGCCCCCAAAGGGGGGGGGGGAATGCCCCCCCCCCCCTTCCCGCGTTTCTCCGCC
>NZ_JBVHWM010000076.1:0-47857 GCF_055564375.1 Streptomyces sp. NPDC029138
GCATGGTCCGCGAACAGCACGACCTACACCCCCCTACGCTTCCCGGGCCAGTACTACGACCCTGAAACAGGCCTCCACTACAACTACTTCCGCCACTACGACCCCGAAACGGCCCGGTACCTCACACCTGACCCTCTGGGGCTCACGCCCGCGCCCAACCCAGTCGCATACGTCGAAAACCCACACACGTGGCTCGACCATCTCGGACTTGCGCCGGACTGCCCCCCGAAGGGCGAAAAAAGCAATCCGTTTGAGAAGAGAGAAGACGCCGAACGCGCAGCGTTCGAGGTAGCGGGCGTACCCTATGGCACGGTACCTGACGCCGAGTGGACCGTCATGGGAGACAAGAAGCTCATGCACAATCCCGGCCTCGTCTATGCACCAGATCCAACACACTGGGGGAACTTTCGACAATTCGAAACAGAGAACGGGTCCAGAGTAATTGTCGAGCATACACACGACCCTCAGGGAAAACATTTCCACGCCGGAGCACCCAAAGGTTTTACGCAGGAGGAGCGCAGCAGGAACTGGGTGAACTTCGGATGGGACAACACCCAGGAGGGGTACAGAAACATGGTGCGGTACCGCGCCCTGGACAAGCCAGGCGGGGACCACCACTTCTTCTTCAAAGAGTAGAGAACGGACACAGTGAGCGACGACATCAAACTTCGTTTCGAAGCCGCGGACCTTGAGGTCATCGAGCGATTCTCAGGGCCGGGACCAACTGTGGCGGAGGCATTTCATCGGGTGATGCACGTGACGGCAACACCTGTCGTAAAAATTGCCCGAGATTCTCCCGGCTTCGCCGAACGAGTGAACGAAGCATGGGTCGTACACGCGCGACACGCAGGAGTGTTCGCCGACGACGGTTCGTTCCTCGCGGCTGGCAGCCTGGAGTACGGATGGCTTCTTGTGAGGACGACCGACACGACCAACATCCTTTCTTTGCAGGATCCAGAAGGAGACCTCCTGTTCATCGCCCGAGACGTGAGCGGCCACCGTGTTTGCGCTGCGAGTAGGGAAGGAGCCGAGTACTGGATCCTTCGGGAGGACTTTTCCTGACTCAGCTGAGTTCCCCGGCGGCGTCCCGTGCATCAACAGCCGCTCTTACTGCGCTCCCCATAACCTGGTATGGGACGGGCTACCCGGGTAGCGGAGACGACTCAAGAAATGGCGGGCTCCACAAGGACTGACTGTTTCCGCGACCTGCCCCTCGGCCGCTCGCTCCACTTCGATGACGAAGCTCGGACATCCCGTTTCGGTGGCCAGCCCCGGCCCATGGTGGCCATGATTGGCGCATTCGTTCCACTCGATCGGGCCTTTCTGGCCGCCCCACCTATGGTTTCGCCTAGGCCCCCTGGAACAGATCTGCCAATCCCCGCTGCTGCCCCCACCGGCCGCTCGCCGCCAAGCCGGCCCGGCGTGCAGGCGAGGCGCGTCCGCGCACCCTCGCCGACGGACCGCTCCCAGCCGACCCAAGGGCCCGTTACCGCTGGGGCCACCGCCGTTCCGGGCCGCTCGCTCGCTTCTCCCTCGTGCTGGAGCGGGTCGGGTCAAGGGTGGGCCGGAGGCCCATCGCCGAAGGCGACGCGCAGCGCCCTTGACGCGGCCCGTGGAAGCACGACACTGGCCGGGAAGCGAGCGGCCCAGGGGCCACTTGCTCACTCCTCGGTGAACAGCTCCGTCGCGTCCGCTGCGTGTACGGCTCGTTGGGCCCAGGTCTCCAGCTGGTCGAGGTCTGTGCAGGCGTTCACCCGTTCGCGGACGGTGTCGGGCACCGGGATACCGCGCCATTCCAGGATGCGGAGGGTCATTTCCTGGCGGTCCTGGACTCTGCCTTCCTCGCGTACCTGTTCGGCCAGTGGGTGTCGCCAGAAGTACTGGATCGCCGTCATCAAATCCCTCCACATCTGCTTCGCCTGGGGATCGGCCAGGCATGAGTCGACGAACTGCACGAAGACCGCGGCACTGTCGGGGTCGATGGTCCGCAGGGCGGATGCCAGGGACTCCAGTATGGCCGCCGCCCGGGGCCCACGCCCGTGTGTCATCGCCGAGAGCACCGCAAGAGGGACGTCCCGCTCGGCCTGCCGCTCGTCCGCGATCACCGGCACGTTGTCCGGGCCCAGCACCAGCGGCCGTACCGTCAACGAGTCCCACCCCGAGAAACCGAACCGGATCGGACGCGAGGCCCACTTCGCCGTGGCACTGCTCTGCGTGATCACGATCAGCACCGGCTCGCACCGGTACTTCTCGTACAGGTACGACAGGTAGTACGGCCAGCTGCCCCGCTTGCGCTCGTCCACCTTCCCCTGCGACTCGACCACGAGGAGATACGTGCCCTGGTCCGTCTCCGCCCGCAGCAACGTGTCCACCCGGCGCTCGACCGGCTCGATCTCCGTCAGGTCCACGTTCAGCGCCGCGATCTCCCGCGGCTCCGGGAACGGGACATCCAGCACCCGCTGTAACGCCCGCGTCAGCAACGCCGGGTCCTTCTGGAAGATCCGGTGCAGCGCCTCATGCGACGAGCCGACCATCACGCCACCCCCAGCTCACACCACACGTACTTGCCCCTGTCCCCGAACCGCGCCGACGGCTGCCACCCCCAGTACTCCGCGCAGGCCATCACCAGCCCCAGCCCCCGCCCCTCCTCCTCCAACCCCGCAGCCTGCCCCAACGGCACCGGCGGCTCAGGGGGCGCCGGGTCCGTGTCCCACGCGCCGATCCACACCACCCCCTCCCTGGAGCGGCGTACCCGCAACGCCGCCGGCCCCTTCGTGTGCCGTACCGCGTTCGACACCAGTTCCGACGCGAGGAGTTCAGCCGTCTCCACCAATCCCGTCAGCCCGTGCAGGGTCAGGATCACCCGCAGGGTGCGGCGGCAGACGGTCACGGCTCTGGGGTCGTTGGGGATGTAGAGCGTGTAGTCCCAGGGTTCGTTTTCGGGCATGACTCATCAGCTCCAGCCAGTGAGTGGGGTTTCCGCGCGGCGGTGGCATTGCCGCAGCCGTCATGGCGGGACGGCACGGTGCGCTTCCGCAGCGTGTGCGATGCGTCACCGACGGTAGGGCATAAATTTAATCCGCAGCAAGCCGGTCGCGTAACCTTGCCCTCGAACGAGTCGCGTCACCAGGGCCGTTGAGGAGAGAGGACGCCGTGCCGGCACGACGGAACCCCACAGCACGCCAGGTTCGCCTGGGCACCGAACTGCGGAGACTCCGCGAGGCCGCTGGGCTCAAGGCGACGGAGGCGGCGGCCCTGCTCGGGACGAACTCCGTACAGATGAGCCAGATCGAGTCCGGCATCGCAGGGGTGAGCGAGCAGCGCGTGCGTCGGCTCGCCGCCAACTACGCCTGTTCGGACGACGCCTTGATCGACGCTCTGGCAGCCATGGCGACGGACCGGACACACGGCTGGTGGGAGGAGTACCGGGGTGTTCTCCCCGCCGCCTATCAGGATCTCGCCGAGCTGGACCATCACGCGCGGTTCCGCAAGGACGTGGCGGTCATCCACGTGCCGGGGCTCCTTCAGACGGAGGACTATGCCCGGGCCCTCTTCGCCTACATGAACCCGGAGTTCCCGGAGAGCGAGGTGGACCTTCGCGTGGAGCACCGGATGAAGCGGAGGGTCGTCATCGACGGGCCCGACCCCATCCCGTACGAGACCGTGATCCACGAGGCGGCGCTCCGCATCCGGGTGGCCGGACGCGCCGCTTCCCGTGCTCAGCTCGGCCGCGTCCTGGAGATTTCCGAGGCCGAGCACGTCACCGTTCAGGTCGTCCCGTTCGCGCTGGACGACTTCGCAGGAGCCGGAAGCGCCATGGTGCACCTGGGTGGAGCGGTTCCCCGGCTGGACACCGTCGTGCGCGACGCTCCGCACGGCACGGCGTTCATCGACTCCGAAGCACAGCTGGACCACTTTCGAAGGCTGTTCCGTAGGGTGAGGGAGCAGGCGCTGTCCCCCGAGCGGTCGCGCGACCTCATCCACCAGTTGGCGAAGGAGCTGTGAGGACCGGTGATCACCCCCACCACGTGGAAGAAGTCGTCCT
The DNA here is from genome assembly GCF_055564375.1 of Streptomyces sp. NPDC029138. Lineage (NCBI taxonomy): Bacteria > Bacillati > Actinomycetota > Actinomycetes > Kitasatosporales > Streptomycetaceae > Streptomyces > Streptomyces sp. NPDC029138. Next base: position 4,046 of record NZ_JBVHWM010000076.1, read on the forward strand.
TCTCCGGTGGAGGTGAGGGCAACGACTGCGTCGAAGTCGCCCACCTGGACACCCACATATCCATCCGCGACTCCAAAGCCCCCACCCAAGCCACCCTCACCTTCCCGGCCCGCGTCTTCGCCACCTTCGTCGAGGCCCTGAAGGCGGTCCCCTCCGCGGACTGAGAGGGCGCCTCGGCATCGCCCCGCCGTTTCCGGTCGTTCCCTCCGCTCATGCTTGACCTGATCATGCCAACCCCCCACCATGAGCGCCAACCCGCACAGCAAGCCCACAGCGAGCCCACAGGGAGCCCGACCGAAGGCCCCCGTCGGTTCGCATCCGCACGTCGCACGGGAACACCCCACCTCCACCCCACAAGGAGAGTTCATGCGACTTCGCATCCGCGGCTCCGGCGCGCGTGGCGGCAGACGTACCGCCGCTCTCGGTGCGCTGCTGGCCCTCGCCCTCGCCGCCCCGGTCTCGGCCGGCCTCGACCATGCCACCGCCGACAGCGTGCGCAGGGCCGGATCGGTCGACGACGGCATTCGGCAGTACGAGATCCATCAGCGCACGACCCCCGTGACGCGTACGGCCATCCAGGCGACCGGTGTCACCGTCGACGAGGCCGACGAAGAGACCGTCGTCGTGTCCGGACGGGCCGGGCAGATCCGGAAGCTCCGGCGACTCGGTTACGACGTGCAGCCGTTGGGGGCGGTCCCGCAGCGATCCGGGGCACGGCTCTACGACTTCCCCAGTGCCGACGCGAAGTACCACAACTACGCCGAGACGAACGCCGAGATCGACCAGCGGCTCGCCGCCTACCCGGGCATCATGAGCAAGCGGGTGATCGGGAAGTCGTACCAGGGGCGGAACATCGTCGCCATCAAGGTCAGTGACAACGTCGGCACCGACGAGGACGAGCCCGAGGTGCTGTTCACCGCGCATCAGCACGCGCGGGAGCATCTGACCGTGGAGATGGCGCTCTACCTGCTGCGCGAACTCGGCGCGGGGTACGGGTCCGACTCCCGGATCACCGACATCGTCAACAGCCGGGAGATCTGGATCATTCCTGATCTGAATCCGGACGGGGGCGAGTACGACATCGCCAGTGGGTCGTACCGGTCGTGGCGGAAGAACCGGCAGCCCAACTCCGGTTCCTCGTACGTCGGTACGGACCTCAATCGGAACTGGAACCACAAGTGGGGCTGCTGCGGCGGGTCGTCAGGGTCGACGTCCTCCGAGACCTACCGCGGGTCCGCCGCCGAGTCCGCGCCCGAGGTGAAGGTCGTCTCCGACTTCGTGCGCGGCCGGGTCGTCGGCGGCAAGCAGCAGATCAAGGCCGGGATCGACTTCCACACCTACAGCGAGCTGGTGCTGTGGCCGTTCGGGTACACCTACGCGGACACCGCCACCGGCATGACCGCGGACGACGCCGCCGCGTTCAAGGCCGTGGGGCGGAAGATGGCCGCCAGCAACGGGTACACGGCGGAGCAGTCCAGTGACCTGTACATCACCGACGGGTCCATCGACGACTATCTCTGGGGCGTGCACAAGATCTTCGACTACACCTTCGAGATGTATCCGACGTCCAGTTCCGGAGGCGGGTTCTACCCGCCCGACGAAGTCATCGAGCGGGAGACCTCCCGGAACAAGGACGCCGTGTTGCAGCTGCTGGAGAACGCCGACTGCATGTACCGGTCGATCGGCAAGGCCGCCCAGTACTGCGGTTAGCGGCTAGGCCTCCTCGAAGTAGGCGTCGAGCACCGCGTCCAGCTGCTCGTCCCACTCCTTGAAGCGCGCCCTGGCCGCCGCCTCGATCTCGATCGGGTACCAGCGGCGGTCAGGGGTGTGCACGGTGATCGTGAAGCGCTTGCCGAAGCGGGGCGACTCCGTCTCCACCGCCGCGATCTCGTCCCAGCGGAACTCGCAGGCCTCCTCGTCCAGGGTGAGGCGGACGCCCTTGCGGTCGGCCACTATCCGCGCCCGGCGGTCGGACGCCTCGAAGACCGGGCCGTCGGCCTCGTCTTCGGCGTCCGGCCCGTCGACGTCTTCAGCGTCCGCCTCAGCGAGGTCCGCCCGTTCGGAGGACGCCGGTTCGGAGGACGCCGGTTCGGAAGACGGCGGCTCCTCGGCCCGCTTCGGCTCCGCCCCCTTCGGCTCCGGCGACTTCGTCACCCCGTCCGTCGGCGTCGGACCCGTGATCCCCGGGACGAAGGCCGGGTCGAAACCGGCGCCCAACACGGGCTCCGCCTTCACCGGTTCGGCCTTCAGCGGCTCGGCTTTCAACGGCTCGGCCTTCGACGGCTCGGCCTTCGACGGCTCCGCGGCCTCGGTCGGCTTGCTGCTCGATCCTATGCGCTGCTCCACGGCGGCAGTATGGACGACTTCCCTGTGCCGGAACCAGTCAGCTCACGAACACGCTGACCACCGCCGCCACCGCGAACCCCGCCAGTGACAGCACCGACTCCAGGACCGTCCAGGTCCGCAGCGTGTCCCGTTCGCTGATGCCGAAGTACTTGGCCACCATCCAGAATCCGCCGTCGTTGACGTGCGAGGCGAAGATGGAGCCCGCCGAGATGGCCATGATGACGAGGGCCGTGAAGGCCTGCGAGTGGTGGCCCTCGGACAGCAGCGGCGCCACGATGCCCGCCGTCGTCACGATCGCGACCGTCGCCGAGCCCTGGGCGACCCGCAGGACCACCGAGATCAGGTAGGAGAGGACGATCACGGGCAGGCCCACGTCGTGGAAGGTGTCCGACAGCGCCTGCGCCACCCCGCTCGCCTTCAGTACGGCACCGAAGACGCCGCCCGCGCCGACGACCAGCAGGATGTTGCCGATCGGCTTCAGGGACGCCGTCGACACCGTCTCCAGGGACTTGCGGGACCAGCCGCGGCGGATGCCGAGCAGGTAGTAGGCGAGGAGGAGGGCGATCGTCAGGGCGACGAAGGGGCTGCCGAAGAACTCGACGACCGAGCGGCCGGTGGACGGGTCGAAGGCGATCGAGGAGAAGGTGGCGGCGAGGATCAGGATCAGCGGCGTACCGATGATGGCGAGGACCGTGCCGAGCGGCACGGGCTCCTCGCGCGGCTCGACACCGGAGGCGCGCTGCTCCTCGATGACGGCCTGCCTGGCCTCCGCCGCCGCCTCCACCATGTCCTGCGGTACGGCCACGAAGATGCGGCGGCCGATCCACGCGGAGAACGCCCAGGCGGCCAGCACGGCGGGGATGCCGCAGACGACGCCCATGAGGATGACCCAGCCGAGGTCGACGTGGAGCAGTCCGGCGGCGGCCACCGGGCCCGGGTGCGGGGGCAGGAAGGCGTGGGTCATCGACAGGCCGGCCAGCAGGGGCAGGCAGTACAGGAGGATGGACCTGCCGCTGCGCTTGGCGGCGGCGTAGACGATCGGCGCCAGGACGAAGATGCCGACGTCGAAGAAGACCGGGATGCCGAAGATGAGGCCGGTCAGGCCCATCGCGAGGGGGGCTCGGCGCTCGCCGAACAGGGTCAGCAGGCGCGAGGCCAGTACCTCCGCGCCGCCGCTGACCTCCAGGACGGCGCCGAGCATGGTGCCGAGGCCGATGATTATCGCGACGTGGCCGAGGATGCCGCCCATGCCGGACTCGATGGTCGACACCGCGTCCGAGCGCTGGACCGTGCCGAAGAGTTCGGTGACCGACAGGCCGGCCAGCAGGCCGACGGCTATGGAGACGGTGAGCAGGGCGACGAACGGCTGGAGCCTGACCTTGATGATCAGGAAGAGGAGCAGGGCGATGCCCACGGCGGCGACCGTGAGCAGTCCGGCCGTGCCGTCGACGAGGAGGAGCAGGCCTCCGGTGTGGGGTGGTGTGGCGGGAGCGGGGGCGGCGAGCGGATAGGACATAGGGGGTCCTCTACGTAAATGCATACTGCTTTCGGGCAGGGGGGAGCGCGGCACGGCGCCCCGTGAGGTGCCGTGCCGTACAGGACGTGCGGGAGATACGGGGGGTGAGGGGACGTCAGCCCAGGACGGCGAGCGCGTCGATCTCGATGAGGAGGCCGGCCGGCAGGCCGACGTAGACCGTCGTGCGGGCGGCGGGCGGCTGGGCGAGGCCCTGCTCCTCGAAGTAGGCGTTGTAGATCTCGTTCATCTCGGCGAAGTGGTCGACGTCGGTGAGGTAGACGCGGATCATCATCACGTCGTCCCAGCTCGCGCCTCCCTCCTCCAGGATCGCCTTGACGTTGGCGAGGGTCTGGAGGGTCTGCTCGCGCAGGGTGGGGCCGGCGGGCGTCGGGGGCTTGCCCTCCTCGGCGGGCAGGAAGCCGACCTGGCCGGCGACCTGGAGGATGTTGCCCTTCCGCACGCCGTGCGAGAACTTCGCGGGCGGGGTGGTGTGGGTCTTCGGGGTGAGCGCGATCTTGTCGGTCATGCGGTGCGGTCCTTCACTGGGGTGCGTCCGGAGTACTCGCCGCTGATCGCGTCCGCCGTACGGCGCACCAGCGGGAGCAGGGTGAGGAGTTCCTCGGCGGTGACGACCACGTTCGGCGCGGACACCGACATGGCGGCGACCACCCGGCCGTCGGCGCCGCGGATGGGGGCGGCGACGCAGTTGATGGACTCCTCGTGGCCACCGAGGTCGGTGGCCCAGCCCTGTTCGCGCACCGTGGCCAGCTCCTTCAGGAAGGCCTCGGCGTGGGGGGTCGAACGGGGCGTGTACAGGGGGTAGTCGAGCTGCTCGGCGAGGGTGCGGCGCTCGGGTTCGGGCAGGTCGGCGAGGAGGAGCTTGGCCACGGCGGCGACGGTGATCGCGACGGGCTTGCCGATCCGGGAGTACATGCGGACCGGGTAGCGGCTCTCGACCTTGTCGATGTACAGCACCTCGTTCTCCTCGTAGACGGCGAGGTGGACGGTGTGTCCGCAGCTCTCGTTGAGCCGTACGAGGTGGGGGTGGGCGATCTCGCGGATGTCGAGGTTCTCCATCGCCTCCTGGGCGAGGGCGAAGAGGCGGGCGCCGAGGCGGTAGCGCTGGTCGGACTGGCGGTAGACCAGGCCGTGTTCGTGCAGGGTGCGCAGGAGGCGGAGGGCCGTGGACTTGTGCACGCCGAGGCGGTCGGCGACCTGGCCGAGGTCGGCGGGGCCCTCGGCGAGCAGCGGCAGGATGCTCAGGGCGCGGTCGACGGTCTGACTCATGGGATGTTCGCCTCCTCCTCGGCCTGCTCGGCTTGCGTCCAGCCGGGGCCGAGTCGAAGTCTCCCCCATGCGTCGTCGTCCAGGGCGGCGAGGCGGTCGGCGTGGCCACGGGCGGGGGGTGCGGCCAGGTCTCCGGGGGTGGTGAGGGCGGCGGCGGCGAAGAGGTGGCCGTGGCGGAGGCGGTCCCTGACGGTCAGCCCCCGCAGGGTCGCCGAGAGGAATCCTGCGGCGAAGGCGTCTCCGGCGCCGGTGGTCGCTACGACGACTGTGTTGAGGGCGGGTTCGAAGGTGGGCGGGGCTGTGGCGGGCCGGGGATCGGCCGCACAGCCCGGCGCTGACGGGGTGCCGTCCGCGCCCAGCCGTGCCGCCCCAGCGGCACGACTGCCCGCGGGAAGCGAGTGTGGCTGCCCGCCGCGCGTGTCCGCGGCGAGCGGCAGGGTCGGCGCGCCGTCGCCGGCCCCGCGCGCCCGGCCAGCCACGCACGGACGTGCGAAAGCCGTCGCTCCCTTCGCCCCCTGCTTCACCACCAGCACCGCCGGCTCCGGCAGCAGCCTCCGGATCGCCTCGGGGCCTCCCGTGACGTCCCACGCCTGCTCCGCCTCGTCGGCGCCGACGAACACGATGTCCGCGCGCCGCGCCAGATCCAGCAGCAGTTGGGCGTCCTCGCCGTCGCCCCACAGTCCCGGGCGGTAGTTCACGTCGAAGGAGACCAGTGGGCGCCCCGGGGCGGGGGCCGTCAGCTCGTGCAACAGGTCCCGGCACTCGTCCGACAGCGCGGCCGTGATACCGGTCAGGTGGAGGACGCGGGCCGAGCGGGCCGCCGTCAGGTCGACGTTCCCCGGCGACATCGCCGACGCCGCCGAGCCCGCTCGGTAGTACGCCACCTCGTGCGCGCCCGTTCCCCGGTCCCCGGCGGTGCGGAAGTAGACGCCCGTGGGCCGGTCGGGGTCCCGGTGTACGGCGGTGACGTCGACGCCGTATCCGGCGATCCGCTCCAGCAGGTGGTCGCCGAAGCCGTCCGCGCCGACGCGGCTGACCCAGCGTGCCGTGTGCCCGAAGGCGGCCAGGGCGCAGGCCACGTTGGACTCGGCGCCGCCGATGGCCCGGTCGAAGGAGGGGACGTCGGCGAGGCGGCCGGGGCGGCTGGGCAGGAAGGTGACCATGGACTCGCCGAGCGCCACCACGTCCACGTCCGCGACATCCCGTGTGCGCGCAACCGCAACGGCCGAGGCGTAAGCAGCGTCGTTGATGATGACTCCCGTCGATCGCCGGGCCGGCGGATCCGTTGACCCGGTGTTCGGCGAGATGCTAGACACCAGTAAGCACTGCACGCAATGGCTGTTGCAGAGAACGCAACGCCCGAGAGGGGCTCCATGGGCACCGAAGCGCTCACCCGCCTTGCCGAGGAACGTGTCGACCACCGCTTCAAGGGCCTCCCCCCGGACGCCGACGGCCTCACCGTCGCCGAGCTGGCCGCCCAGCGCCGCAACCTCTTCCGGGACGGCGACGGCTTCACCACCCCCGTCCTCGCGCTGTCCGCCGAGCGCCTGGAGCACAACCTCGCGCTGATGGAGACGTACGCCGCCCGGCACGGCCTCGCCTTCGCCCCGCACGGCAAGACGTCCATGGCCCCGCAGCTCTTCCAGCGCCAGATCGAGCACGGCGCCTGGGGGATCACGCTCGCGGTGCCCCACCAGGTGCGGGTGGCCCGGGCGTTCGGCGTCCAGCGGGTCTTCCTCGCCAACGAGCTGGTGGACGCCCCCGCCCTGCGCTGGATCGCCGGGGAGCTGGCCGCCGACCCGGAGTTCCGGTTCGTCTGTTACGTCGACTCCGTGCGCGGGGTGGAGCTGATGGACGCGGCCCTCGCGGGCACCGCCCGCCCGGTGGACGTCGTGATCGAACTGGGCGCGGGCGAGGGGGCCCGTACCGGCCTGCGCACGGAGGCGGAGGGCGCGGCCGTCGCCGCGGCGGTGGCCGCCGTACCGACCCTGCGTCTGGTCGGCGCGGCGGGGTACGAGGGCGAGGTGCCGCGGGCCGATCCTGAGCGCGTGCGGTCGTATCTGCGGCGGCTGGTGGCGCTGGCCGCCGACCTCGACAAGAGCGGGCGGTTCGACGATGCCGGGGAGATCGTGGTGAGCGCGGGCGGCAGCGCCTGGTTCGACGCGGTCGCCGACGTCTTCGCCGGGATTCCCGCACTGTCGAAGCCGGTACTGAAGTTGCTGCGCTCGGGCGCGTACGTCTCGCACGACGACGGGCACTACCGCAGGCTCACCCCGTTCGGCCGGGTGCCCGAGGAGGGCGCGCTGGAGCCCGCCTTCCGGCTGTGGGCGCAGGTCGTCTCCCGGCCGACCCCCGAGCAGGCCTTCGCCAACGCGGGCAAGCGCGACGCGGCCTACGACCTGGACCTGCCGACCGCCCAGGTGGTACGCCGGAACGGCGAGGAGCGCCCGGCCACCGGCATCACCGTGACCGGACTGTCCGACCAGCACGCCTGGCTGCGCACGGACCCGGAGGCGGACCTGGAGGTCGGTGACTGGGTCGGCTTCGGTCTGTCCCACCCGTGCACGTCCTTCGACAAGTGGCAGCTGATCCCGGTGGCCGAGGCGGACGGCACGGTCGTCGACTACATCCGTACGTTCTTCTAGGAGGCCCCCGTGGAGGACCTGGTCGTCCGGGACGCCGACGTCGTCGACGGCAGCGGGGCGGACGCGTACCGCGCCGATGTCGTGATCGACGCCGGCCGGATCGTCTCGATCGTGAAGGAGGCCGCCGCGGCGGGCTGCCAACGCCCGCGTGCCATGCGGGAGATCGACGCGGAGGGCCTGGTCCTCTCCCCCGGCTTCATCGACATGCACGCCCACTCCGACCTGGCCCTGCTGCGCGACCCCGACCACAGCGCGAAGGCCGCGCAGGGGGTCACGCTGGAGGTCCTGGGGCAGGACGGGCTGTCGTACGCACCGGTGGACGACCGCACGCTGGAGGAGGTGCGCCGGGCGATCACCGGCTGGAACGGGTACGGCGAGGACATCGACTTCGACTGGCGGAGCGTCGGCGAGTACCTGGACCGGCTGGACCGGGGCATCGCCGTGAACGCGGCCTATCTGATCCCGCAGGGCACGGTCCGGGCGCTCGTCGTCGGCTGGGAGGACCGCGCGGCGACCCCCGAAGAGCTGGACCGGATGCGGCGGTTGGTGGCCGAGGGGCTGGAACAGGGCGCGGTCGGGCTGTCCTCGGGGCTGACCTACACGCCGGGGATGTACGCCGAGGACGCCGAACTGACCGAGCTGTGCCGCGTGGTGGCGTCCTACGGCGGCTACTACTGCCCGCACCACCGCTCCTACGGCGCCGGCGCCCTGGAGGCCTACGCCGAGATGGTGGACCTGGCCCGGGAGGCGGGCTGCCCGCTGCATCTCGCGCACGCGACGATGAACTTCGGCGTGAACAAGGGCCGGGCACCGGAGCTGCTCGCCCTGCTCGACCGGGCCCTGGAGGCGGGCGCGGACATCACGCTGGACACCTATCCGTACACCCCCGGCTGCACCACGCTGGCCGCGCTGCTGCCGAGCTGGGCGAGCGAGGGCGGCCCGGAGGAGATCCTGGCCCGGCTCAGCGACCCGGCGACGGCCGAGCGCGTCCGGCACGACCTGGAGGTCACCGGCTCGGACGGCTGCCACGGCGTGCCGGTGGAGTGGGAGACGATCGAGATCTCCGGGGTGACCGAGCCGGGCCTGGCCGAGTTCGTGGGCCGTACGGTCCGGGAGGCGGCGGAGCTGCGCGGAGAGACCCCCTGGGCCACGGCGCACCGGCTGCTGGTCGCGGACCGGCTCGGGACGACCATCCTCCAGCACGTCGGCCACGAGGAGAACGTCCGGGCGATCATGCGGCACCGCGCGCACACCGGCGGCTCCGACGGCATCCTGCGGGGCAGCAAGCCGCACCCGCGCGCGTACGGCACCTTCCCGCGCTATCTCGGCCACTATGTGCGCGAGTTGGCGGTGCTGACGCTGGAGGAGTGCGTGGCGCACCTCACCTCCCGGCCCGCGGCGCGGCTGCGACTGCCGGACCGCGGGCTGGTGCGCGAGGGCTACCGGGCCGACCTGGTGCTGTTCGACCCGCGGACGGTCGCGCCCGGCGCCACCTTCGCCGAGCCCCGCAGGCTGCCGACCGGTATCCCGTACGTGCTGGTCGACGGCCGGTTCGTCATCGAGGACGGCAGGCGGACGGACGTCCTGGCGGGGCGGTCCGTCCGCCGTACACCGCTGTGAACCGTGCTTACGGCTTGGGCAGGGTGCAGCCGGCGGCGCTCAGGTTGAGCTTGTTGCCGGTGGTGAAGCAGGCCGGGATGTTGTAGGTCTCCTCGGCGTAGTTGATGCCCTGGCGGACGGTGATGTTGCCGCTCGCGTCGACCTCGCACGGGTTGTTCACCGTGCACTGCTGGCCGTCCTCGTTGCCGGTGTTGTTGACGGCGACCACCTTGCCGGTGGCGGTGTCGATGACCGGGGAGCCGGAGGTGCCGCCGATGGTGTCGCAGGCGGAGGTGTAGCGGACCGAGTCCTTCCAGGTCCAGTCGCCCTCCTTCAGCCGGTAGACGAACCCGTCGATGGCGCAGCTGTAGACGCGCTTCCAGTAGCCGGAGACCACCTTGATGGCGGTGCCGGCGACCGGGTGCGTGTCCTGCACGGTGAGCGGGCTGATGCCGTACGAGTTCCTGATCGCCGCGTACGTGGTGGTGGTGCGGTAGATCGTGACGTCCGTGTCCGTCATGGTCGAGTAGACGACCTGGTTGGCGCGGAGGGTGGCGACCTTGGTCCCGGCGGAGTTCAGCAGGCCGAAGGTACGGCTGGAGGACTGGCCGGTGATGACCTCGCCGGGGTCCGGGAAGCCGGTCTCCAGGCAGTGACCGTTCGTCAGCACGAGGGCCGGGTCGGCGTCGGCGGAGCCCGGGAAGCGGATGACGGAGCCGGAGCAGTTGCTGAGCGAGACGGTGCCGGCGAAGTCGACGGTGACCGCGGCGGCCTTGGCTGAGTGCGGGGTGGTGGTCTGGGCGGCCGGGTGGGGTGCGGCGATCGCGGGGGTCGCGCCCAGCCCGGCGATGGCCAGGGAGGAGAGCGCGGCAAGGAGAGGCTTGTGCACGTGGGGGTCCCCTCTTACGACTTGGGCGACCGGAGTCCTCCGGTCGCCCATTGGGTTGTCATGCGCATTCTCAACGTCGCGGAGGGGCGGGGACAAGACGCCGTGTCAGGTCATAGGGGTTTCCCTGTGCGCACGGACAGACGGACAGACGGACACATGGACAGACGGCGGCGGACGGCGGCGGGACCGCGCGGCGGAGCACCGGGCGCCCCTGCGCTCAGCGCGGGCGCTTCGTCGCGCCGTGGCCGTGACCGTTGCCCCTGCCGGGGTCGCCGGACTGTGACGCCGTCGGCGTGCCGGTCGGCGCCGTCGTCGGTGTCGTCGTCGGGGCGCCGGACGGCGACCCGTTCGGCGCCGAGGGCGTGGTCGTGGCCGCCGGGCCGCCGGCCCTCCCGCCGTTCGCGTCTCCCCCGGCGCCGGTGTCCGGGGAGGCGGCCGAGCGGGACGGCGCGGGGTCACCGGCTTCCGGAACGCTCGCGCCCGGGGAGGCAGTGTCCCCGCGCGGGCTCGCGGGAGCGGAGTCGACACCTCCGCTCTTGCCGTCCTCGGGCCGCGCGCCGGCCGGGGAGTCCGAGCCGCCCAGCGCGGCGAACGCGGCGACGGCACCGGCCACGCCGAGGACCCCGGCGACGACCGCGACCCGCCGCCGGCCGCCCGCGCGCCGCGCGGCACGCCGCCGGCCGGCCCGGCCCTCACCGGGCGCGCCGGTCACCCCGGAGGGCACGGGCGGAATCGACACCTGCGCCGGCTCCGGCGCCTCGGGGGCCGCGAAGGCCTCGTCGGCCTCCGTGGCCCCGGGGATCACCGAGGTCTCGTAAGGCTCGTCCGCCTGGGACAGCGCGGGCAGTTCGCGCGTCGCGTCGTAGGCGTTCTGCCAGCCGTGCGCGGCGGCGGGGTCGGCGTACTGCTCGTACGCGGGGGCCGGAGCCGGCTGCGGGTGGTACACGATCGGCCGGATCTCGGGCGCGCCGCCCGCTCCGTTCATGCCGTCCGCCCCCGCCTCGTACTCCCGTTCCGTGGACATGCCAGCGGATTGTAGGGACGCAAGCCGCTCCTGAGACAGTCGGAGGTGATATCCGGGCAAATCTCCGTGTCTCACGTGGTGGAAAACACGACCCATGAGGCGTTACCGGGCCGTAAGCTCACGCACATGCAGGTGATCCAGTCGACCAAGCTCGCCAACGTCTGTTACGAGATCCGGGGCCCGGTTCTCGAGGAGGCCATGCGGCTTGAGGCGGCGGGCCACCGCATCCTCAAGCTGAACACCGGCAATCCGGCCGCCTTCGGCTTCGAGTGCCCCCCGGAGATCCTGGAGGACATCCTCCGCAACGTCTCCACCGCGCACGGCTACGGCGACGCCAAGGGCCTGCTCGCCGCCCGCCGCGCGGTCGTGATGCACAACCAGACCCTCGGCATCGAGACGGACGTCGAGCACGTCTTCATCGGCAACGGCGTCTCCGAGCTGATCGTGATGGCGATGCAGGGCCTGCTGGACGACGGCGACGAGGTGCTCGTGCCGGCCCCGGACTATCCGCTGTGGACGGCGGCGGTGTCCCTGTCGGGCGGTACGGCGGTGCACTACCGCTGCGACGAGCAGTCCGACTGGATGCCGGACCTCGCCGACGTCGAGCGCAAGGTCACCGACCGCACCAAGGCGATCGTCATCATCAACCCGAACAACCCCACGGGCGCGGTCTACGACGAGGCGGTGCTCCGGGGTCTGACGGACATCGCCCGCCGGCACAACCTGCTCGTCTGCTCCGACGAGATCTACGACAAGATCCTCTACGACGGCGCCACGCACACCCCGACCGCGAAGGTCGCCCCCGATCTGCTCACCCTCACCTTCAACGGCATGTCGAAGGCGTACCGGGTGGCCGGCTACCGCGTCGGCTGGATGTCGATCTCCGGCCCGCGCGCCCACGCCGACTCCTACATCGAAGGCCTGACGATCCTGGCGAACATGCGGCTGTGCGCCAACATGCCGGGGCAGCACGGGGTGGTCGCCGCGCTCAGCGGACGCCAGTCGATCAATGACCTGGTGCTGCCGGGCGGCCGGCTGAAGGAGCAGATGGACACCGCGTACGAGCTGCTCACGCGGATTCCGGGGGTGAGCTGCGTACGGCCGAAGGGGGCGCTGTATCTGTTCCCGCGCCTGGACCCCGAGGTCTTCAAGGTCAAGGACGACCGGCGGATGGTCCTGGACCTGCTCCGGAAGGAGAAGATCATGGTCGTCCAGGGGACGGGCTTCAACTGGCCCGAGCCGGATCACTTCCGGGTGGTGACGCTGCCGACGGTGGGGGATCTGCGGGACGCGGTGACCCGCATCGGGAACTTCCTCGACGGATACAGCCAGGTGTAGTCGACGGACCTCATTCTGTGACCCGACTCAACTTTAGACGAATTCCAAGCTAAGATGGCTTCCTGTCAGAGCACAGGAGGCCATCCCCATGTACGAGCCGATCCGCACCAAGTCGGTCCACAGCACGATGGCCGGCACCGCCTCGGACTTCCCCCACCGGTCACGCGAGGAGGAGCTGGACATCCAGCTCGCCGGGCACCTCGCCGCGCTGCTCGCGGTCACCGACGAATTGCGCGCGCTGAGCCCGTCCGCCGACCTGGACAAGGCCGCGGAGCGCCTCGCGGCGCAGGTGGCCCGGCTGCGGGGAGGACGTACGCCGCTGCGGGCGGCGCCGGCCGCCGCCGGTGACCCCGGCGCCCTGCACCGGCGCGCGCACGCCCTCGCCGGGCGCGCGCTCGTGGTCGCCGCGTCGCGCGCCGACACGGCGGTGGCGATCCTCTCGGCCGAACGGATGGACGCGCACGCCGCCGCGCTGTCCACCGACCCGAAGGAACTCAGCACCGCCTGACCCCGCGCCGCGCTCGGCCTGGCCGCTCACTTTCCGCTTCCCGGAGGGATGCCCTCCGGTTGCATACCGGGAACGGGCTGTCACTCCCCGTTCATCTCGAAGCGTGCGGAACTTGGGGTTCCGGGAGCACGCTCCCCGGCGTGAGACGTATCGCGGGAATCGTCCTCGCTGTTCTGCTGATCGGTGGCGTGGTGGCCGCCGTCGTCGCGGGCCGGCACGGAGAGGACAAGGGCACGGCAACGAAGACCGTGCGTGGCGTGATCGGATCGGAGAAGGCCGACTTCTTCGCCGATCCCGACGTGGTGAAGGCCCTCGCCGCCAAGGGCTACACCGTCAGGACCGAGGCCTCCGGGTCCTGGGCCATGGAGGGGTTGGACCTCAAGGGGTACGACTTCGCCTTCCCGTCCAGCCAGGCACCCGCCGACCAGCTGGCCGAGAAGTACCACGTCCAGGAGCCGCTGCCCCGGCCGTTCTACTCGCCGCTCGTCGTCGTGGCCCACCGCGGCGCGGCCGACGTGCTCGCGGCCAACGGGCTGGCGGTGCTCGACGGAAAGAACCGCGGCACGCTGAAGACGGGCGCCTATGTGGACGCCGCCCGGCACGACCGCACCTGGCAGCAGCTCAAGGGCGCCAAGGCGCACGGCGAGCTGACGGGCACCCTCTACATCGCCAGCACCGACCCCGAGTCCTCCAACTCCGGCGCCCTCTACCTCGCCGCCGCCTCCTACGTGGCCAACGGCGGCAAGGTGGTGGCCGGCAAGGCGGACCTCGACCGCACCGCACCCCTGCTGCACAAGCTCGTCAGCGTGCAGGGCGCCCAGCAGTCCAGCACGGACGCGGTGTTCCGGGACTTCGTCAGCGGCGCGGGCAACCCGCTGGTGCTGGTGTACGAGTCGCAGGTCGCGGCGCTCCTCGCGGAACAGCACGGCGTGGACGACCTGGTGGTGCTGTACCCGGACACCACCGTCAACAGCGACCACACCGTCGTACCGCTGAACGCGGACGGCCGGGCGCTCGGGGAGTTGCTGAGCACCGACCCGGCCCTGCGCAAGCTCGCCGTCCGGCACGGATTCCGGCCGCAGGGCGACGCCGCCGAGTTCGTCGCGGCCACCGCCGACCGCGCCGCCTACCTCAACCAGAAGCTCACCGGCGTCCGGCAGGCGCCCGTGCCCACCTCCGCGGTGCTGCACGAGATGGCCCGCCGGGCCCGCGGATGACACGGGGGACCCACCGCATGACCGACAGCGACTTCCAGCTCACCCCGCCCGATCCCGTGCCGCCCGTGCCCAAGGAGAAGGCCGGCGGTCTGGTGCCCGTCGAGGACGGGGTGCGTACCGACATGGCCCGCAAGGCCGCCGCCTTCGTCGACCAGCTCGCCGCGCTCGACGCCCGCTCGCCCGAGTTCGCGGGCAAGGTCGGCGAGATCACCGCGCTCGGCGCCGGTGAGATGCGCACCGCCTCCGTCCAGTCCAACCGCATGCTGGAGCGGGCCGTGCGCGGCCTGCCCGACAAGGGCGGGGACGCCCAGGGCAAGGTCGCCGGCTCGCTCGTGGAACTCCGCCGGGTGGTGGAGGACCTGGACCCGCGGGACCTGCCCGCGAACAAGGGCCGCAGGTTCCTGTCCCGGCTGCCCGGCGGCAACAAGCTGCGCGACCACCTCGCCAAGTACGCCTCCGCGCAGGGCAACCTGAACCGGATCGTGGGCGCGCTGCGCGGCGGGCAGGACGAACTGCGCCGGGACAACGCCGCGTTGCAGACCGAGCGGGTCCGGCTGTGGGAGACGATGGGCAAGCTCCAGGAGTACGTCGTCCTCACCCAGGCCCTGGACACCGCCGTCGAGGAGCACATCGCCGGGGTCGGCGACCCGCAGGAGGCCGACGCCCTCCGTGCCGACGTGCTCTTCCCGGTCCGGCAGAAGCACCAGGACCTGCTCACCCAGCTGGCGGTGTGCGCGCAGGGCTACCTCGCCATGGACGTCGTACGCCGCAACAACGAGGAGCTGATCAAGGGCGTCGACCGGGCCGCCACGACCACCGTCTCGGCGCTGCGCATCTCCGTGATGCTGGCCTCCGCCCTGGACAGCCAGAAGAAGGTCGTCGAGCAGGTCAACGCGTTGCGCGGGACCACCGAGGACCTCATCCGGGGCAACGCCGAGATGCTGGCCACGCAGAGCGGCGAGATCCAGCGCATCGCCGCCGACCCGGCGGTCGGCGCGGAGACCCTGCGGGCCGCGTTCCAGCAGATCTACCGCACCCTCGACGCCATCGACAGCTACAAGGTCCAGGCGACCGAGGTCATGGCGAGCACCGTCCAGTCGCTCACGGACGAACTGCACAGCGCCTCCGCCCACCTGGAGCGCAGCCGCGCCCAGGGCGCGCTGGAGGGGGGCCTCGGATGAGAGGACGATCCCTGCTCGCCGTGGTCGCCGTCACCGCCGGTCTGCTGAGCGCGTGCACCTCGCAGGACCCGGAGGACGACTCGAACGCGCCGAAGCCCGGCACCCTCCGGGTCCTCGCCTCCAGCGAACTCAGCGACATGACCGCCGTCTTCGACCGCGTCCGCGAGGACACCGGCATCACCGTCCGGCCCACCTACATGGGCACCCTGGACGCCGTCGACCTGCTGGCCCGGGGGAAGGCGGACGGGGCGTACGACGCGCTGTGGCTGTCCTCGGACGACTATCTGCGGCTGCGGCCCGACGCGGCGAAGAAGGTGGTGTCCGAGACGCCGGTCATGTCCAGCCCGGTCGCCGTCGGCGTCAGGCCGGCCACCGTGCGGGCGCTCGGCTGGAAACCGGAGAACGTCACCTGGTCCCAGGTCGAACAGGCCGTCCAGGACGGGAAGCTGACCTACGGCATGACCGACCCGGCCCGCTCCAACTCCGGCTTCGCCACGCTGGTCTCGGTCGCCTCCGCCCTCTCCGGCGCCCAGTCAGCGCTCACCGACGCCGACGTGACGAAGGCGACGCCCCGGCTGAAGGAGTTCTTCCAGGGGCAGAAGCTGACCTCGGGCTCGTCGGGCTGGCTGGCCAGCGCCTACCGGCGGCGCGGCACCGTCGACGCCCTGCTCAACTACGAGTCCGTCCTCAAGGGCATCCCGGGCCTCACCGTGATCCGCCCCCGCGACGGCGTCGTCACCGCCGACTACCCGTTCTCCTCGCTCGCGTCCACCGACGCCCGCACCCGCGAGGACGTCCGCAAGGTGACCGCCGACCTGCGCACCGACGCCGTGCAGAAGCTGATCACCGAGACCACCCACCGCCGCCCGGTCGTCCCCTCGGTACGGCCCGCCGCCGGCCTCGACACCAGCCGGCGCCGGGAACTGCCCTTCCCCGGCACCCGCTCGGTCGCCGACGGGCTGCTGGACTCGTACGAGAACGAACTGCGCCGCCCCTCCCGCACGGTGTACGTCCTGGACACCTCCGGCTCCATGGAGGGCGACCGGCTCGCCGCGCTGAAGAAGGCGCTGGCCGGGCTCACCGGCGACTTCCGGGACCGGGAGGAGGTGACGCTGATGCCGTTCGGCTCGGACGTGAAGAGCGTGCGCACCCACGTCGTCGATCCGAAGGACCCGAAGGCCGGGCTCGCCGCGATCCGCCGGGACACCGACGCGCTCGACGCCGACGGCGGCACCGCGATCTACACGTCGCTGGAGCAGGCGTACGGCCATCTCGGCACCGACCGGGACACGTTCACCTCGATCGTGCTGATGACCGACGGCGAGAACACCGCGGGCGCCGAGGCCGGCGACTTCGACGGCTTCTACCGCGCCCTCGACCGCGACCGGCGGGACATCCCCGTCTTCCCGATCCTGTTCGGCGACTCCTCCCGCACCGAACTCCAGCACATCGCCGACCTGACCGGCGGCCGGCTCTTCGACGCCCGGCAGGGCTCGCTGGACGGCGCCTTCGAGGAGATCCGTGGCTACCAGTGAGGTCCTCGGCTACCTGGAATCCCGCAAGAACCTCACCGGCAGCGCCTGCGGGCTGCTCGGCCTGGCGCTGACCTTCGCCGGGGTCGCGGGACCGTACTGGCCGGTCGTGGTCGCCGGGCTGTACGGCGCGGGCGCGCTCATCGCCCCGCCGGAGCGGCCCGCCCTGCCCGACTTCCCGAGCCCGTCGGCCCAGCTGGAGGAGATCCGCGCCGACTTCGGGCGACTCGGTGACTATCTCGCGGGTGTCGACCTGCCGCCCACGGCCGCCGCCCGGCTCAGCGGGCTGACCGAGCTGCTGGCCGCGCTGCTCGAACCGGGCTGGGTCGCCGAGGCGCTCGCCCAGGACCCGGAGGGCGTGCACACCGTCTCCCGGGCGGTCCGGCGGGACATCCCGGAGGCCGTGGACGCCTTCGTCCGCACCCGCTGGTGGACGCGTCTGACACCGGGGACCGAGCCGCCGGAACGCCATCTGGAGCGGCAGCTCGATCTGCTGCGGCAGGAGGCCGAGCGGCTGGCGGCGGAGCTGGGCGAGGCCGAGGCCCGCCGCCAGGAGTCCCACACCCGGTACCTGGAGGACCGGGGTGGGACGGGGGACGGCGAACTCAGCGCCTGACGTACACCGTGGCCGACGCCGTCGCGCCGGTGTGCAGGTCGTCGCCCGGCCAGCTGACGGTGTACGTCACCTCGCGCCGCGTGCGCGGCAGGTCGTCGACGGTGAAGGTGCCGTCGGCGGCGACGGTCACCGACGACAGGGTGCCGGTGCCGAGCCGGTCCGTGCGCCGCACGGTGAGCGTGGCCCGCTCGGGCAGCGCCTTGCCCTGCGCGGTGAACGTGCCGGTGAGGTGGACGCCCCCGCTCATCGTGGCCTCGTCCGGGCCGGTCAGCGTGAGCGAGCTGGGCGCCTTGCCGACCGTCACCGTGTGGGTGACGTCGGTGGCGGGGCGGTGGGTCAGGTCGCCGAGGAAGGACACGGTGTAGGTGGCGTCGCCGACCAGGTCGGGCTCGTCCAGCACGGTGAAGGTGCCGTCGTCCTTGACGGTGGCGGTGCCCAGCTGGTGCGTACCGGTCGCGTCCGCGCGTACGGCGGTCACCTTCAGCGGCTCGGCGGGCGCGGGCCCGTCCCACTCCAGCCGGCCACGCACCGACAGCGGCTCACCCGCGACGGCCCCGGCGGGGCTGTGGGTGAGGTCGCCGGTGAAGCGGGTGTCGTACTGGACGGCCGGGGGCTGGATGACGTGCAGCCAGAACTCCTGGCCGGTGCCGCCCCGGGTGACGGCGAAGAGCCGGGAGCCGTCCTGGGACCAGGCGAGACCTCGCGGGGTGACGCCGTTGCCGTCGAGGCTGCCCTCGAAGGCGAACTCCAGCGGCGGTGTGCCGTCGGCCGGGTCGGCGCTCTGCACCAGCAGGTCGGGCGTGCTGCCGCCGGCCTGGGCGCCCCGGGCGATGTACTTCCCGTCGCCGCTGAAGGCGACCGCGGTGGACGTCGCGCCGGCGGGCAGGGCCTGGTACTGGTCGGGCGCGTCCGACAGGTCGCCGGCGTTCAGCAGCCGGGTGCCGGCGGTGGCGTCGGCCACGGCGACATTGGTGCCGTCCGCGCTCGCCGCCATGTCCTTCAGGTCGAGGGCTCCCTTGCCGTCGCCGTCGGCGAACCGGCGGGAGGCGTCCCGCACCGGGGCGGCGCCGCTGACGTCGAACGAGGCGAGGAAGGGGTTCGCGGCGCCGCTCTCCTTGGGCTGGCCCATGAGGAGACGGTTCTGCGCGCGGGCCCCCGGGGCCAGCTGGAGCCGGCCGACGTCGTTCCAGCCGGTCCGGGAGACCGTGCCGTTCGTGAGCGTGTCCAGGGACGTGGTGGCCGTGGCGCACTGGTAGCTCTGGAAGACGTAGGCGTCGGTGCTCCACACCGTGCCGCCCGCGTAGGCGAGTTGGCGTCCGCAGGTGTCGTAGGCGGCGCTGTGCGCGCCGCTCCGCTGGAGCGTGGCGGTGTCGTACGTGACGACGCGTCCGTTCTCGCCCACGTACAGCGTCGCGGAGTCCTCGCTGAGCGCCACGCCGGAGACGGGGCCGTCGTGCTGGAGCGACGTGACCTTCTGCCCCTGGAAGTCGTGGACCAGCACCGTGCCGGCGGCCTGGCCGTCGCGCTGGTCGGCGATGTAGACGCGCTGGTGCACGGAGTCGACGGCCAGGCCGGAGTACGACGCGATCGGCAGCTTGGCCACGGCGTCGGAGGCCGCCGCGTGGGCCGCGGGCGCGGCGGCGACGGTCAGTCCGGTCCCGGCGAGTACGGCGGTGAGCAGCGTGGCCGCGAGCCGTCTGGATCGGTGTGCTGTATTCAACTGTGCCCCCCACAGGCTGAATCGAGCACCTCACCGGTGTCGGTGAGACGCCTGTAAGGAGCATGAAACAGGTGTGAAGATTGCGTGGGCAAGGGGGCGCGCGCGACCGGGCCCCGCACGCCGTTGTGCGGGGCCCGGTGGGTTGTTCACCGCGGCCGGTCGTGACGATCGCTGGTCAGGGCACGGCGACCGGCCGCGGAGTCATCGGTGGGCTGTTCAGCCCAGGCGCTCCACCAGCGCCCGGTACTGGTCCCACAGCTCCTTCGGGGTGTGGTCGCCGAAGGTGTCGAGGTGCTCCGGTATCAGCGCGGCCTCCTCGCGCCAGACCTCCTTGTCGACCGAGAGCAGGAAGTCCAGTTCGGAGGCGGACAGTTCGAGGCCGTCGGTGTCCAGGGCGCCCTTCGCCGGCAGGATGCCGATCGGGGTCTCGACGCCCTCGGCCTTGCCCTCCAGCCGCTCCACGATCCACTTCAGGACCCGGGAGTTCTCGCCGAAGCCGGGCCAGACGAACGTGCCCTCGTCGTTCTTCCGGAACCAGTTGACGTAGTAGATCTTCGGCAGCTTGGACTGGTCCTTGTCCTTGGCCACGTCGACCCAGTGGGCCATGTAGTCGCCCATGTTGTAGCCGCAGAACGGCAGCATCGCGAACGGGTCGCGGCGCAGCTCGCCGACCTTGCCCTCGGCGGCGGCGGTCTTCTCGGAGGCCACGTTGGCGCCGAGGAAGACGCCGTGGTTCCAGTCGAAGGACTCCGTCACCAGCGGCACCGCCGTGGCGCGGCGGCCACCGAAGAGGATCGCCGAGATCGGCACGCCCTTCGGGTCCTCCCACTCGGGCGCGATGATCGGGCACTGCGAGGCCGGCACGGTGAAGCGGGCGTTGGGGTGGGCGGCCGGGGTCCCCGACTCCGGCGTCCAGTCGTTGCCCTTCCAGTCGGTCAGGTGGGCCGGGGGCTCCTCGGTCATGCCCTCCCACCACACGTCGCCGTCGTCGGTGAGCGCGACGTTGGTGAAGACCGCGTTGCCCCACAGGGTCTTCATGGCGTTGGCGTTGGTGTGCTCGCCGGTGCCGGGCGCGACGCCGAAGAAGCCGGCCTCGGGGTTGATCGCGTACAGCCGGCCGTCCTCGCCGAACCGCATCCAGGCGATGTCGTCGCCGATCGTCTCCACCGTCCAGCCGGAGACGGTGGGCTCCAGCATGGCGAGGTTGGTCTTGCCGCAGGCGGAGGGGAAGGCGGCGGCGACGTACTTGGACTCGCCCTGCGGCGGGGTGAGCTTCAGGATCAGCATGTGCTCGGCCAGCCAGCCCTCGTCGCGCGCCATGACGGAGGCGATGCGCAGGGCGTAGCACTTCTTGCCGAGCAGGGCGTTGCCGCCGTAGCCGGAGCCGTACGACCAGATCTCGCGCGACTCGGGGAAGTGCGAGATGTACTTGGTCTTGTTGCAGGGCCAGGGGACGTCCTCCTGGCCGGGCTCCAGCGGGGCGCCGAGCGTGTGGACGGCCTTGACGAAGAAGCCCTCGTCGCCCAGCTCGTCCAGGACGGCCTGGCCCATGCGCGTCATCGTGCGCATGGAGACGGCGACGTAGGCGGAGTCGGTGATCTCCACGCCCAGCGCGGACAGCGGGGAGCCCAGCGGGCCCATGCAGAAGGGCACGACGTACATCGTGCGGCCCCGCATCGAGCCCCGGAACAGGCCCTGGTCGCCGGTGAAGATCTCCCGCATCTCGGCGGGGTCCTTCCAGTGGTTGGTCGGGCCCGCGTCCTCCTCCTTCTCCGAGCAGATGAAGGTCCGGTCCTCGACGCGCGCGACGTCGGACGGGTCGGAGGCGGCGTAGTAGGAGTGGGGGCGCTTGACCGGGTCGAGTTTCCTGAACGTTCCCTTGGCGACCAGTTCCTCGCACAGTCGCTCGTACTCGGCCTCGGAGCCGTCACACCAGACCACGCTGTCCGGCTGCGTCAGTTCGGCGATCTCGTTGACCCACGAGATCAGTTCCTGATGGTTGGTGGGGACGACGGTGGGAGCCGCGATGTCGCGCGCCACGATTGCTCCTAAGTGAGGGATTTTTTGTGTTCTCGCCCCGTGGGGGCCGCGGCCCGGATGCTTCGTAGCCCGCTCATCCGGTGCCGACCGCACTCATTTGATCATCCGAGTCTAGTGCCCATCTGTCCAGAGGGCATCACAAGTGAGCGGCGTGAGGAATCCCACGGTTACCACGACTCTTTGCGTCCACGTTGGGTTCAGCTGAAGGACTTTTTGCCGGATGACTTGATTGAACGTGCATTGACGATCGACTTACGGCAGCGTCGGTACCATGCGGCCCATGACTGCGTCCGCCTCCGACGCGCCCACGGACACGCCGGCCGCCGGCCGTGGCCCCGTGGCGCTCTCCCTGCCGCATCCGGTCAAGCCCAGGCTCCGCGGCTGGCTGCACCTCGGCATGTTTCCGGCCGTACTCATCGCGGGCCTCGTGCTCACCGCCCTCGCCGACTCGACCAGAGGCCGCATCGCCTGCGGCATCTACGTCCTGACGGCCTGCCTGCTCTTCGGCGTCAGCGCGCTCTACCACCGGGGCAACTGGAGCCCGCGCATGGACGGCGTGCTGCGCCGCCTCGATCACGCCAACATCTTCCTGATCATCGCGGGCACCTACACCCCGCTGACCCTGCTGCTCCTGCCCGGCGCCAAGGGCCAGTGGCTGCTGTGGGGCATCTGGGCCGCCGCGGGGGCCGGCATAGTCTTCCGCGTCTTCTGGGTCGGCGCCCCGCGCTGGCTCTACACGCCCTGCTACATCGCGATGGGCTGGGCGGCCGTCTTCTTCCTTCCCGACTTCCTGCGTGAGGGCGGCGTCGCGGTCCTGGTCCTGGTGGTCGTCGGCGGGCTGCTCTACAGCGCCGGCGGCGTGATCTACGGCATCAAGCGCCCGAACCCGTCACCGCGCTGGTTCGGCTTCCACGAGGTCTTCCACTCGTTCACCCTCGCCGCGTTCGTCGTCCACTACGTCGGGATCTCGCTGGTGGCGTACCAGCACGCGTAACCCTCCCACCTCGCCCTTCCGGCCACGGCTCACCTGAGCCGTGGCCGTTTTCGTATGCCCGCCACCGGCTCGGCATTGACAGTGAGAGGAATTTGAGAGTTACTCTCATTTCATGGCTACTCTCACTCACTCTCAGGGGACCGGGCCCGACCCCCGCCGCTGGTGGGCCCTCGGCGCCCTGGTCGCGAGCATGCTGGTGCTCGGGTTCGACACGACGATCCTCAACGTGGCCCTGCCGACCATGGCGGAGCAGTTGGGGGCCACCACCGGTCAGCAGCAGTGGATGGCGGACGCGTACGTCGTCGTCTTCGCGGCGCTGATGCTCCCCGCCGGACTGCTGGGCGACCGGTTCGGGCGCCGCCGGATGCTCGTCGCCGGGCTCGGCGTCTTCCTGGCGGGCTCGCTCCTCGGCTCGCTGGCCGGCGACGTGAACGCCGTGATCGCCGCCCGCGCGGTCATGGGCGTCGGCGCCGCGCTGATCATGCCGCTCGCGCTGTCCGTCCTGCCCTCGCTGTTCGGGCCCGACGAGCGCACCAAGGCCGTCGGCCTGATCTCCGCCGCCTCCGCGCTCGGCATGCCGCTCGGCCCGATCATCGGCGGCTGGCTGCTGAACCACTTCTGGTGGGGATCGGTCTTCCTGATCAACCTGCCGATGGCGGCCCTCTCCATCGCCGCCTGCGTGTTCCTGCTGCCCGAGACCCGCGACCCCGCCTCCCCCAGGGTCGACGTCCTGTCCACCGCGCTGACCGCGACCGGCCTCGGCGCCCTCATCTACGCGATCATCGAGGCCCCCGAGCGTGGCTGGGGCGATGCGCTGGTGCTGGTGACGCTCGCCGCGTCCGTCGTGCTCCTGACCGCCCTGGTGCTGCGCGAACGCCGGGCGGCGCGCCCCATGCTCGACATGACCCTGCTCGGCCGGCGGGGCTTCCTGCTCAACACCGTCGCGGCGACCCTGGTGATGTTCGTGCTGTCCGGCCTGATGTTCGTGCTGCCGCCGTACCTCCAGGCCGTCCTCGGCCACGACGCCCTCGGCACCGGCCTGAGGCTGCTGCCGATGATGGGCGGGCTGCTGATCGCCGCGCGGGGCGCCCAGCCGGTCGTCGCCCGGTTCGGCGCCCGGGCCGTGGTCAGCGCGGGCCTGGTGGTGCTCGCCTTCGCCGCCCTGCTGGGCAGCCGTACGACGGTGGACTCGGGCTACGGCTTCACCGCGCTGTGGCTGTCGATCACGGGCCTCGGCTTCGGCTTCTCGGTGGTCCCGGCGATGGACGGCGCCCTCGGCACCCTGCCCGCCGACCGGGCCGGCAGCGGCTCCGGGCTGCTGATGACCCTCCGGCAGGTCGGCGGCGCCATCGGCATCGCGCTGCTCGGCAGCCTTCTCGCCGGCGCGTTCCGGGACCGGCTCGACGTGACCGGGCTGCCCTCCGGTGCCGCGCACACCGCCGGGGAGTCCGTGGTGGCCGCCCACCTGGTCGCCGCGAAGACCGGCTCGGCGCGGCTCGCGGCCTCGGCGGACGCCTCCTACGTGCACGGCATGACCCTGGTGCTGCTGGTGTCCGCGGTCGCCGCCCTGATGGCCGCCCTGCTCGCGGCGCTGCTGCTGCCGAACGCACCGGCCGCCCGGCGCACGGCACGGGAGGAGCCCCCGGCCGTGGCCCCCACCACGGCCGATGCCGGACAATGACCGGCATGACGCCCGCACGCTCCCCGCTCTCCCCCGCCGACCGGCCCCGGCTGGGCCTGCGTGAACGCAAGAAGATCAAGACCCGGGAGGCGATCCGCGCCGCGACCTACGCGCTGATCGAGGAGCAGGGCTACGACGCCACGACGATCGACCAGATCGCCGACCGGGCCGAGGTGTCGCCGTCGACCGTCTTCCGGTACTTCCCGACCAAGGAGGACATCGTCCTCACGGACGAGTACGACCCGCTGATGCTGGAGGAGTTGCGCGCCCGGCCGGCGGGAGAGTCCTGGATGGACTCGGTGCGGCACGTGATGCGCAAGGCCACCGACGCGATGATGGCGGAGGACCCCGAGGTGGTGCGGGTGCGGGCACACCTCGCGGTCCAGGTCCCCGCCGTCCGTTCCCGGATGGTCGAGAGCATGTCGGAGACCGGACTCCTGCTCCGCGCGGCCCTCGCCGAACGCTCCGGGCTCGCCGCGGACAGCCTCGAAGTGCGCGTCTACGCGATGGCCCTCGTCGGCGGCCTGATGGAGGCCAACATGACCTGGGCGGAGAACGGGTTCCAGGACGACCTCCGCGACCTGCTGGACCGGGCCCTGGACGTCCTGGAGCACGGCCTGCCCGCCGGAAAACCCTGAGGCGACGGCCCGCTCCCGTGACATCCTGACCGGGTGAACGGTCCGGAGATCCACGTCGAGTTCGCCCCCGAGCTGGCCCTGTTCGTCCAGCGGAAGCCGCGCCGGACGGTCGTCACCGACGGCGTCTCGTCCCTCGGCCATGTCGTCGAGTCCCTGGGGGTACCGCTCACCGAGGTCGGCGCGCTGGTCGTGGACGGCCGCGAGGTGCCGCCCTCACACGTCCCGAAGCCGGCCGAGCGGCTGGTCGTCCGGCCGGTGGAACGCCCCCAGCGGGTGCCCGGCGCGCCCCTCCGCTTCCTCCTCGACGTCCATCTCGGCACGCTGGCCCGTCGGCTGCGGCTGCTCGGCGTGGACACGGCGTACGAGTCGACGGACATCGGCGACCCGGCGCTCGCCGCCCGCTCGGCGGCCGAGAAACGGGTCATGCTCAGCCGCGACCGGGGCCTGCTGCGCCGCCGGGAACTGTGGGCCGGCGCGTTCGTCTACAGCACCCGCCCCGACGACCAGCTCCACGACGTCCTCGACCGCTTCGCCCCCGACCTCCGCCCCTGGACCCGCTGCACCGCCTGCAACGGCCTGCTGAAACAGGCCACCAAGGACGAGGTCGCCGCCCAGCTCAAGCACGGCACCCAACGCTCCTACGACGTCTTCGCCCAGTGCACGACCTGCGGCCGCGCGTACTGGAAGGGCGCACACCACGACCAGCTGGAAGCCATCGTGGCGCGCGCCCTGAAGGTGCGCTAACGCTTCCTCAGATCCCCCTTGCCGCAGGCGATGCCGTCCTTGTCACGGTCCAGGTGGTGGCGGTCGCGGCCGTGTACCTCGAGACGGCCGTAGCCCCTGTGGACGAGCCAGGTGCAGCGGTCGGTCCGGGGCATCTTCGGGAAGGTCCAGGGCACGCACTGGTCGATGCGGCCGTAGGCGTGGTCGCAGCCGTCGTAGCCCTCGGCCATCCGCACGCCGTGGTGCTGGTGCGCCGACTCCTGTGCCGACGTCTCCGCGCTGGGCTCCGTCGCCTTCAGTTCGTCGGCGAGGGACCGCACGCGGGCCGCGGCGACCTCGCCCTCGACCTGGTGGCCCCCGTGGCCGCGCCGGGCGGACCGGGGTCGCTGGAGCCGGTACCGGACCCGGTCCCGGACCCGCTGGGCCGACGGCCGTACCAACGGCCGCACCGCGCCCCACCCGACCCGGTGAACCCGGTCCCGGACCCGCTGGACTACGGCCGGACGTCAGCCGTACCGACGGCTTCGCCACGCCCCGCCGGACCCGGTGGAGTCAGGCCGAGCCGCTCAGGAAGCCGTCAGCTTCGTCCGCAGGGCGTCCGGGTCCGTCACCGGCAGGTCGCAGACGAAGCCGCGGCAGACGTACGCGGTCGGCGCGCCGTCGATGAGGGTGCGGCCGGCGAGCAGCGGGAACTCGTCGCTGTCCGGGGTGCCGCAGGCGACGACCGCACCCGGGGCGGTACTCAACAGGGCCGTACGGTGCAGGGCCGCCGTCCGCTCGTCGTCCGGGGCCGGTCCGACGACCGCCACCTCGCGCGGCCCGTCGAGCAGCGCCTCGGCGGCGGCCAGCCCCCAGCCGATGAACCGGGGCACGCGCGGCCCGAGGGTCTTCACGACCCCCAGCGCCCGCTCGGCGGCGGCCCGGTGCGGCTCGGAGCCGGTGTGGGCGGCGTAGCTCAGCAGCGCGCCGGCGGCGGCGGTCCAGCCGGAGGGCGCGGCGTTGTCGGTGGGGTCCTGGGGCCGGCGGATGAGCTGCTCGGCGTCGGAGGCGGTGTCGAAGAGGGCGCCGGTCTCCGGGTCGGTGAAGCGGGCGAGGACGTGGTCGAGCAGCAGTCCGGCGAAGTCGAGCCAGACGCCCTCGCCGGTCACGGAGGCGAGCGCGAGGAAGCCCTCGGCGACGTCGGCGTAGTCCTCCAGCACGCCCGCGTTGGCGCCGACCCGGCCGTCCTTGCTGGTGCGGGCGAGCCGGCCGTGCTCGTCCAGGTGGACGCGGACCAGGAGGTCGGCGGCGGCGACGGCGGCCTCGGTGAGGTCCGGCCGGTCGAAGCAGGCGCCGGTCTCGGCGAGCGCGGCGATGGCGAGCCCGTTCCAGGCGGCGACGACCTTGTCGTCCCGGCCGGGCGCGGGGCGCCGCGCGCGGGCGGCGAGGAGCCGTTCCTTGACCGAGGCGATCTTCTCGGCGTCGAACACGCCTTCCGTCTGCGGGAGTTGCAGGACGGACTGGCCGTGCTCGAAGGTGCCCTCGTCGGTCACGCCGAAGTACTGGGCGGCGAGGTCGGCGTCGTCGCCGAGAGCCTCACGCAGCTGCGCGGGCCGCCAGACGTAGTACGCCCCTTCGACGTGCCGCCCGCTGCCGTCGTCGCTGTCGGCGTCGAGGGCGGAGGCGAATCCGCCCTCGCCGGTGCGCAGTTCGCGGAGCAGGAACTGGGCGGTGTCCAGGGCTACCCGCCGGGCGAGATCCGAGCCGGTGGCCCGCCACAGGTGGGTGTACACCCGGCAGAGCAGGGCGTTGTCGTACAGCATCTTCTCGAAGTGCGGGACGACCCAGTCGCGGTCCACGGAGTACCGGGCGAACCCGCCGCCGAGCTGGTCGTAGAGACCGCCCCGGGCCATCCGCTCACACGTGTCCTGGGCCATCTGGAGCGCGCCCTCGGCACCGGTCCGCGCGTGATGGCGGAGCAGGAACTCCAGCACCATGGACGGCGGGAACTTCGGCGCGCCGCCGAATCCGCCGCGCTGCGGGTCGTACTCGCGGGTGAGCCCGAGCAGGGCCTGCGCCAGTTCCTGCTCGCCGGGCGCCTCGGCGGCCTGCCGGACGATCTCCCGCTGGGCGAGATCGCGGACGATCTTCCCGGCGACGTCGGTGACCTCGTCCCGTCGGGTGGTCCAGGCCTGCTGGACGCCCTCCAGCACCTGCCGGAAGGAGGGCATGCCGTGCCGGGGTGCGGGCGGGAAGTAGGTGCCGAAGTAGAACGGCTCCGCGTCCGGGGTGAGGAAGACGGTCATGGGCCAGCCGCCGTGCCCGGTGGCCGCCTGGACGGCCTCCATGTAGACGGCGTCCACGTCCGGACGCTCCTCGCGGTCGACCTTGACGCTGACGAAGTGCTCGTTGAGGTAGTCGGCGGTCGCCTGGTCCTCGAAGGACTCGTGGGCCATCACATGGCACCAGTGGCAGCTGCTGTATCCGACGCTCAGCAGGACGGGCCTGCCGGTCCTGCGGGCCTCGTCGAAGGCTTCGCCGGACCACGGCCACCAGTCGACGGGGTTGTCCGCGTGCTGGAGGAGGTACGGGGACGTCTCATGGGCCAGTCGATTCGGCATACCCCCATCCTGCCGCAGCAACCCGCGCGCGGGACGTCAGGCCCAGACGGCGACCTCCGGTTTCGCCGGACCGGCGGGCGGCGCGGTGACGACCCTGAGCCGGACGGTTCGGCCCTCGGTGGTCGTCAGGCAGAAGCGGCCACGCGTGTCGCCGGGAAGGCGCAGGTGCCGTTGCGCTCCACGCTCGCGGCGCACGCGTCCGCCGTCGCGGCGCCGGAGTCGGCCGGCGGGGGCTGGCCGCCGGGGCGCTCTCGCCGGGGTCCGCTGCCGGCTCACCAGGACGGTGACGAGAATTCCCGCCACCGGGACCACGATCCCGACGACCCACGGGGAGCCGACACGAAACCCTCACCACCCCCGCTGATCGTCACCCCCTCGCCATCCCGCCTCCGCCGAAGGACACTCATTGGCAACGGAGTTGCCGCCGGAGGGGGACGGGACATGCGGGACGGTCATCGGGCGGAGGCCGAGCGGCTGCTGGTGCGGGCCGTGGAGGAGGAGGTACGGCGTTCGGGCGGGCGGATCGACGGTCAGCTGCTGCTGTCCCGGGCGCGCGGCGCGCTGGACGCGATGGCCGGGGCGGCCGGCGAGGAGTACGAGGCCTACACGCGCGCCCTGGACGAGGCGGAGGCCGGCCGGCTGACCTTCGGCCAGCGGTACGCGCGCGAAGGCGCCGGAACGGCCCTGCTGGTGGCGGCCGTCGCCGCCGTCGCCGCCGCCGTGGCCGACCTGACCCTCGGCACCGGTACCGGCACGGCCCTCGGCGCGGGTGTCACCGCGGCCGCGGTGGGCGCCGCCGCCACGGTGGTGAAGGTGGCCGGTGCGCATCTGCCCGCCGCCCACCACCGCGCGGGCGCGGCCGGCCAGCCCGGCGGCCCGGAACAGCTGCGGTTGCAGTGGCTGACCGCGCTGGAGGTGCGGGGCATCCGCCCGTTCCTCGACCAGCAGCGGGTGCTCAGCGCCTCCACCGGCGCCAAGAAGACCGGCGGCGGCCCGGCGCTGCGCGGCGCGGACAAGAGCGCGGCGGCCCGCAGACGGTCGGTGCTGGAGCAGTCCTTCGGGCAGCTCCCGGACGCCGACGGCCCGTTCGCGGGGCGCCGGGCGGAGCTGGGGCGGATCAGACAGTGGGCGCAGGCGGCCCGTGCGGCCACCGAGACCCGGCCGACGCTGGTGGTGCTGCACGGCGAGCCCGGTTCCGGCCGGACCACGCTCGCGGTGCGCGCGGCGCACGAGCTGCGGGACCACTTCCGGGGCGCGGTGGTGGTGGACCTGCGCGGCGACACCCGGGAGGAGGCGCCGCTGTCCACCCGGGACGCCCTGCTGCACCTGCTCAACCGGCTGGGCGCACCCCGGGAGCAGTTGCTGTTCCGGGAGCGGTCCTCCCCCGACCAGCAGGTCAAACGGCTCGCCGAGCTGTACCACCGGCATCTGACCGGGCTGCCGGTGACGATCGTGCTGGACGACGCCTCGGACCCGGAGCAGGTGCGCGCCCTGGTGCCGGAGCGGTCCGACAGCCTGGTGCTGGTGACCAGCCGTACGCCCCTGGACCTGCCCGCCGACCTGGCGGCCTGGGTGCATGAGCTGCCGGTGCGGGCGCTGGACGCGGCGGGCGCCGAGGAGCTGCTGAGCGCGGCGGCGGAGGACGCGTCGGGGCCGTACGACGCCGACTCCGCCGACCGGGTCCGCGAGCTGTGCGGCGGGCTGCCGCTGGCGCTGCGGATCGCGGGCTCGGCGCTGGGCCCGCGCTCGCCCCGGCAGCTGGCCGCGGACCTGGGCGCGTACGGCCCGGTGGAGCCGGTGGAGCGGGCGCTGTGGCTGCGCTACACCGACCAGCCGGAGCCCACCCGCCGGCTGCTGCGCAGGCTGGCCCTGGCGGGCCGGGCCTCGCTGGGCGCGGCGGCGGCGGCCTCGCTGCTCGCCACCGACGAGGCCGAGGCCACCCGGCACCTGGTGGCGCTGGCCCGGGCCGGGCTGATCGACCATGTGCGCGGCAGCCGCTACCGGCTGCACGACCTGGTACGGGCCTTCGCGCACGCCCGGCTGCTCGACGAGGAGGACCCGGCCGAGCGCGCGGCGGCGCAGGAGCGGCTGATCGTGAACTACGCGGAGCTGGCCGACTCGGTGCTGCGCCTGGTCGACGGGAACATGTCGACGCGGTCGAACCAGTTCGGCTCGCACGGCTTCCCCTCGCTCGACGAGGCGCTGCGCTGGCTGGACGACGAGTCCAGCTTCATCACGGCGGCCCTGCGGCAGGCGGAGGGCGTGAACCAGGCGCCCGTGCTGAATCTGCTCGGCGCGCTGTGCGACTACTGCCTGCTGCGCGGCGACCTGTACCGGCTCGGTGAGATCAGCGAGCTGGCGCAGTCGGTGGACCAGGGGCTGCTGGTGCGCTCGGTGCAGTGGCGTACCGGCATCGCGGCCCGGCAGCTAGGCGAGCTGGACAAGGCGCGCACCACGCTGGCCTCGGTCGTGGACCTGTACCGGGAGGCCCACCATGACGCGGGGGCGGCCCGCGCCCTGACCTCGCTCGGGATCACGCTGCACCACCAGGGCAACCTCACCGAGGCGGCGGCCAGGCTCCAGGAGTCCCTGGACCTGCAAGCGGCGCCGGAGCTGGCGACGGACCGGGCGTGGACGATGCACGCGCTGGCGGCCGTCCAGCGGGACCGGGCCCGGCTGGCGGAGGCACTGGACCTGCTCACCCGCTCCCTGGTCCTGCACCGGGAGGGCGGCTCGGTGCACGGCGAGGCCTGGGCGCACTTCCAGCTGGGCCAGCTGGCGCTGCGGCTGGGGGACGTCCCGCGCGCGGAGACGGAGCTGCGGGCGGCCCTGGAGCGGTACGGCCGGACGCGCGACGCCCGCGGCGAGGCGTGGGCGCTGACCCAGCTGGCCCGGGCCCGGCTGGTGGCCGGTGACGCCTCCGCCGCCGTGGAGAGCCTGCGCCAGGCGGTGCCCCGGCACCGGGAGAACGAGGACGCGCGCGGCGAGGCGTGGACGCTGTACTACCTGGGGCAGGCGCTGGAGGAGACCGGCGAGCTGGACCAGGCGGTGCGCGACCTGGAGCGGTCCCGGACGATGTTCTCCCGGATGCGGGACGTGTACGGCCTGGCCTGCGCCCGGCACCACTCGGCGCGGGCGACCCGGGACCAGCGGGCAGCGCAGACCGGCTCGCTGCGCAACTCCGGTTTCGCCCGTCAGCTCCTGGTGGACGCCCGCGCCGACTTCCAGCGGATCGGTGTCGCCCACGGCGAGGCCTGGACCTGCCTGGAGCTGGCGGTGGTGGACGCGGGCAACGCGCGGACGCAGCAGGCGCTGGCGCTGTGCGACGAGGCGCTCACCCTGTTCACGTCCTACGGCGACCGGCGCGGCGAGGACTGGGCCCGCTTCCTGCGCTGCACCCTGCTGCCGTACGCGGCGCCGGGCGGGGTGGAGGTGGGCACGGCGGTCGCCCAGGAGGAGCTGGCCCAGCTGGCCCGCGCCACGCATCCGCTGCGGGACGAGAAGCTGGAGGACTACCTCTCGGCGTACACCCTGCTGCTGGAGCGGGGTGTCCAGCTGGAGGCCGGCTGGCAGGCCTGGCGGCTGCGCATGACTCCGGACCGCCACGCCCGGGAGGTGATGGGGGTGGCGGTGCCGGCGGGACGCTGACCCTCGCGGGTCAGCGCTGCTGAGCCGGGGAGTCGGCCTGCTCCCGGGCCTTCTCCGCTCCGGCGTCCGGGGACTCCTTGAAGTCGACCTTCTGCATGTGCTTGTTCATCGACTTCATCAGGCCCCACACGGCCACGGCCATCACCGCGAAGACGATGAAACCGAGGACGCCGGGGGTGACCTTGTTCTCGTCCACCTCCTTGGCGAGGGGGACGAGATGCGTCACTGCCAGGCTCACGCTTGCGCTCATGTCAGGCATTGTCCCGGATGCCCGCGAAGAGGTCGTCCTCGGGGAGGGAGGTATCGACGAGAGACTTCGCCAGCTCGTACTCCTCCGTCGGCCAGACCTCCTTCTGGAGCTCCATCGGCACCTTGAACCAGCCGCCGTCCGGGTCGATCTGCGTGGCGTGGGCGATCAGCGCCTTGTCGCGGATCTCGAAGAAGTCCGCGCACGGCACGTGCGTGGTCAGGGTGCGTTCGGTGCGCTCGATCTCGTTCCACCGCTTGAGCCACTCCCCGTACGGCGACTCCAGGCCGCGGTCGAGCATGGCCTGGTGCAGGGCCTCGGTGCGGGGGCGGTTGAAGCCCTGGTTGTAGTAGAGCTTCAGCGGCTGGTAGGCGGGGCCGAACTCGTCCTCGGGGTACTTCTCGGTGTCCGCCGCGCCTTCGAACGCCACCATGGAGATCTTGTGGGTCATGATGTGGTCGGGGTGCGGGTAGCCGCCGTTCTCGTCGTAGGTGGTGATCACCTGCGGGCGGAAGGAGCGGATCTGCTTCACCAGCTCACCGGCCGCCTTGTCGACGTCCTCCAGGGCGAAGCAGCCCTCGGGCAGCGGCGGCAGCGGGTCGCCCTCCGGCAGGCCGGAGTCGACGAAGCCGAGCCACTCCTGCTTCACGCCGAGGATCTCCCGGGCCTCGTCCATCTCCTTCCGGCGGACCTCGTGGATGTGCTCCTCGATGTAGGAGTCTCCCTGGAGCTTCGGATTGAGGATGGACCCGCGCTCTCCGCCGGTGCAGGTCACCACCAGCACGTCCACCCCCTCGGACACGTACTTCGCCATGGTGGCCGCGCCCTTGCTCGACTCGTCGTCGGGGTGCGCGTGAACGGCCATCAGTCGCAGCTGGTCAGTCAAGACTCAATCCTCGGTAAGTCGGCGCCCCGGGTACGTGGGGTGCGATCGGCGGCTTCTATAGTGACCGAATCGGGGGGCGAATAATTCCGCGGAGAGGACGATCATGAGTACCGCGAGCACGCGGCTGCCCGAGGGCCGCTACGGCCGTTCCTCGGATCAGCGCGCCGACCGCAAGCTCAGGATCGCCGGCTCGGTGCTGGGCGCGGTCCTGCTCGCACTGGTCGGCTTCTTCTTCTACCACTACGTCGCCCAGAACGAGATCAGCGCCGAGGTCATCACCTTCAAGGCGTCCGACGACGCGGTCCAGGTGCACCTGGAGGTCCACAAGGACGCCGGCACGTCCGGCTACTGCACCCTGCGCTCGCAGTCGGCCGACGGCGCCGAGGTGGGCCGGGCCGACTTCCGCTTCTCCGGGTCGGCCACGCGGATCGACAAGGTCGTCACCCTCCGTACGACGGCCCAGGGGACGACGGCCGAGATGCTGGGCTGTCACGCCGACTGACACGCGGCACAGGCGGGCGGACACTCGCGGACACTCCCCGGGTTCACCCGGAATGCGTAGGCCCCGACCTGCGTTGATGTGATTCTGATGGCTTATGTCCTCCCCCTTCCGGCGTTGAATTGTTAGGCTCGTGGTTTCGCCCATCCATGAGGGAACATTCTTCTGGGTAGGGCGATGCTTTGTATCCCCAGTACCGACGAGGAGCACCCTGTGACCCAGACCAGCGAGAACGTCACCTGGCTGACCCAGGAGGCGTACAACAAGCTCAAGGACGAGCTTGAGTACCTTACTGGTCCTGCGCGCACGGAGATCGCCGCGAAGATCGCGGCCGCGCGCGAGGAGGGGGACCTGCGTGAGAACGGCGGGTACCACGCGGCCAAGGAGGAGCAGGGCAAGCAGGAGCTGCGTGTGCGCCAGCTGACCCAGCTCCTCGAGAACGCCAAGGTCGGCGAGCCGCCGGCCGCGGACGGTGCCGTCGCGCCGGGCATGGTCGTCACCATCGCCTTCGACGGCGACGAGGACGACACGCTGACGTTCCTGCTCGCCTCCCGCGAGTACGCGAGCGCCGACATCGAGACGTACTCGCCGCAGTCCCCGCTCGGCGCGGGTGTCACCGGCCACAAGGTCGGCGAGGACGCGGAGTACGAGCTGCCGAACGGCAAGAAGGCCTCGGTCCGGATTCTGAAGGCCGAGCCGTACACGGGCTGATCCCGGCCCCGGGTTGGCTTCCGCCCCCGGCGCCCTCAGGGCGCCGGGGGCTTTGCCGTGCTCCGGGCCGTCGTGCGGGCCCGGGTCCGTGACTGTGGTGCCGTGGTCTGTGGTGCCGTGGTCTGTGGTGCTGTGGTGCTGTCAGGCGGTCGCTGAGCGGTACTTGCGCACCGCGAGGGTGCGGAAGACCGCGATGATCAGCACCGAGTAGATCAGCGAGGCCCAGACCGGGTGCTCCATCGGCCAGGCGTGCGAGGTGGACTGCCCGGGGTTGGCGAAGAGCACGCGGGTCGCCTGGACGGTGGCACTGAACGGGTTCCACTCCGCTATGTGCCGCAGCCACGGCGTCATGTTGCCGGTGTCCACGAACGCGTTGGAGATGAACGTCACCGGGAAGAGCCAGATCAGCCCGCCGGAGGTGGCCGCCTCCGGGGTGCGCACGCTGAGGCCGATCAAGGCGCCGATCCAGGTGAACGCGTACCCGAGCAGGAGCAGCAGGGCGAAGGCGGCGAGGACCTTGCCCGCGTTGGTGCCGCCGTCCGAACCGGCCCGCCAGCCCACCAGTAGGGCGACGATGGCGAGGACCAGCAGGGTGAGCGCCGTCTGCACCAGGTCGGCCAGGGTGCGGCCGGTCAGCACCGCGCCGCGCGCCATGGGCAGCGAGCGGAACCGGTCGATGAGGCCCTTGTGCATGTCGTCGGCGATGCCCGCGCCGGAGCTGGCGGTGGCGAAGGTGACGGTCTGCGCGAAGATGCCCGCCATCAGGAAGTTCGTGTAGTCCAGCGCGCTGGTGCTGGCGCCGATCTTCATGGAGCCGCCGAACACGTAGGTGAACAGCACCACGAACATGATCGGCTGGATCAGCCCGAAGATCACCATCTCCGGGATTCTGGACATGCGGATCAGATTGCGTTTGGCAACGATCAGTGAGTCGCGGACGGATCTGCCCACGGGGTTGCCGGGTGCCGCGACGGGCACGGCCTCGGTGACGGCACTCATTTCACGGCCTCCTTGTCTTTCGGCTCGTCCTGGTCGGCGCTCTCCGCCACATGTCCGGTCAGGGACAGGAAGACGTCGTCGAGGGTGGGGCGGCGCAGCCCGATGTCGTCCATCTCGATCCCGCGCGAGTCCAGCTCGCGGATGACCTCGGCGAGCAGCTTGGCGCCGCCGGTGACGGGCACCGTTAGCTTGCGGGTGTGCTCCTCGACCGTGGTCTCGCCCTTGCCGAAGCCGCGCAGCACCTCGACGGCGGTGGCTATGTGCTCCCGCTCGTGCACCACGACCTCGACGCGCTCGCCGCCGGTGCGGGCCTTGAGCTGGTCGGAGGTGCCCTTGGCGATGACCCGGCCGTGGTCGACGACCGCGATGTCGTGGGCCAGGTGGTCGGCCTCTTCCAGATACTGCGTGGTGAGCAGCAGCGTCGTACCACCGGAGACGAGCTGTTTGATGACCTCCCACAGCTGCTGGCGGTTGCGCGGGTCGAGGCCCGTCGTCGGTTCGTCCATGAACATCACCGGCGGCGAGACCACGAGGGCCGCGGCGAGGTCCAGCCGGCGGCGCATGCCTCCGGAGTAGGTCTTGGCGGGGCGGTCGGCGGCGTCGGAGAGGTTGAACTGCTCCAGCAGCTCGGTCGCGCGCGCCTTGGCCGCCTTCGCCCTCATCTGGTAGAGCTGCCCGACCATCTGCAAGTTCTCGCGGCCGGTCAGGTATTCGTCGACCGCCGCGAACTGGCCGGACAGGCCGATGGAGCGGCGCACGGCGTCGGGGTGCCGCAGCACGTCCACGCCGGCGACCACCGCCTTGCCGCTGTCGGGGCGCAGCAGGGTCGTCAGACAGCGGACGGCCGTCGTCTTGCCGGCGCCGTTCGGCCCGAGCAGGCCGAGGACCGTGCCCTCGGGCACGTCGAGGTCGACGCCGTCCAGTGCCCTTACGTCGCCGAAGGTCTTCACCAGACCTTCGGCATAGATGGCACCTGGCATGTGTGTCTCCACGTCGTCGGGGATTCAGGGACGGATTCTTCGCAAAGGCTAGGTATGTTCGCCCGGCCGCGCCTGCCGTTTTCGCGGATGCGGAGGCCGGTGTGCACGGATGCGGATGCCGGTGCGGGCAGGCGGATCGGCGGGCACACGACACACCATAACGCGATGTATCGCGTCACTCAAGACGCTTCACGCGAACGGGTGGTGGCCGGGGACGGCCGCTCGATGTCAGGCCATGACCGTGTAACCGGCGTCCCGCAGGGACCGGCCGACCTCGGCGCAGTGCGCCGGGCCCTTCGTCTCCAGGTGCAGCTCCACCTCGGCCTCCGCGAGCCCGAGCCGGGGATCGGTGCGGACGTGGCTCACGTCGAGGACGTTGGCGTCGACCGCCGACAGCACCCCGAGCAGCGTGGCGAGCGCACCCGGCCGGTCCGTCAGCCGCAGCCGTACGGCCAGGTAGCGGCCCTGCGCGGCCATGCCGTGCCGCAGCACGCGCTGCATCAGCACCGGGTCGACGTTTCCGCCGGAGAGCACCGCGACGACCGGGCCCTCGAAGGCGTCCGGCGCGGCGAGCAGCGCCGCGACCGGGCTCCCCCCGGCCGGCTCCACGACCAGCTTGGCCCGCTCCAGGCAGAGCAGCAGCGCCGCCGACAGTTGGTCCTCGCTGACCGTGCGCACCTCGTCGACCAGTTCGCCGACGATCCCGAACGGCACCACACCGGGCCGCCCCACCTTGATGCCGTCGGCCATCGTCGCCGGGTTCAGCAAGGACATCGGGCGCCCGGCGGCCAGCGAGGGCGGGTAACAGGCGGCCCCCTCCGCCTGCACGCCGACGATCCGCACGTCCGGCCGCAGCGCCTTCACCCCCACCGCGATACCCGCCGCGAGCCCGCCGCCGCCCATGCCGACGACGACCGTGCGGACCTCCGGGCACTGCTCCAGGATCTCCAGGCCGACCGTGCCCTGGCCGGCGATCACGTCCGGGTGGTCGAAGGGATGGATGAACACCGCGCCGGTCTCGGCGGCGTACTCCTGGGCGGCGGCCAGCGTCTCGTCGACCACCTGACCGTGCAGGCGCACCTCGGCGCCGTAGTCCCGGGTCGCGCTGATCTTCGGCAGCGGCGCGCCCTTCGGCATGAACACCGTGGCGTGCACACCGAGCAGAGAGGAGGCCAGCGCCACACCCTGCGCGTGGTTGCCGGCGCTCGCGGCCACCACACCGGCCGCCCGCTCCTCCGGCAGCAGCCCGGCGATCCGCACATAGGCGCCGCGCAGCTTGAACGAGCCGGTCCGCTGGAGGTTCTCGCACTTCAGGTGCACCGGAGCGCCGACCATCTGGGACAGGTGCCGGCTGCCTTCCATCGCGGTCACACGTGCCACCCCCGACAGCATCTTCTGGGCGCCGCGCACATCGTCGAGGGTCACGGAGCGCAAGGAGTCAGCCGTGCGGTAGCTCATGACTCCAGCATCGCAGTTCACGTTCGCGCACGACGGGTGTGACCAAGCAGCGAGACCGGTTTGTGCAGCGCTGGTACGGCTCGGCGCCGGGCCGCGTACCCTGTCCCCCAACCCAGCAGCCCTTCATGAAGCGAGCCTCCGGCCATGCCCACAACACCTGAAATGTCGATGGACATGACGACCGTCGGTGACACCGGTCTTCTCGACACCCTCCAGCACGAGGTGGCGGTGTTCGCCCGCCGTGCCGAACAGACGCGGCTCGGCGGCGTCGGCCAGGTGCGCAACTCCATGGACCGCGCCGCCTACCTGCTGCTCAACCGGCTCGACAACGAAGGCCCGATGGGGGTCAAGGCGCTCGCCGCGAGCATGGGCATCGACTCCTCCACGGTCACCCGGCAGGTGGCGCCCCTGGTCGACACCGGGCTCGTCAAGCGCACCTCGCATCCGGAGGACGGGCGCGCGGTGGTGCTCCAGTTGTCGCCGCGCGGCGCCGCGCGGCTGGAGGAGGTCCGGTCGTCCAGGCGTCAGCTCATGGCCGAGCTGACACACGACTGGGCACCGGAGGAGCGCGAGCAGTTCTGCACGCTCCTCACCCGCTTCAATCACGCGCTCTCCGCGCGGATGACGGTGCAGGGCGTTCCGGCGGCCGAGCAGCCACCGGCCTCCTGACCCGCACACCGCACACCGCACACCGCACACGGCACACGGCACACGGCACACCGCAGAGGCTCCGAGGTCTTGACCCCGGCCCGCCACTGGCCTGATATGAGACCGGGTCCGGAGAGGGGCTCGTCCGGACCGGCTCCGACCGGGTTCGGGGCGGGACCCCGTCGGGGGGAGGCGCGGTGCGTGATCGGCAAGTGGCCCGCGATGCCCGCCGGGCCCGGGAGTTCGAGGCGTTCGTGGCGGGCGCGGCCGGGCGCCTGCTGCACACCGCCATGCTGCTCACCGCGGAGGCGCCGGACGCCAACCCGCGCGCGCGGCGCCTGCTGACGCTCGCGCTCGCCGACACCTACGCCCGCTGGGACCGGCTGCGCGGCGAGGACCCGTACGACTGCGCCCGCCAGTACCTCGCCACCCGCTTCGCGCGCACCACCTGGCACCAGTACGGCGCCTTCGGCCGCGCCCGGCCGGATCCGCGCAGTCCGCTCGCCGCCCTCACGCCGCAGGAACGACTGGTCCTCGTCCTGCGGTTCTACGAGGGTGTGGCCGAGGAGCAGACGGCGGCCCTGCTGGGCCTGCCCACGGAACGCGTCCACACCCTCTGCGACCGCGCGACGGCCGACGTACTGCACCCCGCCCGCCCGGCCGTCCCTCGCACGGCGAACACGAAGGTGGCACCGTCATGAGCCGCGCCGGCGACCTCGTACGGCGCGTCCGCGCGCGCGACCGGCACCAGGGCAGGCCCGTCTTGCGGGAGCGCCGGTCCGGCGGCGGGAGGTCGTGGTGAAACGGGGTGAGCGCGAGGCCGCTGTGCGGCGGATCATGGAGCAGGGCGGGGCGCCGGTACCGCCGGAGCTGTACGGCGACGCGGTGCGCCGTGGGGAACGTCTGCTGCGGCGGCGTCAGCTCGTCCGCCGGGTGCTGTGGCTGCTGGCCTGCGTCGCGGCCGTCGCGCTCGCCGTGTGGGCGGCGGACGCCCACCCCTGGGTGGAGCCGCCCTCGCAGACGACCCCACCGCTCACCGGCTGGTGATCCCGCTACTGGCCGAGGGCCTGCTGGAGGTCCTCCAGCAGGTCGTCGACGTTCTCGATGCCGACCGACAGGCGCACCAGGTCGGCCGGGACCTCCAGCGCGGAGCCGGCCGCGGAGGCGTGCGTCATCCGGCCGGGGTGCTCGATGAGGGACTCGACGCCGCCGAGGGACTCGCCGAGGGTGAACACCTGGGCGCGGTTGCACACGTCGACCGCGGCCTGCTCGCCGCCCTCGACCCGGAACGACACCATGCCGCCGAACGCCTTCATCTGCTTGGCGGCGACCTCGTGACCAGGGTGCTCGGGCAGCCCCGGGTAGAGCACGCTCGTCACGCGCGCGTGCCGGGACAGCATGTCGGCGATCTTCGTGGCGTTCTCGCTGTGCCGGTCCATGCGCACCGCGAGGGTCTTGGTGCCGCGCAGCACGAGCCAGGAGTCGAAGGGGCCGGCGACGGCACCCATCGCGTTCTGGTGGTAGGCCAGTTCCTCGCCGAGCGCAGGGTCGGAGACGATCAGCGCGCCGCCGACCACGTCGGAGTGGCCGCCCATGTACTTGGTGAGGGAGTGCACGACGACATCGGCGCCGAGCGACAGCGGCTGCTGGAGGTAGGGGGTGGCGAAGGTGTTGTCGACGACGAGCTTGGCGCCCGCGTCGTGGGCGACCTGAGCGACGGCGGCGATGTCGGTGATGCCGAGCAGCGGGTTGGAAGGGGTCTCCACCCAGACGGCCTTGGTCTTCGGGGTGATCGCGGCCCGCACGGCGGCCGGGTCGCTGGTGTCGGCGACCGACCACTCCACCCCCCAGCGGGTGGCGACCTTGGCGAACAGCCGGAAGGTGCCGCCGTAGGCGTCGTTCGGGATCACCACGTGGTCGCCGGGGGTGAGGAGCGTACGCAGCAGAGTGTCCTCGGCCGCCAGGCCGGACGCGAAGGCGAGGCCGCGGCGACCGCCCTCCAGCGCGGCGAGGTTCTCCTCCAGGGCGGTCCGGGTCGGGTTGGCGCTCCGGCTGTACTCGTAGCCGCCGCGGAGCCCGCCGACGCCGTCCTGCTTGTAGGTCGAGACCTGGTAGATCGGCGGGACGACCGCGCCGGTGAGGGGATCCGCGGTGTTGCCCGCGTGGATCGCGAGGGTCTCGAAGTGCTGACTGATGTGCCTGTCGCTCATGTGCACCGAGCGTAGTGCGCCTGGCCGGATCGTGACGCCCGCCATGGGGCCTCGCCGCGCCCCGCGATCCCGTCGTCGTGCTCGGAGCCGTCCGCTGTCCTGCTTCCAGCAGTCCCGCTGTCCTGCTTCGAGGCGTCCCACTGCCTGCTCATGCGCCCCGTTGCCCTGCTCCGAAGCGTCCAGCTGTCATGCACCCGTCCGGAGTTTTCCACAGGCCGACGGCGGGGTTCGCCAATTGTCGGCGGCGTCTGGTTCGCTTGAGGCATGTCGATTCTCTGGCTGCTGATGGCGTTGCTCCTGCTGAGCTTCGTGCTGCTCCCGGTCATACGGCGCAGGCGCGGGGTGATCGAGCAGGTACCCCCGGGACACCCGGACGCCGCCGACCCGGCGGCCTACGGCTTCGTGCGCCAGGAGGAGCTGGACGTACGCCTGCCCGGCCCGGACGAGGACCTGCTCCAGGTCCTGGAGCTGGTGCAGCGCACCCAGGACTACCGGGCCGCCGCCCAGTTGCTGGCCGGCACCGAGTCCGAGGGCGAGCGGCGTTGGCAGCGGGTGCAGGCCTTCGCCGGTGCCGCCGCGCTGGAGCTGCGGCAGCGGCCCGGCGGGGTGCACGAGACGCCGGGCGGCCAGTGGCTGCGGGTGTGGCGGGCCGAGCAGCCCAAGGACGCGGGCGGCGCCGCCGTCCACGCCGAGTTCCTGGTGCAGCAGGCCTGGCGGACGTCGACGCCCGGGGCGGACGACTTCCGGATCATCATGGAGGAGGCCCGGGACGCCTGTGCGCAGGCCGCCCTGCTGGCTCCCGGTGACCCCGTGCCGTACGTCATAGAGCTGTCCATCGCGCGCGGACTGGCCTATCCGCAGGCGGAGTTCGACCAGCTCTGGCTGAAGATCCTCGACCGCGCCCCGCATCACATGGGCGCGCATCTGGCCGCGCTGCACTACTGGTGCGAGAAGTGGCACGGCTCGCGCGAGCAGGCGTACTCCTTCGCCGAGGCCGCCGCGGCCCGCGCTCCGGAGGGTTCGCTGCTCGCCGCGCTGCCGCTGTTCGCGGTGTTCGAGCACCTGCCGGAGGTGAACCTGGTCGCGAGCTTCTACCAGAGCGAGGTCGTGACCAAGGCGATCCACGGCGCGCTGCACGCGGTGCACGCGGCCGACCCCGACGACCCGACGCTGCCGCACGTCCGGCATCTGCTGCTCTTCTTCCTGGTCCGCGCCGAGCGCTGGGCGGAGGCCATGCAGCAGCTGATACACATCGACGGCCACGTCGGCGCGCTGCCGTGGACCCTGTTCACCGACCCGGCCGCCGAGTTCGCCCTGCACCGCGCGCTGGCGGTGGCCGGTTACGAGGCCAACGGCGGCACCCCGGCCGGCCTCCCCGGCTGACCCGACCCGCGCGGGACGACCCACCCCCTTTCCCTTCCTCCCCCACCGCATTGCCCTTCTGACCTGCGGTAGGGCATACTCCGCATCCCCCCACAAGCACCATCCGCACCACCAAGCACCGCCGGCACCACCAAGCACCACCCGCGCACCGACCGGCCCGCCGCCGGTCCGGCGCTCCGTCATGTCCCTTTTCTGAGGTCCTGTGGGGGGATCTGCCCGATGGGCGCAACTCTGCGCGCGCTGCGCGCCCTCGTCCTGCTGCTCGGTTTCTACCTGCTGAGCCTCGTCCTGCTCGCCGCGCTGATCGGCGTCGACGTCCTCGTGTTCAGCTGGGGACACGGCCCGCTCACGCTGAAGGTCGGCTTCGTCACGGTACTGCTGGCCATCCCCGTCGTCCGCGGCATGGTGATGCTGCGCACCCCGAAGGGTGAGGACGGGCCCGGCATCCCGGTCACCGAGACCGACGAGCCCCGGTTGTGGGCGCTGGTCCGGGAGTTGGCCGCGGCGGCCGGCACCCGCGCGCCCGACCGCATCCTGCTCACCGGCGAGGTCAACGCGGCCGTCAGCGAGAATCCGCGGCTGCTCGGCCTGCTCCCCGGCCCGCGCCGCCTCTACCTCGGCGTCCCGCTGCTGACCGGCCTGACCGAGGCCCAGCTGCGGTCCGTGCTCGCCCACGAGTTCGGGCATTTCACCGGCGGTGACACCCGGCTCTCCGCGCTGGTCGTGCGCGGGCGCGTGCAGATCGGCCGGGTCATCGGCCAGTTCCACGAGAAGGCGGACGACAAGGTGGCCGCCGACCGGGCCCGGCAGGAGCGGGCGTCCGCCAAGCGGGTCGCCAAGGGCAAGAAGGCCAAGCAGGTCGACACGACCGGCGTCGGAGCGACGTACCGGACGATGGCGCGGATCTACACCGCGTACGGCAAGCTCTTCCTGCGCGCCTCCCTCTCCACCGCGCGCGGCCAGGAGTACGCCGCCGACCTGACCGCCGCCCGGATCGCCGGACGTGACGCGACCGCGTCGGCGCTGCGGGAGATCCCGGTGCTGTCCGCCTCCCACGACTTCTACCTGGAGTCCTACGCCACCCTCGGCCTACCGGCCCGGCTGCTGCCGCCGCGCG
Organism: Streptomyces sp. NPDC029138; assembly: GCF_055564375.1. NCBI lineage: Bacteria > Bacillati > Actinomycetota > Actinomycetes > Kitasatosporales > Streptomycetaceae > Streptomyces > Streptomyces sp. NPDC029138. The sequence continues at coordinate 46,926 of NZ_JBVHWM010000076.1, forward strand.
GCGAGTTCTTCGGCGGCTTCGGCCGGCTGCTGACGGCCCGTGAACTGGAGCTGGCGGGTCTCCGCTCGGAGCTGCCGGAGGAGCCGGCCGGGCCGTACGACTCGCACCCGCCGATCGCCGACCGAGTGCGCCGGATCGAGGCGCTGCCCGCCGACGGCCGCGCCGACGAGGCCAAGGGCGCGGCGCTGGCCCTGCTGACCGACCCGGCGCGCACCCTGGCCGCCCTGGAGGACGCCGTCCTCGCCGACGAACTGCTCCGCTACCCGCGCGCGGCCGGCTGGGAGGACCTGCTGGACGCCTCGATGGCCACGGGCCTGTCGTCGGCGCAGACCCCGCTGCACCGGGCGCTGGCCCAGTACACCGGGCAGCCTGCGACGCTGTCCGTGCTGCTGGACGTCATCGACGACGGCCGGCTGTGGCGGCTGGCGGAGCAGCTGCCGCTGTCGGAGGAGGCGGCCGCCGCGAAGGGTCGGGCGTTCCGCGAGTTCGTACGGCCCGCGCTGCGGCGCTCGCTGCGCACCATGGTGCTGGCCGAGTTCAGCTCCCGGTCGCTGCTGCACTGGGAGTTCTCCTGGTCCCGCCCGGCGACGGTGCGGCTGCCCGGCTGGGGCTCGGAGACGGAGGACGACGGTCCGGAGGCGGCGCTGGAGGCGGCCGTGGAGGCGGCGCTCGCCGACCACCCCGACACCGCACAGCTGCGGGCGCTCCTGCCGCCGGCGACCCAGAACGCCTGACGCGCCGGGGGGCCCCCCCCCCCCCCCCCCAACCCCCCCACCCCCCCCCCCCCCCCCCCCCCCCCCCCCCCCCCCCCCCCCCCCCAAAAAAAAAAAGACCCCCCCCCCCCCCCCCCCCCCCCCCCCCCCCCCCCCCCCCCCCGCCCACCCCCCCCCCCCCCCCCCCCCCCCCCCCCCCCCCCCCCCCCCCCCCCCCCC
>NZ_JBVHWM010000077.1:0-45643 GCF_055564375.1 Streptomyces sp. NPDC029138
GAGTTCGCCCGACGTCGGTGGGGGAGTCGTGAAGCTGCGTGTTGTTGGTCGCGGTGTTGGGGACACCCCCCCCGACCCCGGCTCGGCATGCGGGCGTTGACGAAGTGCTTCAGCGGCTACGGCAGCCAGGGTGAGTGGACGGACACGTCTTCCCACCCTGGCCGGAGAAACAGAGATCTCTGGGGCATGAGAGCCGGAAGGTACGGCACTGACCGCGGTCGCGTCATCGTCCGCAGATCCGGCCGGGCCGCGCCGGTCGGCTACAGACGGCTGCCGGGGCGGTAGCCGAGGCGACGTGACGCCTCCTCGCCCGCCTCGACGACCACCGGGGCGAGGCGGCTCACGTCGGCCGGTGTGAGGCGCTGGGTCGGCGCGCCGATCCCGATGGCGGCGACCAGGTCGCCGCTGCTGCCGAAGACCGGTGCGCTGATCGAGGCGGCACCCAGGTCTCGTTCCTCGAACGATGCCGAGAAACCGCTGCGGCGGATCTCCTCCAGCTGCCGGTCCAGCACGTCGATGTCGACGACGGTGCGCGCGGTGTGGCGGGTGAGACCGTGGCTGACCGCGGCACGGCGCGCCGAGGGGTCGAAGGCCATGAAGACCTTGCCGGCCGACCCGGCGTGCAGGGACATCACCATGCCGATCATGAACAGCCGCATGACCACGTGCCGGGTCTCGGCGAGCGACACCACGGTGCGGAACGCCCCGTCGCGCACGTACAGGCAGGCCGTCTCACCGGTGCGGTCACGCAGCTGTTGGAGGGCCGGGCGGGTCAACTGGACCATGTCCAGGCCGAAGGTGCCCGGCGCCGCCCAGCGGACCAGCCCGAGGCCGATGCGATAGGTGTCGTCGACGCGGTCGAGGAAGCCCTCGCGGGTGAGGTTGTGCACCAGGCGCTGGCAGGTGCTGGCGGGGAGGCCGGTGGCCTTGGTGATCTGCTGGAGATTCAGTTCCGGCTGCTCGACGGTGAAGCACTCGAGGATCTGCCGAATCTTGTTCAGGACAAGCAGCGGCGCGGTGCCGCCTCTCTCGTTCTCGCTCATCGCCGCGTCTCCCCGCCAGGACTCTGCTGTCTACGAGGACATACCGTATGTCAGCCGGGTGCGTGCCCGGCACGCAGAGGTGCCGGCGCCGCGGGCACGGCCGACAGTGCCGAGTCCAGCTTGCGCCCGAGCAGGACGCGCAGTTCCTCGCGGAGCGCGGCCAGCCGCTCCACGTCGATGCCGGTGGCGATGCCGGCTTGGTGGAAGAGGTTGACCAGGTCGTCGGTGGCGATGTTCCCCGCGGCGCCGGGCGCGAACGGGCAGCCCCCGATCCCGCCGAGCGCGGCGTCGAACCGGCGGACACCGAGCTGGAGGGCCTCCCAGGCGTTGGCGGAGGCCATGCCGTAGGTGTTGTGCAGGTGCAGGCCCACCGGCATGTGCGGCAGCCGCGCCTGGACGGCCTTCACCGTCCGCCGGATGTGCCAGGGGCTGGCCGCGCCGATGGTGTCGGCGAGGTGGAGCACCGAGATGCCCAGGCCGGTCAGACGGTCGGCGATCCGCACCACCAGTTCGGGTGGTGTCTCGCCGTCGAAGGGGCAGACGAAGGCCGTGGCGATGGTGGCCTCCAGCTGGACCCTGGCCTCGGCCAGCAGCTCCGCGGCGGGCTTGAGCCGGTCCAGCGCCTCCGCGGTGGGCACGCCGGCGTTGGCCCGGCTGTGGCCGTCGCTGGCCGAGACGGTCAGGCGGACGTGGCGGACTCCGGCGTCCAGCGCGCGGCGGGCACCGCGCTCGTTGAAGACCAGCGTGTGCAGGGAGGCCGATTCCCCGGCGCGCAGCTGTGCGGCCAGGCGGTCGGTGTCCGCCATCTGCGGAACTTTCGCAGGGTGGACGAAGGAGCCGATCTCCAGGGAGGTCAGCCCGGCCTCCAGGAAGCCGTAGGCGAGCCGGAGCTTGTCCGCCGTCGGCACGATCACCGGTTCCATCTGCAGTCCGTCACGGAGCAGGACCTCCGTGATCAGGACCTGTTCGGGCATGCCGTTCATTCACACCACTCCCATGTCGCGCAGCGCCGCGCGGCGCTGCGCGTCGATTCCGATCTCGGCCAGGACGGCGTCGGTGTGCTCGCCCAGTTCCGGGCCGAGCCAGCGGGTGCGACCCGGCTGCTCGGTGAACCGGGGCACGACACCCGGGAAGGCCACCTCCCGCTCGTCGTCGGCGGCGACGGCCACCCGGTGACGCTCGAGCATGCCGCGCGCCGCGAAGTGCGGGTCCGTGGCGATCTCCGCGGCCGTGAAGATGGGTCCGGACGGGATCTGTCCGTCGTCCAGGAGCTTGAGCACCTCGTCGTGCGGCAGGCCGCCGGTCCATGCGGAGATGGCGTCGTCCAGTGCCTCGGCGTGCCGTACCCGCCCGGCGTTGTCGGCGAGATCCGGGTCGGAGGCCAGATCGGGCCTGCCGATCACCTGCATCAGCCGCCTGAAGATCGAGTCGCCGTTGCCGCTGATCACGACGTACCGGCCGTCGGAGCACAGGTAGGTGTTGGACGGTGCGATGCCCGGCAGGGAGCTTCCGCTGCGTTCCCGCTCCACCCCGAAGGCGTCGTAGTCGGGGGTCAGGGACTCCATCAGGGAGTAGACCGCCTCGTACAGAGCGACGTCGACCGTGTCGCCCCGGCCGGTGGCCGCGCGCCGGTGCAGGGCGGCGAGCGCGCCGATGACCGCGTAGAGGCCGGCGACGGAGTCGGCCAGGCTGACGCCGACCCGGGTCGGCGGCCGGTCCGGGTAGCCGGTCAGGTGCCGCAGCCCGCCGATCGCCTCCGCCACTCCCCCGAAGCCGGGCCGGTCACGGTAGGGGCCGGTCTGCCCGTAGCCCGAGATACGGGTGAGGATCACGCCGGGGTTGACCTCGCGCATCTGCTCGATGCCCAGCCCCCAGCGCTCCAGCGTGCCGGGCCGGAAGTTCTCCAGCACGATGTCGCAGCGGCGGATCAGCCGCAGGGCTACGTCCCGGCCCTCCGGGTGCTTCAGGTCCAGGGTGAGGGAACGCTTGTTCCGGTTCATCGCCCGGAACAACAACGACGTGTCGCCCTCGTGCAGCCGCCAGCGGCGCAGTTCGTCGCCGCCGACCGGCCGTTCCACCTTGACGACGTCCGCGCCGAAGTCGGCCATCAGCCGGCCCGCGGAGGGGGCGGCGATGAAGTTGCCCAGTTCCACCACGCGCAGGCCTGCCAGGGGCCCTTGCGGGCACCCCTCGCTCTCGCTGCTTCCAGCCATGAGCACTCTCCTAGTGCCGCTCACAATGTGGGTTCTCAACTCAGCATGCGGGCGAAGAGCAGCCTCCGTCAAGCGGCCTTATGGGGTGACCGGCGGCCGGCAAGGGGGTCAGGGAGGAAATAAGTGGATGTCAGGCAGAGCCTGTGGGGCAATTTCGTTTTCGCCTCAACCATTGACCTGGAGTGGCCATCCCCTCATCATGAGTTGCCATCCCACGGGCCTCGGTTATCCGAGTAACTTCACGCGAGCGGTGACACTGGCGTCGCAGCATCAGCAGTCCGCCGACCACTGCTCCCACCCGCACAGCACGGCCCCCTGGGGCCGCAGTCAAGGAGCGAGCGGTATGTCAGACGTCCCGGTCCTGGTCAACACGGCCGTGGCCATCATCGCCACCGTCGTCCTGATCGTCAGATTCCATGTGAACCCAGTGATCTCCCTGGTGCTGGGCTCCCTCTACCTGGGGCTGACGACCGAACTCGGCCTGGACAAGACCGTCCAGACGATCACGAAGGGCTTCGGCGACATCATGGCCGAGGTGGGCCTCCTGATCGCCTTCGGCGTCCTGATGGGCGCGATCCTCCAGGAGATGGGCACCATCGAGGAACTGGTCCACCGGCTGATCCGGCTGTTCGGGCCCAAACGGCTGCCCTATTCGCTGGCCCTCACCATCGGCACCCTGCTGCAGTCCATCTACCTGGACGTGCTGCTGGTCATCTCCGCTCCGCTCGCCCGCTCCGCTGCCCGCCGGATCGGTCACCTGGGGACGCCGCGGATGGCCGTCGCCATGGCCATCGCACTGGAGTGCGGCATCGTCCTCGTCGTCCCGGGTGTGGGCGCACTCGCCCTCGCCGCTCTGCTGCACGTACCGCTCGGCACCATGCTGCTGTGGGGCCTGGTCCTGATCGTCCCGACCATCATCATCTCCGTCGCGATCATGACCTTCCTGTTCCGCAAGGGCTTCTGGAACCCCGCCAACGACGAGACGGCCCTGACCCACGAGGCCGGTCTCGCGGCCGGTGACGAGGCGCACACCGAGCAGACGGCCGGGGCCGGACAGCAGACCGCGGCCCGGTCGCAGGTCACCCGGCACGGGACGGACTCGTCATCTGCCGGGGCGGCCACGGCCACGCTCGTCGGCCCCGACGGCGCCGGGGCGGACGCGGAGGAGGCGGAGACCGCCGCCGGCCGGCCCCACCTGCTGCTCAGCTTCGCCCCGCTCCTGCTGGCCCTGCTGCTGATCGCCGCGGGGGCCATCGCGGAGGCCGCGGGCTGGCACAACCGCGTGCTCGCCTTCCTCGCCGACCCGGTCGTCGCCCTGCTCGTCGGACTCATCGGCACCGTGGTCGTCGGCCGGATGCACATGGGCCGGGAGCGGGTCGACGACGCCATCACCCGCGGGTTCAAGGACAGCGGCCAGATCCTCATCCTCACGGCCGTCGGCGGCTCGCTCGCCGCCGTGGTCGCCGCCGGTGGCCTCGGCGACATCCTGCGCGGCTACTTCGGCGCCCATACCTTCGCTCCACTGCTGCTGGTGTGGCTGATCGCCGCGGTCCTGCACATCGCGGTCGGCTCGGTGACCATCTCCGCCATCACGGCCGCCGGCATCCTCGCCCCGCTCGCCCCCGGCCTCGGCATCGACCCCGTGCTGATCGCCCTGGCCGCGGGGACCGGTTCGCTCTTCGCCGTCCACGTCACCAGCAACACCTTCTGGCTGCTGCAGTCACTGATGGGGCAGACCACCCGCGGCACCCTCAAGACCTGCACGGTCGGTGTCTCCCTGGCCTCCGTGGTCGCCATCATCCTGCTCCAGCCGATCAGTCTGCTGTTCTTCTGACACCACCGAGCCGAAGCGGCCTGCCGGTTCAACATCCCGGCAGGCCGCTTCGGCCTTCCCGTGTCGGGTGCCCTGGCGGAGGATCCGGTTCAACGGAGAGCGCCCGGCCCGGGCGGAACGACTGGACGAACAGCGCGGCCTCGTCGCCGCGCCGCCGTCCTCCCCGGGCGTCGACGCGCCGCACGCCCGTCGTGCCGTGCTCCACCAGCCCGCGCGCCTCGCTCGAGTCGGTTCGTTGAGGCGGGGCGCCTCCGCGGCGAACGGCGCGTCCGACTCCGCCCGTCCTACGTCGTCAAGAGCCCACAGGCGGGGTGCGCGGCCACCAAGGCGGCGGTGAAGGTGCTCACCGAGGGACTGCGCGAGGAATCCGGGCCCGACCTGCGTGTCACCCTCGTCTCGCTCGGCTTCACCAGCGCCGAAGGCGTCGGCAGAAGAGCCGGCCCCGAGGCCGTGGCCGCGATGCCCCGGCAACGCGAGGAGATCGCCATGCCGCCGTCCGCCATCGCCTCCACCATCGGCTACGCCGTCGAACAACCCGACGGCATCGACGAAGGAAGAATGTCGTCAGCCCTGCCGAGCAAGTCTGACCCGCCGTCGCCGCCCTCGTGGAAGGCTCGGCGTCGGCGCCCCAGGCGGGCGCCGACGCCGCACTGCGCAAAGTGGGGCGATCATCGCCCTGCGCGTCACCCGCGGACGAGCGCCAGTACCTCGTCGGTGATCCGCTCCAGCGTCTGTCTGCCCACGGCCTCGGCGTTGAGCCGCAGCAGCGGCTCGGTGTTGGAGGGGCGCAGGTTGAACCACCAGTCGTCGGTGGTGACAGTCAGGCCGTCGAGTTCGTCGATCCGCGTGCCGGGGCCGGTGAACGCCTGCCGCACGGCGGCGATCGTGGCCGCCTGGTCCCGGACCGTGCTGTTGATCTCCCCCGAGGCCGCATAGCGCTGGTAGGCGCGCACCAGGTGCGAAAAGGGTTCCGGCCGGCTGCCGAGTGCCGCAACGACGTGCAGGGCGGCCAGCATGCCGGTGTCCGCGTGGAAAAAGTCGCGGAAGTAGTAGTGCGCCGAGTGTTCGCCGCCGAACACAGCGCCGGTGCGCCTCATCTCGGCCTTGATGAAGGAGTGCCCCACGCGCGTGCGGACCGGGTTGCCGCCGTGCTCGCGGACGACCTCCGGCACGGTCCTGGAGGTGATCAGATTGTGCAGGACGGTACTGCCCGGGTGGTCCGCGAGCATGCGCGCGGCGATCAGCGCGGTGACGGCGGAGGGGGAGACGGGCTCGCCGCGCTCGTCGACCACGAAGCAGCGGTCGGCGTCCCCGTCGAAGGCGAGGCCCAGGTCGGCCCCGCCGGTGCGGACGGCGCGCTGCAGGTCGACGATGTTGGCCGGATCGAGGGGGTTGGCTTCGTGGTTCGGGAAGGTGCCGTCGAGTTCGAAGTACAGGGGGACGATCTCCACCGGCGTGTCACGGAAGACCGCCGGCACGGTCAGGCCGCTCATCCCGTTGCCGGCGTCCACCACGATCCGCAGGGGGCGGACCGCGGAGAGGTCGACCAGGCCGCGCAGGTGGGCCGCGTACTCCCCGAGCAGGTCACGGCGGGTGATCGAGCCCGGGGCGCGGCCGGGTGCGGGGAGCCGTTCGCCGGCCGCCCAGCGTTCCACCCGGGCGCGTATCTCCCGCAGGCCGGTGTCCTGGCCGACCGGGACCGCTCCCGCCCGGCACATCTTGATGCCGTTGTAGCGGGCCGGGTTGTGGCTGGCGGTGACCATGGCGCCCGCCCGGTCCAGGGTGCCGCTGGCGAAGTACAGCTCGTCCGTGGAGCACAGGCCGATCTCCACCACGTCGGCCCCCTGGCCGGCGGCGCCGCGTGCGAAGGCCCGGGCCAGCGCGGGTGAGCTGGGACGCATGTCGTGTCCGGTGACGACCGCGGTGGCGCCGGTGGTCTCGACGAGCGCGGCGCCGAAGAGCCGGGCAAGCTCCTCGTCGAGCTGGTCGGGGACGACGCCGCGGACGTCATACGCCTTGACCACAGCGGACAGGTCGACGATGGGGCCGTCGTTCACGTCGTTCATGCCGAATTCTCCTCATGGGTCGTCCACACGGTGGTGTCCTGGAGCACGTGGCGGCCGTCGAGGGGTGAGCTGGACAGCAACACCCGGGCGCCGTCGTCGAGTGGGACCGGCCGCTTCCCGAAGTTGACCAGGCAGCGCAGCCGGTCCGTACGCTGGAAGGCGAACCACTCCCCGCTCGCGGGGCCCTGCAGGCGCGGGACGGTGTCCGCGGCCGGGTGGGCGCGCCGCAGGCGCAGGGCCGCCCGGTACAGGGCGAGCATGGAGGACTTGTCGGCCTGCTGTGCGGCGACGGTCAGTGTGGCCCAGTCGGCGGGCTGGGGGAACCAGCACTCTTCGGCGCCGGCGTCGCTGAAGCCGTAGGGCGGGGTGGTGCCCGCCCAGGGCAGTGGCACCCGACAACCGTCGCGTCCGCGCTGCCGGTGCCCGGAGCGCTCCCACAGGGGGTCCCGGATCCGGTCGTCGGGGATGTGCGCCTGCGGCAGGCCCAGTTCCTCGCCCTGGTAGACGTAGGCCGCGCCGGGCAGGGCCAGCATGAGCAACGCGGCTGCCCGGGCGCGCCGTTCGCCGAGCGCGCCGCCTCCGTAGCGGCTGACCGGACGGATCGCGTCGTGGCTGGAGAGGACCCAGGTGACCGGAGCGCCCACCGTCTGCATGGCGAGGGCGGACTGCTGGACCACCTCGCGCAGCGCGGCCCCGTCCCAGGGGCACTCCAGGAAGGCGAAGTTGAAGGTCTGCTGCATCTCGCCGGGGGCGACGTAGCGGGCGAGCCGCTCGCGGTCGAAGATGCCCGCCTCGGCCACCATGACCCGTTCGTGCGGGGCCACCGCCCCGGCGGGGGCCGGGTGCCGGTCGAGCAGGGCCCGCCAGTCACGGAACAGCGGGTGCAGTTCGGGCTGGTCGTAATAGGGCATCAGGTGGTTGCGGTGGATGTCCTGGTGCTGGCGGGGGCCGGCGTCGGGGAGGCCCTCGGCCTTGAACAGGGTGTGGGCGACGTCGACACGGAAGCCGTCGACACCGCGGTCCAGCCAGTGGGTGAGGATGCGCTCGAAGTCGGCGACGACTTCGGGATGGCGCCAGTTCAGATCCGGTTGTTCGGGCGCGTGCAGGTGCAGGTACCACTGGCCGGGGCTGCCGTCCTCCTCGTCGATCCTGGTCCAGGCGGGGCCGCCGAAGGCGGACTGCCAGTCGTTGGGTGGCAGTTCGCCCTTCTCGCCGCGGCCCTCCCGGAAGACGTAGCGCGCTCTGGCTGATGAGCCGGGCGCGGCGGTGAGCGCCTCGCGAAACCACGGGTGGCGGTGCGAGGTGTGGTTGGGAACCACATCGATCAGGACCTTCAGGCCCAGCGCGTGGGCCTTGTCCACCAGCGCCGCGACATCGTCGGGCGTTCCCAGATCGGGGGCGACGCCGGTGTGGTCGGTGATGTCGTAGCCGCCGTCCGCCAGGGGTGAGGGATAGAACGGGGTGATCCACACCGCGTCGACCCCCAGGTACGCCAGGTGGTCCAGGCGGGCGGCGGCTCCGGGCAGGTCGCCGATGCCGTCCGCGTCGCTGTCGCAGAAGGCACGTGGGTGGATCTCGTAGCAGACGGCCTCCCTCCACCAAGGCACCCTGCCGTCGTCGCCCGTGGCCGTGGGGGCCGTCATCGCACTCCTCCCCCGGCCGGGGCCAGGGCGGAGAGTGCGACGGTCCGCCCGGTCCGCGCGGACCGGGTCGCCGCGCGGGCCACAGCCACCGCCGCGAGCCCGGCACGTGCGTCGGCCCGCGGTCTGCCTCCGTGTGCGGCGCAGTGCACGAGGTCCGTCATGGCGGCCCGTACGCTCTCGGCGTAGACGTGCTGTTTGCGGGCCTCGCCGCCGAGGTCGACGACGCACTCGACGCGGTGCGGCACGCTGCGGGTGACGCCCCGGCCGCGGGCCGGCCGGGGCGAGCCCGCGTCGCGTGCCACGGACACGCTGACGCGTTCCCCGCCGTGCGGGCGCAGCCCGGGTACGGCGAGCAGTTCGGCAGCCCGTTCGGGCAGAGCCTCCCAGCGCGCCGCGCCCGCCTCGTCGGTCCACGCCGTGACCGTCGCGTACGTCGGGATCCATCCGGTGACCCGGGCCTCGGCGAAGCCGTAGTCGAGCCGCAGCAGCTGACGCTCGGCGCGATGGGCGTGGGTGAAGGAGTGGGCGTGGGTGGCGACCGCTCCGCCGGGGTGGGTGGCCGTGGCCACCACGATGTCCACGGGGCCGCCGCCGTCCCGGCGTACCTCGATGCCCTGCACCTGCAGGGGCTCCGCGCCCATCAGAACGTTGGCGGCGTCGAAGAAGTGGACACCGTGCTCGACATGGATGCCGCCGCTGCGCGCCGGGTCCCAGAACCAGTGGTCCGCGCCCAGGTCCTCGTCGGAGGCGTCGTTCTCGAAGGCGAACCGCCGCAGCCGGTCCAGCAGGTGCTCCTCCCCCAGCCGCTGGAGCAGTCGCAGCACCGGGTTGTAGCGCAGTACGTGGTCGACGACGAGGACGCCGGGCGAGCGGCGGCCGGCCGCCTCGACCCGTGTGGCGTCCTCGACGGTGAGGGCGAGGGGTTTCTCGCAGAAGACGTGCTTGCCCGCTTGGAGGGCGGTGACGGCGGCGTCCGCGTGCGCGGCCGGCGGGGTGGCCACGACGACCACGTCGACGTGCGAAAGGGCGGCGACCTCCTCCACTCCGGCGTGGACCGTGGCGTCGTGTTGCACGGCCAGTCGCTGAGCGCGCCGGCGGTCGGAGTCGGCGCACGCCGCGATGCGGAGTCCGGGGATGTCGCGTATCGCCTCCAGCACGAACGTGCCGAAGTCACCGCAGCCGACCAGTGCGACGGCGTACTCGGTGGGCGCGGCCCTCACTCGGACCGGTCCAGCCGGGCCACGCCGATGTGCGCGTCGGCCATGCCGTAGAAGACATAGCGCACCCCGTCGATCTCCTCGATCGCGGTCGGGAAGACAACGTTGGGCACGGTGCCGGAACGTTCCTCCTCCGTCTCCGGGGTCATCAGCGGTTCGGACGTGCGGGCCAGGACGCGGGCCGGGTCGGCGGGGTCGAGGATCATCGCCCCGGCCGCGTAGTTGACCGTCTGCGCCTGTGCGAAGGGGTCGTCGATGGTGCCGGAGACGCCGTGGTGGATGAGCAGCCAGCCCTCCTCGACCCGGATGGGGGCCGGGCCCGCTCCGATCTTGAGTTCTTCCCAGGGGTGCTCGGAGAGTGCGACGAGGCGGTGGTGGCGGGGCCGGGTCAGGGCGCTCAGGTCCCGCTCGACCTCCTCCACGGGCACGTAGGAGATCCAGATCCCGGGGCGCTCGTCGGTCACGCCGGCGGGCAGGTGCACGCCCTCACCGGGCCGGAACCAGCCGAGGTCCCACATGGGACGGTGCAGCATCGCGTAGGACGGCGTGCCGTCGGGCCCCGGCACGGGCTCGGGGAAGTGCACGACGTCCTTGTTCGGGAAGAGGTTGAGGTCGGTGTCCAGGTCGGGCTGGTAGGCGAACTGGAGCGGGCCGAGGCGCTCCCAGTGGAGCAGGTCCTTGGAGACGGCGAGGGCGGGCTTGGGGCCGAGCGGTCCGTAGGCCACGTAGGACATGACGTACAGGCCCAGGGTCTCGATCCAGGTGGTGCGGGGGTCCTCCACGCCGGCGTTGTTCCTGCCGCGTTCCCAGCCCGCGTCGGGGGCGAGGACCACCCCGCGCCGCTCCACTGCGACGGGCACTCCCTCTTCGAGGACGACCTCGGCGAGGCCGACGCGGGAGACGTTGCCCTCGGCGACCAGGCGGGGCAGCAGGTGCAGGGTGCCGTCGGGTGTGCGGCCCGAGGCGGGGTTGAGGACCCCTTCGGCCTCGTGGGCCTCTCCGGGCAGGGGGGACATCACGACGCCGAGCCGGGTCAGGGTGTACGGAACGGCGGCGGTGGTGCGGTGGGACACAGGATCAGCCCTTCGTTGCTGAGTCGAGGTCGGTGGAGGTGAAGCGGCTCTGGAAGAGGAGGTAGAGGCCGACCGCCGGGGCGGCGAGCACACAGGCTCCGGCGAGGATGGCGCCGAAGGGGTTGGCCGCGCTGGAGGCGACGGTGCTGATGTAGTTGGCCAGGGAGACGGCCAGGGGCTGCATGTCCTGCCGTTTGGTGACGAGGAAGGGCCACAGGAACTCGTTCCAGGGGCCGGTGAAGCTGAGCAGCACGACCGACAGCAGGGCCGGTCTGCACAGCGGCAGGGCGATGCGGAAGAGGATCTGCAGCTCGCCGGCGCCGTCCATGCGGGCCGCCTCGAACATGGCGGCCGGCAGTTGCAGGAAGAACTGCCGGAAGATGAACACCGCGCTGGTGTTGATCGCGAACGGAAGGATCATGCCGGCGTAGGAGTCGGCCAGGCCGTAGTCGCGGACGATCAGGACGTACAGCGGGATCAGCAGGAGCTGGAAGGGGACGACCTGGACCAGCAGGACCAGGGCGAAGGTCGAGCCACGCCCGCGGAACTGAAGACGGGCCAGGGCGTAGCCGGCGAGCAGCCCGAACACGGTGGTGCAGACGATCACGCCGCCGGTGAAGATGCCGGAGTTCACCAGGGAACGCCCCAGTGAGATGGCCGAGTCGATGGCCGCGTAGTTGTCCAGGCTGAGGTTGGCCGGGTTCGGGAACGCTCCTGCCGGCCCGGAGTCGGGCTCCTTCTGCAGCGAGCCGATGATCATGTAGTAGAAGGGGAAGAGGAAGGCGAACGCCCCGAGGAGCAGGGCGATCCGCGATCCGAGCGCCCGGGGGCGCCACCGAGGGGCGGGCCGGGTGGCCGCGTGGTTCCCGTGGGCCGGGCGGGGCGTGACGTCGGTGGTCATCTCAGTCCCTCTCCACGAGTCGGCGGTAGACGAGGGAGACGGCGGTGACGAGCACGACGAGGATCACGCCGATGGCCGCGGCCTCGTCCGGGTGCCCCTGCTGGAGACCCCGCTGGTACATCAGCAGTACCGGCGAGGTGGTCGCGCCGTCGGGTCCGCCGCCGTTGGTGAGCAGGTAGGGCTCGGTGAACAGGTTGGCACCGGTGATGGTGGCGAGGATCAGGACGAGGAGGGTGGCCGGGCGGACCGCCGGGACGGTGATCGAACGGAAGATGCGCAGCCGGCCGGCGCCGTCCAGGGCCGCGGACTCGTACAGTTCGCGGGGCACGTTCTGCAGTGCCGACAGGTACAGGACCACGAAGAAGCCCAACTGCTTCCAGGCCACGAAAATCGCCACGACCGGCATCGCGAGATGCGAGCTGACCAGCCAGGACGGGTCGGGTGCCAGCGAGCCGAGGGCCCGGTTGACCAGTCCGTCGGAGTTGAACAGGAACATCCACACACCCACGACCGCGACGCTGGCGGTGATGTACGGGATGTAGTACGCCGTACGGAAGAAGGACCGCAGCGGCAGTTTCGTGTTCAGTGCCGTGGCCAGGACCAGGGATGCGACGACGGTCAGCGGCACGTTGATGACGAGGAAGACGGTGATGTTGGCGAAGGAGTGCCACACATCGGGATCGGTCAGCACCGTCCGGTAGTTGTCCAGCCCGACGAAGGGCCGGTCGACCTGTACGCCGGGCGCGGCGAAGAAGTAGTCGTGGAAGGACATCCACACGGCGAAGCCGAGGGGATAGACGAAGATCGCCACGAGGTACAGCAGGTACGGCGAGACGAACAGCATGCCGATGGGCTGGTGCCCGCCCAGGCGCAGCCGCCACGGCTGCCTCGGCGCCGGCGTCCTCCGCGCGGCCCCGGCGGCGTGCCGGGGCCGGTGGGTGTCATGGGTGGTGGAGGCCATGGCGGGTGCTCACTGGTCTTCCGCGAGCTTGTCCACCTTGGCCGCCGCGCCCTTCAGGGTTCCGGTCAGGTCGCCCTTGCCGAAGATCACGGCCTTGGTGTAGGCGTCACGGAACGTCTGCCAGATCTCGACTGAGTTGGGGACGTTCGGCGCCTCGACGGTGTGCTCGGCCTGTTCGGCGAAGACCTTGTAGGCCGGGTGGGAGGCGAAGTAGGACGGGTAGGCGGCCGTCAGGCCCGCGCGCATCGGCATCTGGCCGGTCGCCTCCAGCAGCTTGCCGTCCTGTTCCTTGCCGGTGGCGAACTTCAGGACGTCCCAGGCCGTCCCCCGGTTCTTGCAGCTGGTGTACATGCCGATGGACTTCTCGTCGCTGAACGTCCCCTTGCCGGGGGTACCGTCGGCGGTGGGCACCGGCACGACGCCCCACTTGACCTTGTCGCCGTAGACGGAGACCGCCCAGGGGCCCACGGTGGCCATGGCGGCCTTGCCGTCGGCGAAGGCGTCACCGTTGTAGCTCTCGTTCGGCGCCAGGTGCTCGGCGTACATGGTCTTCCACAGCTGGGCGGAGCGGATGCCCTCGGGGGAGGCGAACTGGGCCTTGCCGTCCTCGACCAGCTGCTTGCCGGTCTGCGCCGCGAACATCGGGTAGTAGTCGAACCAGGACTGGTAGAACTGCGAGGTGGGGGCCGGCCAGATCGCGGCCTTGGCGGCCTTGGCGGCCACCAGCTTGCGCGAGGTGCGCAGGAAGTCCTGGTAACTGGCGAGCTTGGGGTGAGCCGGGTCCAGCCCGGCCTTCTTGAACAGGTCCTTGTTGTAGAAGATCATCACCGGGTTGCTCTTCCAGGGCATCTGGTAGTACTTGCCGTCCGGTGACGCGTACTGCGAGAGCGTGCCGCCGACGCGCTTTTGCAGGTACTTCCTGCCGTCGGGGAACTCGTCGAGCGCGACCAGACCGCCCTGCTTCTGGAAGCCCGGTACGGCCGCCGGGGCGGTGTTGAGGACCAGGCACGGGGCGTTGCCGGCGGTGATGGCCGCGCCGATGACCTCCTCGGAGCTCTTGCCCGCGGGGATCTCCTGCGCGGTGATCTTCTCCTTGGGGTGCGCGGCGTTCCACTCCGCCACCATCTGCTTGCCCCACGCCACTTCCTGCGCGTTGTTGGAGTACCAGATGGTGATCGGGCCGCGGGCGTCGGCGGAGGCGCCGGCGTCCGCTCCGCCGCTGCCGCACGCGGAGAGCGCGAGGGCGGCCACCGGCAGCATGGCGAGGAGGGCCTTCTTCATGAGAGGTTCCGTTTCTGGCTGGATGAATCGCTTGCGGTACGGCCCGGCCGGTGCCGGCTCCCACCCGTCCCGGGGCGGAAGGGCACCTGCGCGCCGCAGGTCTGTCTGTCTCAGCGGACCGGCACGGGGCCGGTGGAGCCGCGCACCACCAGGGCGGCCGGCTCGAGTTCCACGTCGGGGGTGGTTCCCGCCCCGATCAGCTCCACCAGTGCCTGGGCCGATGCCCGGCCCCAGGAGAACGGGTTGGCCCGGCAGGTGGTCAGCGGAGGGCTGGTGTAGGAGGCGAGGGGAACGTCGTCGAATCCCACCACCGACAGGTGGTCGGGCAGCCGCAGTCCGGCGTCCTGGGCGACCGCCATGCCGGCCGTCGCCGACAGGTCGTTGCCGTAGACGATGGCCGTCGGCGGGGTCGTTCGCTCGAGCAGGGCACGCGTGGCCCGAGCCCCGCCCTCGGCGGTGAAGCCGCCCGGCAGTGCCGTCCCCTGCGGCAGGCCGGCTTCGGCGAGTGCCTCCGCCCAGGCCTGGCGGCGGCGCCGGGCGTGCACGAACTCCTCCGGGCCGGCCACGTAGGCGATGTCGCGGTGTCCCAGGCCGATCAGGTGCCGTACCGCCTCGCGAACGGCGGGCCGGTCGTCGAGGTTGACCACGGGCAGGCCGGTGTCGGCGTCCGGGGCCCCGACGGCGACGGCGGGCAGTCCCAGTTCGGCGACCAGCGCCGGGCGGGGGTCGTCGGCCCGCAGGTCGGTGAGGAAGACGCCGTCGACGCGCTGGTCGGCGGCGAGCCTGCGGTAGGTGTCGACCTCGCTGCCGGGGCGGCTCATCTGGAGCATCAGTCCGTCACCGCTCTCGCAGATGACCGCCTCGATGCCCGCCATGAACGCGGGATAGAACGGGTCGGTGCCGATCAGTTCGGGTTCGCGGGCCAGGACCAGTCCCAGGGCGCGGGCCCGCCCCGTGGACAGGGCTCGGGCACTGGTACTGGGCGTCCACCCCAGTTCCTCGGCGGCGGACCAGACGCGCTGCTGCGTGGCCGACGCGACGCCGGGGCGGTTGTTGAGGACGAAGGAGACGGTCGCGCGGGACACTCCGGCCAGCTTGGCCACATCCGCAATGGTGGGACGGCGAGGCATGCGCGTACCGCTTCCTTTCGACAGGAGCCGTTCCAGGGGCCTTCCGAGGGCCGTCCGGGCTTTGCACCGCGCGGCGGAACAGCGGGTGTGTCACCGGAGCCGCACAGCTGAAGCCGGGTGGAACGGGAAGGAACCGGCCCAACGTTTGAACCGGTTTAAATGGCTGATCGGTAGCGTCTGCTCCAACAGCGCGACAAGTCAAGAGCCGAAACAAAAACGGCGGCTTGCATACCGATATGTACAGTTATGCCGCTCTTCTGCCAGGCGGAAGGTACGCCGACCGGCGCCGGGCACCGCCGTGAGCGGCGCACGGCCGGGCGGACGACGGGCAGCAGAGGGTGCCCATTGCTCCGGGTTCGAGCGTGGCACGGACGCCGGTCGCACGGTTGCCGGGACGATGGGCCGTACTGGGCGCGGCCGCCCCAGGTGACATCCGACCGCCGGCACGTCCGATCTCGTCAGCGACGCCGTGCAGTTCCTCGCGCCGTTGGCCGCCGACGACCTGATGCGGGCCGCAACCGCGCCCCTCGACGTCGTACCGGCGGTGTGGTTCGAGCCAGGGCTGCCGGAGCGGATCGTCGCGGACGCGGGCAATGAACCCGGCCGGATGCCGCTGGTCCCGTCACATCGCCCTGGCCACCGACCGGCGCCTGGAGGTCCTCGACGCCTCCCGCACATGGCGTCCGCTGCTCGGCCATGTCGGTCTTCGGCGACTGGTTTGTGCCCCAGGGGGCCTGCCCAGCACGGTCGCCCTCCGCGCCTTCTCCGGACCGTTGGAGTTCGTGCTCGATTCGGTCGGCGTCGGGGTGCCGGCCTTCCCCCAGGAGCAGTTCGGCCTGCCGCTCGGTCGCCACGCCACCGGCCGTGAGGCCGACCGCGGCCAGGCCCCGGCCCTTCCAGACGCCGGGTGGGACACCGGCCACGCCCTCGTCGGCGCGCCGCTATGCATGATTCCGGGTGGCCTCCGGCAGGCCTCCCCCTTGCAACATATTTGACACGGCAAGGAAATTTGCGTTTCGATGCTGCGCACCGGCCGCCCGCGACTGCCTCGCCCTCCCCCGGTCGGTCCGGCGCGGAAGCGTCCGGCGTCGCACTGAGCATCGGAGCAACCCATGAGCTTTCTGCTGAACGACGTGGCACCCGACGACCCGATGCGGAACAGGCGCGGCGCGCTCTACGTCCCGTCCGGCGAGGGTCCGACCGTGTGGGGCGCGGACGACGTCTACACGGTCAAGGCCACCGGCGCGCAGACCAACGGGAACATCGGCTTCATCGAGGCCACCGTTCCGGCAGGCGGCGGCCCGGTCCCGCACGCGCACACGAAGGAGGACGAGACCTTCTACGTGCTGGACGGAGAGCTGGAGTTCATCGACGGCGACCACGCCTTCACCGCCGTGGCGGGCGACTTCATCCACGTGCCGAAGGGTATCCGGCACGGTTTCAAGAACAAGGGCGTGCACGCCGCCAGGCTGCTGTTCATCTACACGCCGCCCGGCCTGGAACAGCTCATGCTGGACCACAGCACGCCCGCGCGTCCGGGCGAGACACCACCGCCCATCGACGAGGACATGGCCGCGCGCGCCGAACAGGTGATCAAGCGGTCCGGCACCATCATGCTGCCGTGACCGCACACCGCTGCGGGCACCCGCGACATGGGTGCCCGCAGCGGCATGTGTCAGCCGGTGCCGTACCGCACCGGCCGTACCGTTCCGCCGGGCGACGTCAGTCGTTGAGCGCGCGCAGCTCCTCCTTGTGCCTCTCGATCCAGTCCGCGTAGGCCTCGAGGCGTCAGGCCGTCAGGCCCCCGGACGACCACGTTCACCGACCTGATCGAGGCTCCTCGGTGGCATCGCGCCCCTCCCTGACGGGCCGCCACCCGCGCCCCGGCCGGACCTCGTGTCCGGGGCGAGTCCGGCTCGTCCGGGACGGCTATGCCTTCACGTCGAGGCGTGCGACAGCGCCGATCTCGACCAGCTGGTCCGGCAGCGCGAGGTCGGAGACACCCATCACCGTGCTGGTGGGGCGGTGCCGGCCGAAGTACTCCGCGTGGAGGCGCGCGGTGGCATCGAAGTGGTCCCGCAGGTTCCTGACCAGCACCGTCGTCTCCACGATCTGGTCGCGCTCGGCCCCGAAGTGCTGCAGCACCAGATCCAGGTTGCCCAGCGCCGTCCTCACCTGGAGCTCGAAGTCACCGACGCCGACGAAGTTGCCCTCCTGGTCGTGGGACAGCTGTCCGGAGACGTACAGCGTGTCACCGGCCCGTACCGCCTGGCTGTAGCCGTACAGGGATTCCCACGGCATACCGAAACCGAACTCCTCCACCCGGGCGGTCCCGGCGGCACCCGCACCGGCGGCCTGGGCCTCCTGGGCGCCCAGTGCCCAGCCCACCGGTGCGGCGGCTCCTGCGGCAGCGGCCGCCTTGGCTACGGATCTGCGGGAGACGAGGGACATGGCTTTTCCTTTCGTTGCCTGTGCGCCGGCTCCGTCGAATCTTTCAGGCCTCGTTCCGAGGGGCATCGGTCATCTTGCTTAGAGGTGTTTCCTATTCAGCCCGCCTCGGCGTGCTGCCGCGAGTCCGCAGGAGCGGGACCGTTGCGTTCCGGCTGCCGCTGCCGAAGGAGTTGTTGTCGCTCACGCGGCCGTTGGACACGGCGTAGAGAGAGCCGGCTCCGAGCGCCCGCGTCGGTGACGTCCGTGACGCGGGCGCGCTCCGTCGCCCGGCAGTCGTGATTCCGCTGCGCCGGGCGAGGTGGTGTCAGTTGATGCCGACGATCGTTCCCGAACCGTTCGGGTAGGCGACGTAGGCGGTCGACGGGCCGTCGCTGGCCACGCCGCTCCAGCGGTCGGTGACGGTCAACGGCTCGCCGGGCGTTGCGGATGGGTGTGCCGGGGACACGCTGAATGTGCCCGGTGCCCGGGTGCCCGACGGTCCCACGGGGTTCGCCTGAAAGGTGAAGCGGATGACCTCCTCGTTCGGCTCACCGTATGTGAACACGCCCGCACAGCACGTGTGGATCCTGGACAAGCCGCCCTACATGGAGCGCAACGGTCTGCCGCGCACCGACGAGCGGGAGAAGGCCATCACGACGGCCTGGGTGCGGGCTGGCATAGACGTCCGTTCCATCTATTGTCCCGAGTCCATGGAGCGTCCCGGGCGTCTGCAGACGGTCCGGGGACGCGGGCCGGACCAGGGGGGGGGGGGGGGGGGGGGGGGGGGGGGCCCCCCCCCCCCCCCCGCCCCCCCCCCCCCCCCCCCACCCCCCCCCCCCACCCCCCCCCCCCCCCCCCCCCCCCCCCTCCCCCCCCCCCCCCTCCCCCCCCTCCCCCCCCCACCCCCCCCCCCCCCCACCCCCCCCCCCCCCCCCCCCCCCCCCCCCCCCCCCCCCCCCCCTGAGCCCGCGCGCGCCGCCGCGCTCGGTGCCGGGTTACGGGCGGATGCCGAAGGGGCCGAGGAGGCCGCCGTCGATCCTCTGGGATTCCAGCAGCGCGTAGGCGTTGTCGACGGTGAAGACGTCGGCGGCGGCCAGGATGCCGGTGTACTTGGCGGTCACCTGGTCGGCCGCCTGGCGGGCGACGGCGTCGAGGTAGGTCTTGAAGATGGCCCACGCGTTGCCGCTCGGCCCGTACTTCTCGAAGTAGGGGGTGGGGTCCACCGTCGCCGAGGCGTCGCGGACGGCTTCGTCGAGGTCGGCCATGTACCGCATCTGGAGAGTGCCGTCGGCACGGTGGCCGAGGCGCCCGAGGTGGCCGCCGACCAGCGTCTGCCAGGGGTAGTCCATCGCCACCTGGTGGGCCTTGACCCAGGCGGGGATGTCCTGGGAGACGGCGAGGTTCTTGAACGGTACCCAGCCCGGGTAGAGCACGTCCACGACCATGAGGGTCTCGTGTGCCGGGGCATGGATGAAGATGTTGTCGGGCGAGTGGTTGGGGCCGTGGTAGGCGAGTTCCAGCCGTTCACCACCCACCTTCAGGACGTAGCGGTCGTCGAACGTCTCCGTCGGGAGGGGCCGGTTGGGGTCGCGGTCGAGGCGGAGCAGACGGCGGGTCTCGGTGTGTCCGATGCGCACCACGTCCTTGCCGAAGATGACCGAGGCGCCGATGTGGTCGGCGTGGGAGTGCGAGTAGACGAGGTGGGTGACCTTGTCGGGCATGCCGTTGGCCCTGGTCACTTCCTCGATGGCGCGCAGGAGGTTGCGCCCGATCGTGGGTGGCGCGTCGACGAGCACGACGCCTTCCGCGGTGGTGAGGAACATGGCCTGGTAGTAGGTGTCGGTCACCCAGTAGAGGTTGCCCTGGATCCGGCCGACGTAGTAGCCGTCCGCGTTCGGCGCCGGGCCGGCCGAGGCGGCGGGCACGGGCGCGAAGTCCGGCAGCGTGTCCGACTCGGCCGCGCGGGCGGAGTTCGCCCACGGTCCGCCTTGCAGGGCCGTCGCCGCGGGCACGGCGGCGGCGACGGCCGCCGTCCGCAGGAGGGTCCGGCGCCTGGGAGCGTCGGCGTTCATGGGTCCGGTCGTCATGACGGTCCAGCCTTTCTGTGGTGGGATGCTGCGTCACCGGCCGCCTGAGGGCCGCGCCCGGGGTCGCGTCGATGGCCGTGGCGGGGTGCGGGGTGGTGGGCGATCCGGGCCGGCCCCCGGCCGCCGGGGAACGCCCTGGTGGTCGAGAGCCGGGGGCGACCGCTGTCGTCGGCTGACGGGCGATCAGTCTGCTGAGGACGCGGTACGAGAGCATCGGTCGCACGACTGTGGCCTTCCGCGGGCATGCGACCGGGGTACTCCCGGCCGTCGGTGCCCGGTGTCCGCCGGAGCACGGTGTCCATACGGCATCCGACTGCGCCGGCCGTGGTGCCAACCGGCGGCCCCGGGCATGTCGCCGCCCCGTGGACAGGCCGGCAGCCACAGGACCCGGACAGACACGGTCGTGGGTCGTGTCGGCCGAACCGGGGTCGCCGATCGGCCCGTTGCTGCCCGCGCCCGGACCGGAGGGCGTCGACGGGTGGCCGAGGGTGCCGCGTCGGCACGTGTTTCGCCGGGCTGCTCGGCGGGCCCCGCTCATGCTCCGTCGTGAGCGGTCCGCGTGGTGATCCCGCGCAGCACGTGGGGCAGGATGCCCCCGTGACGGTAGTGGGTCACCTCGCGGGGAGTGTCCAGGCGCACGGCGGCCCGGAAGGTCCGCCCGTCGGCCCGCACCCGCACCGTGCGGATGGGCGCGCCACCGTCGGCACCGTCCTCGAGCGCCGCCGCGAGGCCGATGACGTCGTACACCTCCTCCCCGGTGAGTCCCAGCACGGTGACGCTGTCGCCCGGGAGGAACTGGAGCGGCAGGATGCCCATCCCCACCAGGTTGGAGCGGTGGATGCGCTCGAAGGACTCGGCGAGGACGGCTCGCACCCCGAGCAGCGCAGGGCCCTTGGCAGCCCAGTCGCGGGACGATCCGGTTCCGTACTCCTTGCCGGCCAGCAGGATGTGCGGGATGCCGGCGGCGCGGTAGGCGGCGGCCGCGTCGTGGATCGTGGTGACCGCTCCGCCGGCGGTGAAGTCGCGGGTGAAGCCGCCCTCGGTACCGGGGACGAGCCGGTTGCGCAGCCGGATGTTGGCCAGAGCTCCGCGCACCATCACCTCGTGGTTGCCGCGCCGTGAGGCGTAGGTGTTGAGCCGGGCGGGCGGTGTGCCGCGCGCGACGAGATGACGCCCGGCCGCGCTCTGCGGCGGTATGGCACCGGCCGGCGAGAGGTGGTCGGTGGTCACGGAGTCGCCGAGGCTGGCCAGCACCCGCGCGCCGCGGATGTCCGCGACCGGACCGGGTTCGTCGCCCACCGCGTCCAGGAACGGCGGTCGCCGCAAGTAGGTGGAGTCGTCCGGCCAGTCGAAGAGCTCGCCCGACGGCGCGTCGAGGGCCTCCCAGCGCGCATCGCCGGTGAACACGTCGGCGTAGGCGCGGGTGAACATGTCCGGCCTGACGGTGGAGGTGATGACCTCCCGTATCTCGTCCGCGCTCGGCCAGATGTCCCTCAGCAGGACCGGGCGTCCGTCCTGGCCGGTGCCGAGGGAGTCGCTGGTCAGGTCCGTGTCGACCGTTCCGGTGAGGGCGTAGGCCACGACGAGGGGCGGTGACGCGAGGAAGTTCATGCGCGCCTCGGGATGGATGCGGCCCTCGAAGTTGCGGTTCCCGGAGAGCACGGCGGCGACGGTGAGGTCCTGCTCGCGCACCGTCTCCGCCACCCCGTCGGCCAGGGGGCCGGAGGCACCGATGCACGTCATGCAGCCGTAGCCGGTCAGGTGGAAGCCCAGTTTCTCCAGGTACGGCGTCAGCCCCGCTGCGTCCAGATAGTCCGTGACGACGCGGGAACCGAGCGACAGGCTGGTCTTCACCCACGGCTTGCTGCGCAGCCCGCGGACGACGGCGTTGCGGGCGAGCAGTCCCGCGCCGACCATCACCGAGGGGTTGGCGGTGTTGGTGCAGGACGTGATCGCGGCGATCACGACGGCGGCGTCCGTTACCTGTTCGGGCGTGCCGTGGGACGCGGCCGGGGTGGCGCTCCCCGGTTGCCGGGCGCCCGTCCGCTCGCGCAGCGTGTCGCGCACCGCGGCACGCACCTGCTTCAGCGGCACACGGTCCTGCGGGCGGCTCGGGCCGGCGAGTGACGGCACGACGGTGGCGAGGTCGAGCCGAAGGGTCTCCGTGTACCGCGGCGGCGCGTCCGGCCGGTGCCACAGCCCCTGTTCCTTCGCGTAGGCCTCGACGAGGGCCACGTGCCCGGAGGTCCGGCCGGTGAACCGCAGATAACGCAGGGTCTCGTCGTCGATCGGGAAGTAGCCGCAGGTCGCGCCGTACTCCGGGGCCATGTTGGCGAGGGTGGCCCGGTCGGCGAGGGAGAGCCGGGCCGCGCCGTGGCCGTGGAACTCCACGAACTTGCCCACCACGCCGTGCCGACGCAGGAGTTCGGTCAGGGTCAGGACCAGGTCCGTGGCGGTGGCGCCCTCGGGCAGTTCGTCGTCGAGCCGTACGCCCACCACAGGCGGTATCAGCATGGACAGGGGCTGGCCGAGCATGGCGGCCTCGGCCTCGATGCCGCCGACGCCCCAGCCCAGCGTGCCCAGGCCGCCGACCATCGTGGTGTGCGAGTCGGTGCCGAGGCAGAGGTCGGGGAAGGCCCAGCCGTCGCGGGCCATGACCACGCGCGCCAGGTGTTCGAGATTGATCTGGTGCATGATGCCTGTGCCCGGCGGTACCACCACGACGTCGCGCAGCGCGCCGCGGCCCCACTTCAGGAACCGGAAGCGCTCCGCGTTGCGCTCGTACTCCAGTGCCGCGTTCCGCTCGGCCGCGTCCGGCCGCGCCGTCACGTCGGCGACGACCGAGTGGTCGACCGTCAGCTCGACGGGTACGACCGGGTTGACGCGTGTGGGATCGCCGCCGCGCTCGGCGACTGCGGTGCGCAGCGCGGCGAGGTCCGCGAGGGCCGGCACGCCGTTGGTGTCGTGCAGGAAGGCGCGCGCCGGATGGATGTCGACGGCTCGCGCGAAGGAGTCCAGGGAGCCCCAGGCGAGCAGTGACCGGACCTGATCAGGCGTCACCGCCCCGCGGTCCTCGTGGCGCAGCAGGTTCTCCAACAGGATCTTGATCGTGTACGGCCAGTCAGGCGGCGCGATGTCGGAGATCCGGTGCATCGCGTGCCTCTCGCCGCCGACGGTGAGCACGTCCGCGGTGCCGAAGCGGTTCCGTCCGCCCTCGAGGTTGTCCATCCGTGCAACTTCCTTCCGTTCTTGACGGGGTGTCGGCCCGTTCGGGGACCCTCCCCAATGATTGACAACATCTGTTTCACGAAACTAGCGTAGCTATGCAACATCTGTTTCGTACACACCCGAGAGAGGAGCCGCCGTGGATGCGGCAACCTGGGGACTCATCGCCGCGACCTTCGTCGCCTGCTTCGTGGAGATGGTCGAAGCGACGACGATCGTCATGGCGATGGGCTACACCCGCAGCTGGCGTTCGGCACTCACCGGAGTGGCCGCCGCCCTGGCCCTGCTCGCCGTGGTCACCTCGATCGCCGGCTACGCACTCGAGCGCTGGTTCCCCGAAGCGGCACTGCAGTTGGTCATCGGCGGCCTGCTGTTGATATTCGGCATGCAGTGGCTGAGGAAGGCGATCCTGCGCTCGTCGGGCCGCAAGGCCATCCACGACGAGGACGCCATCTACCGCGAGGAGGTGGAAGCGGCCAAGGCCGCCGGGCAGCACACCGGCCGGCTCGACATGTTCTCCTTCATGGTGTCCTTCAAGGGCGTGTTCCTCGAGGGCATGGAGGTCGTCTTCATCGTCATCACCTTCGGGCTGAACGCGGACAACGTGCCCGCGGCCAGCGTGGGTGCCCTGGCCGCCGTGGTCGTCGTGCTCGGCATCGCGTTCGCCGTGCGCCGCCCGCTGTCGATGATCGACGAGAACCTGCTCAAGTACGGCGTCGGGCTACTGCTCGCGTCCTTCGGCACCTACTGGGTCGTGGAGGGGACCGGCATCTTCCGGGCCGGCCGGGAGAGCCTGGAGTGGCCGGGCGGCGATCTGGCCCTCCTCGTCCTGCTGGCCGCGTGGTTCCTGCTGAGCCGAGGCCTCGTGGCCGCCCTGCGCACGTCCCGCACCAGCACGCCGGCCGCCGCCGGACCGATCGAGGAGAACGTGTGATGAGCCTGCTGAAGTCTTTCGGACGGTTCTGGTACGACTTCGTCGTCGGCGACGACTGGAAGATCGCGGTCGCCGTGGTGCTGGCCCTGGCGCTGCTGCTGGGGGCCCTGTCCATCGGCCTTTTCGCAGACGCCGGACTGACCGTGCTCGGGGGCGTCCTGCTGATGGCCGCCTTCACCGTCAGCCTGATCATCGACGTACGGCCCGGATCGTCGTGACCCCTGCGACGCGGGTCGGCGGCCGGGCCGGGAGCGCACTCCCGGGCCGGCCGTCGGCTCTTTGTCGTGAACCGCTCCCGGCGCGTAGTATCCGCTACACACCGCCCGCCGGCGAGCCGAGGAGAGCCGTGACCGCCGCTGCCCGCAAACTCCCCACCCTTCAGGAGCGGGTGACCGCACGTTACGACTCGCTCACGCCCACCGAGCGCAAGGTCGCCACCTACCTGTGCGAACATCCCCAGCAGGCGGCGTTCTCCTCCGCCGAGGAGATCGCCACGGCCACCGGCACCAGTGACGCGAGCGTCGTCCGCACCGCCAAGTCCCTTGGTTTCGAAGGCCTTCCAGGGCTCAAGCGCACTCTGCAGGAGCATCTCGGCACGCTCCTGACGCCCACCCACCTGCTGCACAACACGATCAGCAACTTCAGCGAGGGTCCCGAGGGCGTCGTGGGCAGCCTGCTCGCCGAACGGGCGGAGCTGCTCAACGAACTGGGGCGCACGCTGGACCCGACGGCCTTCCGCACCGCGGTGGAACTGGTCGCCGGCGCCCACGAGACCCTGGTGTGGGGCCTGGGCGGGGACGCGAGCCTGGTCGAGTACACGGTGACCCGTCTCAACCGGCTCGGCTACCGGGCGCGGCCGGCCTCGGAGACCGGGTTCCAGCTGGTGGACCGGCTGCTGCCGCTCGGCCCCGACGACGTGGTCCTCGTCATCGCGCAGAACCGCATCCGGCCCGAGCTGGAGGTGACCCTCCAGCACGCCGCGGACACGGGGGCGCGGATCGTCCTGCTGACCGACACGCTGCGCGAAGCGCTGCAGGAGCGGACCGACGCCGTGCTGTCCGCCCCCACGGGCCGCCCGGAGATGTACGGCGGGCAGAGCATGTTCCTCATCGTGCTGGAGGCGCTCACGCTGGCCGTGGCGGCACGCGACGAGCAGCGCGCGATGGAGACGTTCGACAAGCGCAACCAGCTCAGGGAACTGCTCGACGCACACGTGGCGGCCAGGGCCCACACGGGCGGCCGCAGGGGCGGACGGCGCCGCGCGTGATCCGCCGCCCTCGCCGGGCGGCGGATCATCCCACGTCGCTGACGGTCCTCTCATAGACGTCCGCCTCGAACGCCTCCAGCATGCGCTCGCACTCGGCGACCTTCTGCCGGGCCAGCTCCTTGCCGTCGGCGTCCATCCAGTCCCGGGACTCGACCTTGCCCAGCCAGCGCTTGAGTTTCTCGAGGTCCTGGCGGATCTCCTCCGCCTCCTCGAACGTGTAGTTGCCGCGGAAGCGCTCGAACTCGATCTCCTTGAAGAACTTCGTCTCGCACTCCTCGACGATCTCCGCGTACTCCTTCGCCGACTGGGCGCGCAGTCCCTCGACGAACTGGACGCGGGCGTCCTCCTCCACATCGGTGAGGGTCAGGAAGACGCTGGAGCCCCCCAGCTCGTCGATGCGTTCGCGGACCCGGGTCAGCTTCTCCCTCAGGTCCCCGCGGTCGGGCAGGACGCACACCGCCTGCTGCACGTAGAAACCGCCCAGCCGCTTCAGCTGCCGCCACACCGCGACGCGCGCCCCCGACGACTCGTTGGGGACGCGGTAGATCAACAGCAGCCAGGGGCCCCGCGTCGGATCGGTGGCGGTCGGCTCGGTGCGGATGTCGGTTGCCATGCCGCAAGGCTAGTCTCCCGGCTCGGCGGGTCGCTCGCCGGTCGCCGCCCCACGCTTGTACAGAGCCGCGCACAGGGCGCGTACGGCGGCCGCCCAGTCGGCGACGATGCCGATGTCGCACTGCGCGAAGACCGGCGCGGTGGCGTCGTGGTTCACCGCCAGCACGGTCGTCGCGCGCTCCACACCGCTCATGTGCCGGGTGCTGCCGGAGACGCCCAGCGCCAGGTACAGCTCGGGGGCGATGGCGCGCGCCGTGATCCCCAGCTGCCGCGAGTGGGGCAGCCGGCCGGTGTCGGTGACCTTGCGCGTGGCGGCCAGCTCCGCACCCAGCAGCAGCCGCAACGGTTCCAGCTCCGCGTACCGCTGCGGATCCACCCCCTGGCCCACGCCGATGACCGCCCGGGCCCGTTCCAGGGCGTCGTAGTCCCCGTCCGGTTTGAGCGGACCCGCCTGCAGGGCCGGGTCCGGCGGCACGTCGACCTGCCGCGCGGGCAGCGCTCCGGTGACGGCCCGCGGGGTCCGCAGGGGCAGGCTGCCGGTGCGCAGCGTCGCGATCTGGACGGGTCCGAGACTGTCGATCTCCGCGAGGGTGGCCTGGCCGGACGGCTTGGTGCCGACCAGGCGGGGAGCGCCGGTGCCGTCGGTTCGGGGTTCCACGGCGACGAGGTCGGACATCAGGCCGCTGTCGAGGCGTGCGGCGAGCCGGCCGAGCACCTCGCGTTCCCACGAGCGTGCTGCGCCCAGCAGGGCCAGTGGCCGGCCATGGGCGGTGATCCAGTCGTGCAGCACGGCCGCCACCGGCCGTGCCGCGTCCCCGTTGAGCACCAGGAGTTCGTCGGCACCCCACGACGCGAACGCGCCGGTGTCCGTGCCCGGCTGGACGACGGCGGTCACCTGGGCGCCGAGGTGTGCGGCGATGGCGGCGGCCTCGCCGAGCAGGGCCCGTGGTTCGGCGGTCTCCGCGGGCCCGGTCAGGGCCAGGACCCGGCAGGACGCACCGACGTGGCGGCGCGGTGGCACGGCCGGGGAGGGACGGGCGTCCGCGGCGGACGGGCCCGTCCGGGACCGCCACAGGTCGAGCGCGCGCTCCACCTGCTCCTCGAGGGTGCCGGACAACAGCACCGGTGTGCGCGACCGCGCCTGCCGGCGCGACCCGGTCACCCGGGTGGGGCTGCGCACGGGGCCGGCGTGCCCGAGGTCGGCTCTGGTCAGGGTGCGGACGCGGTCGGTGCCGGGCCAGGTGTCGGCGGCTGCCTTGGCCGGCTGGCACGAGCGCTCGGCGACGGCGACCACGGCGGGCAGGGCCACCTGCACGCCGCGCAGCCCTTCGTCGGACTGCAGCGTGGTGCGCAGCACGCGGACGCCGTCCTCCTCGGCCACGTCGATCTCCAGGGCCGCCCCGACGAAGGGCAGTCCGAGCAGCTCGGCCACCATGGGTCCGACGGCGGCGGTGTTGCCGTCGACGGAACTGCGTCCTACGAGGATCACATCGGCGCCGGTGTGGGCGTCGACGGCGGCGGCCAGCACCCGGGCCGTCACCAGGCAGTCGGCGCCGGCCCAGGCGGGATCCGTCAGGTGCAGCGCCTCGTCGGCGCCGCAGGCGAGGGCCTCGCGCAGGACGTGCACGGCGCGGGAGGGCCCCATGGTGACGACGGAGCTGTGGCCGCCCGGTCCGGCGGCGAGCCGGACGGCCTGGGCCACGGCGCGCCGGCACCAGGGGTTCATCTCCGCGTCCCCGGCGGTGCGCCGCAGCCGGCCGTCGGGGCCGAGATCTCCCGAACCGCCCTCGCGCGGTACCTGCTTGACCAGGGCGACGGTACGCAGGGCAGGCGCCGCCCCGGTCACACCGCCACTGCCGTGAGCGATCGGCCCGGTCATGAGACGCTCGTCCCGACCAGCAGACCGACGCCGTAGGTCACCGCCGCGGACAGGCCGCCGAGCAGCAGCTGCCGGCGCCCGCCGAACCACATCGGACGTGCCGTCAGCCGGGCTATGCCGCCGCCGGTCACGACGAGTGCCAGGGCACTGACGACGAGCGCCGGGAGAATACCGACGGCGCCGAGGAAGAACGGCAGCAGCGGCACGAGGGCGCCGACCGCGAAGGCCGCGAACGACGAGGCGGCCGCCGTCCAGGGCGAGGGCAGGTCGTCGGGGTCGATGCCGAGTTCCTCGCGCACGTGCACGCGCCAGGCCACCTCGGGCTGGGCGGTGATCTCGCGCGCGACCTCGGCGGCCAGTTCCGGACGCAGTCCCTTGTCCTCGTAGATCAGGGTCAGTTCGCGCAGCTCCTCTTCGGGATTGGTCTCGAGTTCGCGTCGTTCGGTCGCTATCTCGTCATGGGCCAGGTCACGCTGGGAGGAGACGGAGGTGTACTCGCCGGTGGCCATGGAGCAGGCGCCCGCGACCAGTCCGGCCAGGCCCGTGAGGATCACGGTGTGGGCCGGGGCGCCGCCGCCGACGACGCCGGCGACGAGGGAGAAGTTGGAGACGAGGCCGTCCATCACGCCGAAGGTGGCGGGGCGCAGCCAGCCGCCCGTCACGTCCCGGTGGGCGTGGTGCAGTTCGGGCAGGCGGCTGTCGACGGTCAATGACATATGCGGGGATTCCGTTCTCGTGGTGCGCGGGCGTGCGAGAGCAAGGGCGGAGGCGGAAGAGGGCAGGGGGAACCGCGGGAGCGGCGCGTGCGGCCCCCGTGGAGGAGGCGCCACCGGCATGTCGTAGCGCGCGGGTACCGGTGTGCGGCGGACGCTCAGGCGGTGCCGGCCGCCATCGCGCGGGTGCCGCGCCGGCCCGGTGCGGGGCGGGTGGTCCGGTCCTGGCGCACGGGGATGCACAGCGGCTTGCCGCTGACGGGGTGGTCGACGACCCGTGACTCCACCCCGAAGACCCGCTGGATGAGTTCGGGGGTGAGGACGTCCACGGGGGTGCCCTCGGCGACGAGCGCGCCGGAGTGCATCACGAAGATGTGGTCGGCGTACTCCGCGGCCATGTTGAAGTCGTGCAGGACCATCGCGATCGTCGTGCCGTGGTCCCGGTTGAGGTCCGCGAGCAGGTCCAGCACCTCGAGCTGGTAGGCGACGTCGAGGTAGGTGGTGGGTTCGTCCAGCAGGATGATGCCGGTCTCCTGGGCCAGGCACAGGGCGATCCACACCCGCTGCCGCTGGCCGCCGGAGAGCTGGTCCACATGGGCGTGCCGCATGTCGGCGACCCCGGTGACCTCCATGGCCCACTCGACGGCCTCACGGTCGGCCTCCGAGGGGACCTTGAGCGACGAGCGGTGCGGATGACGTCCGAACGCCACCAGGTCCTCGATGGTGATGCCCTCGGGCGCGGTGAGCACCTGGGGCAGGATGGCCAGCAGCCGGGCCACCTCGCGGGTCGGGGTCTTCTGAATGGACTTGCCGTCCAGCACCACCTGGCCGGCGCGCGGCGGCAGCAGCCGGGCGAGTGCCCGCAGCGCCGTGCTCTTGCCGCAGCCGTTGGGCCCGATCAGGACGCTCACCTTGCCGTCCGGAACGGCCAGGCAGAGATCCTCGGCGATCACGCGGGTGTCGTAGGCGAGTTGGACGTTGTGCGCCTGCAGTCTCATCGGTCGCTCCTACTTGCCCAGCTTGACCAGCAGATAGAGGAAGTACGGTCCGCCGATGACGGCGGTGACCACGCCCGCGGGTATCTCCAGGGGCGGGGCGATGCCGCGGCCCACGGTGTCCGCGAGCAGCATCAGGAGCACGCCGGTCATGGCCGCCGCCGACAGCAGCACCAGGTGCCGGCCTCCGACCAGGCGGCGGGCGATGTGAGGTGCGATCAGACCGACGAACGCGATGGTCCCGGCGACGGCGACGCATACGCTGGCGAGGGCCACGGCGAGCAGCAGCAGGTGGCGGCGGGTGCGCTCGACGGGTTCGCCGAGCCCTGTCGCCAGGTCGTCGCCGAGTCCCAGCACATCCAGCCGTCGCGCCAGCATCAGCACCACCGGTACGAGCACGGCGATCCACGGCAGCGCCATCCACACGGTCTCCATCGACCGTCCGAAGAGGCTGCCGGTGAGCCAGATCAGGGACGCGTTGACGTCCAGCGGGTACTTGACCAGCAGGTACCGGATGCCCGCCTCGAAGGTGGCGCTGACGGCGATGCCCACCAGCGCGAGCCGGACCGGGGAGACCCCGCGCCGGTAGGCGAAGACGTACACCAGTCCGGCTCCGACCAGTCCCCCGGCGAAGGCCGCGGGCGGCACCAGGGCGACGGACGCGGTCGGCAGGGTCAGCACGAGCAGCATGCCCGCGAAGCCGGCGCCCTTGGTGACGCCCACGATGTCGGGCGCGGCCAGCGGGTTGCGGATCACTCCCTGCATCACCCCGCCGGACACGGCAAGGCCGATGCCGACCACCCAGCACAGCAGCACCCGCGGCAGCTGGAAGTCGAGGACGACCTCGGCGGCGTCGCTGCTGCGCCGCCCGGCCAGTGCGGTGAGGACGTCGGCGAACGGGATCGGCGTGGCCCCGATCGTGAGGCTGACGAAGCTGCCGGCAAGGGCCAGCACCAGGAGCGAGCCGACCAGGATCCAGGGTCTGCGGGCCGCGACGACGGTGCGGCGCACGGGTCGTCCCACGGCTACGTTGACGGTCATCGCGTGACTTTCTGCCGTCGGGCGAGATAGATGAAGATCGGTGCCCCGACGAGAGCCGTCACCACGCCGGTGGGTACCTCGAAGGGTGGGTTCACGTAGCGGGAGCCGATGTCGGCGTAGACGGTGAGGACGGCTCCGACCAGCATCGCCACGGGCAGGACCCGCAGGTGGTTGGAGCCGACGAGTCTGCGTGTGATGTGCGGTGCGATCAGCCCGATGAAGGCGATGGGGCCGGCCACGGCGACCGAGGCGCCGCACAGCACGATGACCACGGCGGCGCCCAGCGCCCGGGTGCGTTCCACGTGCTGGCCCAGGCCGCGGGCCATGTCCTCGCCCAGGGCGAGGATGTTGAGCGACTTGGCCAGCGCCATGGCGACCAGCAGCCCGGCGGCCGTCCAGGGCAGGGCGGTGGTGAGGTCGTGCCACTGGGCGAAGTTGACGCCGCCGACGAGCCAGAACAGCACGGACTGCGTGTCGTTCTCGTGGAAGATGACCAGTACCTGGGTGAGGGAGACGAGCAGACTGCTGGCGGTCACTCCGGCCAGGGCGAGCCGGACCGGGCTGACCTTGCCCGTCCCCATGCCCGCCAGGACCATCACCGTGATGCCCGCCGCCGCCGCGCCGCCGAAGGCGAGGAGGATGGAGGGGGCGCCGGCCATCGACGGCACGACGGTGATGGCCGCCACGACGACCACGGCGGCGCCGGCGTTGACGCCCATGATGTCGGGTGACGCGATCGGGTTGGCCGTGATCGCCTGCATCACCGCGCCGGAGACGGCGAGGTTGGCGCCGACCAGGGCCGCGAGCAGCACCCTCGGCATCCGGATGGTCCGTACGATCTGCTCGGCCGGGGAGTCCGCCGAGAACCACGCG
Organism: Streptomyces sp. NPDC029138; assembly: GCF_055564375.1. NCBI lineage: Bacteria > Bacillati > Actinomycetota > Actinomycetes > Kitasatosporales > Streptomycetaceae > Streptomyces > Streptomyces sp. NPDC029138. Next base: position 31,419 of record NZ_JBVHWM010000077.1, read on the forward strand.
TGCGCGACCGAGGACCAGCCGATCCGTTCACTGCCGAGGGAGAGGGCCCACAGCATGCCGACGGCCAGCAGGCCCACGCCGGCGACCGCGACGGCCACGAGGACGACCCGTGGGTCCCGCCCCCGGCCGGCCGGACCGGCCAGGGGCGACTTCACTGCGGCTGCCGGGGCGCTCATGAGGCGGGGAAGAGCTTCTCGATCGCCTCACGGGCGATCGTCTCGGCGGCGAGGGTGCCCCGGCCCTTGGACCAGACGCTGCCGTCGACCACGTAGGTGGCCTTGTTCTTCACGGCCGGGATGCGCTTCCACAACTCGCTGGACTGCCACTGGTCGCTGAGGGTCCTGGGGGTGTTGCGGGCCATGAACAGGACGTCGGGAGCGGTGGTGACCATGGACTCCAGGGTCATGCTCAGGGTGGCGTCCTGTCCGTCGGTGGAGGGCACGGTCGTCAGTCCCAGGCCGCGCAGCACGGTGGGGGCGAAGGCCCGCTGGGTCTGGGCGCTGACACCCTTGTCGTAGGTGATGGCGAAGACGATCCTGCGCTTGTCACCGCTGGGAACCCGGGCCTTGAGGGCGGCCATGGTCTTGCGGTGCTCGGCGAGGGCTGCCGTCATCCGGTCGCACTCGTCCACCGCCTCGCCGACCACCACCTCGCTGTTCATCACACGGTCGTAGTCGGCGGCGTTGCTGGCCAGGGCGACCGTGGGCGCGATCTTCCGCAGCTGTGCGTAGACCGCGGCGTCGCGCTGGCTGTCGGCGATGATGAGGTCGGGTTTGAGGGACTTGATGACCTGGAGGTTCGGGGACTGCCGCAGGCCTACCGAGGTGTAGTGGCCGACGGCGTCGCGCAGCGGCTTGAGGATGCGCTCGGGCTTTCCGTCGTCGGCTATGCCCACGGGCTTGACGCCGGCGTTCACCAGCGCGTCCACGAAGGAGAATTCGAGGGCGACGACGCGCTTGGGTTTGCCGGTCACCGTGGTGGTGCCCAGGTCGTGCTTGATGGTGCGGGAGTCCTTGCCGCAGCTGGCGCTGTTCGGCCGGGCCTCGGGACGGGCGGCCTGCTTGCCGCCACCGGCGCTGCCGTCGTCCTTGGCGACGGACCCGGCGGTGCCGCCGCAGCCTGCGGTGAACACGGCGAGGGAGAGGACGGCGGCGCCGAGGAGGCCGGTGGACCGTCTCGGCGGACGCGGGCTGAGGGCGCGGGGCATCGAGGCTCCAGGGGTGAGGGACGGGGACGAGGGGATGCGGGTGCCGGTCGCCGGGCGGTCAGCCCGTGTGGGCGGCTGCGTGCGGAGCGGGGGATGACGAGTCGCCCCACGCCGGGCGGGTGGGTGCCGCGGGGCCGTCGTACAGGTTCCAGGGCGCCTGCACGTACGCGTTCTCGCACGGCGGTCCCGCGGTCAGCAGGTACTCGCCGGTGCTGAGGTCCACCAGGCTGGAGACCACCGACTGGTAGCGGTCGGCCTCGTGGCGACGTGGATCGGCATGCTGACACACCCCGTTGGGATGTGCGAAGTGGTCGCTCATCACTTCACGCACGTGGGCCCGCAGCGCGGAGCCGGAGGTGATGGTCCGGGCGGCGCGCAGGCCGTCGGTGACGCGGGGGACGCGGAAGAGGGAGTCGACGGAGAAGGGCCGGTACGTCCCCTCGATCTGGGGCGGGACGAAGGCCTGGAAGTGGTTGCCGTGGACCAGGAGTCCGTCGGTGGGGTACATCCAGCCGTGCCGGCCCGGCGTGGTCTCCAGGTCGATCGCGAAGCCGTCGCGGTGGGTGATGAGGAGGTTGCTGGGGGCGGACTGGGTGACCTGGAACGCGGCCCGCAGCGCGTCGTACACGTCCCATGACTCCAGGATCTTGCGGCGGACGAAGGTACCGGGCACGCTGAGCCCGGTCTCGAAGCCACCGCCCAGGCCGTTGGCGTTGAGGGCGAGGCCGGCGGAGTTGGCGCCGTGTCGGCCGACCTGGCCGGCCTCGGTCTGGCAGATGAACGTCGGCCGGCCGGGCTGCTGGACGCGCAGCACGACGACGGTGTCGGCGACCCGCTCGCGCCAGTCCCAGTTCTGACCGCACAGCACATGGCCGAGCCCGTTGGCCTGGGCCAGCAGCGCGAAGGACGTGCAGCCCTCGTCGGCCTTGTCGTCGAAGGGGTTGGACTGGCTGAGTTCGAACCGGGCGTTGAGGGCGAGGATCTCCTCGAAGTCCCGTTCGGCGCCCTCGGCGATGCCGCGGATCTCGTCGAGGATGCCGGGCAGGTAGTCGTCGACGAGGGGTACCCAGGCACGGGCCCGGGCGGTGGCCTCCTCCCATCGCAGTCGCGCGGTGCGCTGGAACAGTTCCGCGTAGAAGTCGACGGAGCGTGCTATCAGTTCGCGTGCGGCGGAGCCGTACTGCCGGCCGCGCTCCCGGGGATCGGCACTCGTCAGGTCGATGAAGAGGAGTTGCTCGGACATGAGAACTTCCTGGGGCGAGTGAGGGCGCTGTCTACCGGCTCGGTGGGGGACGGGCGGGCTCCACCGGGAACCGGCCCCGCCGGGTGGTGGAAACGTAGTAACCACTACAAGGACAGTCAATAGATGTAGTGAAATCCATCAGAACTCCCTGAAGCGTCTACAACACTCATTGTCAATGTCTGTAGCGAACGCTACCTTCTAGAGCGCGCCCGGCCGTTGGAGGCCTTCGCGCACGCCCTACCCGGTGCCCGTCCGGCCCTGGCCGGCGCCGCACCCCGACCGAAGGGGAAGACACGCTGTGAAAGACACTGCGGAGACGGTCCTGGGCCTGTTGCCCAGGGACGTCGCCTACGCGGACGTCCGCGTCGTCGACCGCACCCACGAGTTGGTCCTCGTCGAGCACAACGGCCCCGGTGACGTCATGCGGGAGACCTCGCTCGGCGTCGGTGTGCGGGTCGTCGTCGGCGGACACTGGGGATTCGCGGCCACGCACCGCCTGGACCACAGGGGCCTGAGCGCCGCCGTCACCGAAGCCGTCGCGCAAGCCCGTGCGGCGGGCGGCGGGGGCGTGGCCAAGATCCCGCTCGGCCAGCCGGTCACCACCCGGGCGCGATGGTCCTCGCCGATGGTCGTCGACCCGTTCACGGTGTCGCTCTCCACCAAACTCGACCTGCTGGACGCGGCGGTCACCGAGGCCGGCACCGCCGGGCCGCTGGTCCGGCAGATCGAGGCGTCGATGGACTTCTTCCGCGACGACAAGGTCTTCGCCAACACCGAGGGCGCGCTGATCGAGCAGACCATCACCGAGAGCGGCGGCGGGCTGATGGTGGTCGCGTCCGACGGCGACGACGTCCAGCGCCGCTCGTTCCCCCAGGCGGTGCCCCGTTCCATCCGCGGACAGCGCGGCCACTTCGCCACCGCCGGTTACGAGCACATCCCCGCCCTGCGGCTGGTCGAGGAGGCCGCGCGGGTCGGAGCGGAAGCCGTCGCCCTGCTGTCGGCGCCCCAGTGCCCCGACGAGACCACGGCCCTGGTCGTCACCGGCGCCCAGCTCGCCATGGTGCTGCACGAGTGCGCGGGCCATCCCATGGAGGCCGACCGCGCGCTCGGCTCCGAGGTGAGCCTGGCCGGCGGCACCTACGCCTCACCCGACCGCCGTGGCACCTTCCCCTTCGGCTCCCCCCTCGTCTCCGTCCACGCCGACGCCACCATCCCCGGGGCACTGGGCAGTTACGCGTTCGACGACGAGGGCGTCGCGGCCCAGCGCACCGAACTCGTCAGGGACGGCATCTTCACCGGCTACCTCTCCGGCCGCGAGTCGGCCGCCGCCCTCGGTCAGGAGTCCTCGGGTGCCGCCCGGGCCGACGGCTGGCAGCGCATCCCGCTGGTCCGGATGACCAACCTCTGCCTGGAACCGGGTGACTCCTCGCTCGCCGAGATGATCGCCACCACCAAGCGCGGCGTCCTGATGGACATGACCAAGAGCGTCTCCATCGACGACCAGCGCCTGTCCTTCCGGCTCGGCGCGGAGGCCGGGTGGGAGATCCGCGACGGGCGGCTCGGACGCCTGCTGAAGAACTGCACCTACTCCGGTGTCACACCACGGTTCTGGGCCGGCTGCGACTCCCTCGGCAACCAGGACGAGTTCCAGGTCCACGGCATCCCCTCGTGCAACAAGGGCGAGCCCCTCCAGGTCGCCCACATCGGGCACGGCACGGTCCCCGCCCGCTTCCGCGACGTCCAGATAGGCACCCCATGAGCATCGATCCCCGCGACGTCCGCACCGCGCTCGACATCCTGGGCCGGGGCACCCACCTCGACCTCGCCCAGGAACGCACGGGCCTGCTCCGCTACGCCCGGTCCCGGATCACCGCGCAGCACAGCGAGGAACGCCTGCGGGTGCGCGTACGGCTCACCCGGCGGGGCAGGACCGCCCTGGGCACCCTGGAGACCCTCGACCCCGGTGCGGTCAGAGCCCTGGCCGCCCAACTCGACGCCGCACTCGCCCTGCTGCCGGCCGCGTCCGGCGCACGGCGGGCCAGGCCCGGTTCCGTCCCCGCCGCCCGGCCCGAAGTGGGCGTCTCCACACTCGGCGCCGGCCCCGCCGAACGCCACGCCTGGTTCAGCACGGTCAAGGACGGTCTGGCCGGCGCCGCCCTGCTCGGCGGCTCCATCCGGCACGACGTCGTGCACCGGGTGGTCGCCGATCACGACGGCCTCTACCGCGAGGAGACCCTCACCAAGGCGTCCCTGCAGGCGATCGCCGAACGCGACGGCAGATCCTCGAGCATCCGCCTCGTCCACCGGGACGCCGCCCGCATCGACCCCGGCGACGTCGCCCACCGGCTTCTGGACGACCTGGCGGACCTGCCCGAACGGGAGCCCGTGCAGGGCACGTTCCGGGTCCTGCTCAGGCCCCAGGCCGTGATCACCCTGCTCGCGACCTACGGCTACGTGGCTCTGGGGGCCGCCGGATACGCCGAGGGCCGTACCGCCGTGGCCGGCCGCATGGGCGCCAGGGTCACCAGCGAACTGATCACCCTCACCGACGACGGCACCGACCCCGCGGGCCTCGCCAGCGGCTTCGACCCGGAGGGCACGCCGCGCCGGGCCACCCGGCTGATCGAGAACGGCGTGCTCACCGGGGTCGTGTCGGACCTCGGGCACGCGGCCGTGACCGGCGGCGTGTCCACCGGCCACGCGGTGCCGGCGGGCTGGCGCTTCGGCGCCGACCCCTCGCCCTCCCATCTCCTGCTGGACGGCGGCGACCACACCGAGCAGGAGCTGGCCGGCCTCTGCGACGAGGGCCTGGTGATCAGCCGTCTCGACTATCTGCGCATCCTGCACCCCAAGGACACCCTCGTCACGGGCACGACGCGGGACGCGACGTACTGGATCCGCGACGGTGTGCCGGTCGCCTGGCAGCCGTCGGTGCGCCTCACCTTCCGCATGGACGAGGTCCTCGACGCCGTCCTGGCCGTGGGCAGTCGCCGCGAGCGCGGCGAAGCGGTGTTCATGGAGAGCGTCGTCGCGCCCGCCCTGCTCGTGGACGCCGGCCCGATCAGGCTCTGAACCGGAAGGCGGCGGCCCGGCGCTGAGGGCCGCCGTCCGGCCACCGCCACCTCGCGGTACGGTGCGTCGCGCACCGGACACAGCGCTCACCGCTCCCCCGCCGCCTGTCCGCCCGCATAGGGGGGCCTGCCGCTGCCGGGCACTGCCGGCGGACCGCTGCCGGTCCCCGGCAGGACCGGTGCCGCGGGCGGTGTGACGGCGGCGGACGCCCGAAGCCGTCGTCGCCCGGCGCCGGCAGAACCGGAGGCATGGCCCATGCATGAGATCGCCCTGGCCGACGGCCCGGTCCTCTTCCGCGGCGCGCTCGATCTGGAGCGGCGCCCCGGCGGCGGACTGCTGCCCCGGCGCCTGCCGGCGTGGACGCGCGAGCAGTATCCCGACGCGTTCATGGACTTCGTGGCGGCGATGCCGTCCGGCGTGCGGCTGGCCTTCCGCACCGCGGCCCGGACCCTCGAACTCGATCTGCTCACCACCGTGCGGCACTTCGACGGCACGGCCGCACCCACGTCCGCCGGGGTGCTCGACCTGGTGGTGGACGGCCGGCTCACGGCGCGGGCGGTCGCGCCCGTGGGCCGGGTGCTGCGGCTGGCCCATGCGCGGGCCTGTCCGCGGGAGGTCGCCGGCGAGCCGGGCACGGTCCGGTTCCGGGCCCTGCCCGCGGGCGTGAAGGAGGTCGAACTGTGGCTTCCCCAGCAGGCCCCGTGCGAGTTGCTCGCCCTGCGTGCCGACGCGGAGGTGACGCCGCCCGCGCCGTCCGGTAGGCGCCGCTGGGTGCACCACGGCAGTTCGATCAGTCACTGCACCCAGGCCGACGGGCCCACCGGGACCTGGCCGGCGGTGGCGGCGGCGCTGGGCTCGCTGGACCCGGTGAACCTGGGCATGGCGGGCAACGGGATGCTGGATCCCTTCGTCGCCCGGACGATCAGGGACCTGCCGGCCGATCTGATCAGCCTGAAGCTGGGGATCAACCCGGTGCTCAAGTCGGCGCTGAAACCGCGCACCTTCGTGCCCGCCGTGCACGGCTTCCTCGACACCGTGCGAGAGGGCCATCCGGACATCCCTCTGCTGGTGGTGTCACCGGTGTTCTGCCCGCGCCTGGAGTCCGCCGACGCAGCCGGCGCCACGCCGCCGGGCACGGGCGCGGGCCCGGCGGGCACCGGCCACGGCCGACGGGCCGCCGAGACGGGTGGCCCCGGGAAGGGACCAGGTGATCCTGAGGAGGAACCGGGAGATGCCGGGCAGGAACTGGGCGACACCGGAGAGGCCTCGCTCGCCCCGCTGACCCTGCCCGTGGTCCGCGAGGCGCTGGAGCGCATCGTGCTCGGTCGCCGCCGCAGCGATCCCCGCCTGCACTACCTCGACGGGCGCGAGCTGCTGGGGCCGAGGGACGCGGCGGACATGCCGGACGGCGTCCACCCGAACGCCGCGGGCTACCTGACCATCGGCCGGCGCTTCGCCGAGCGTGTGCTGGGCAACGGCGGGGCGTTCGCCTGACGACGCGCTCAGGCCCTGCCGCCCGTCAGCACGTCGGCGAAGAACCGCTGAACGTGGGGAAGAGCCGCCGAACCGCTGTGGCCCATCCCGGGTATCAGCTCGAAGCGCACACGAACACCGTGGCGCTCCCAGTTGTCGCGCAGGGACGTCATGCGCTCGACGCGGGTGTCTCCCCCGGCGTCCAGGCCGGGTTCGGCGATCTCCCAGGTCTCCGTGTCGGCGTCGCCGACGAGCATCTGCACGGGTACCGTGTGCAGGACGTCGAGGTCGATCTCCCGGCCGAACCGCTCGGCCACGTCCGCGGTGCCGAGCCACCACGGCACGTCCGGGTCGATGCGGGTGATCCGGCCCGGGGCGCCGACGGACAGGGCGGTGAGCCGCTCGGCGTGCAGATACGCGAACCGGTGCGCGAACTGCCCGCCGCCGGAGAAGCCGTGCATCAGGAACCGCTCGGTGGCGACGGTGTAGCGCCGGCCGATCTGCTCGACGATGTCCAGCAGCACCTCGTCGTAGCGGATCCCCTGGTGCAGCAGCCGCTTGTAGCCGTGCAGGTCGCCCGGGTCGGCGACGCCCGCCGGGAAGAGCGGCGCGAGCACGACGCAGTCGTGCTCCTCGGCGAACTCCCGGAACATCGTGCGGTAGCGCTCCGCCGTGCGGTTGGTGCCGTGCACCACCACGACGAGGGGCAGCGGCTCGGTCGCCCGTTGATGGGCGGTCGGCACGTACAGGCAGTACGAGAAGCGCTGATCACTCTGGGAGGCGAAGAACGCCGTCACGCCGGAGTGGAAGAACTCGGTCGGGTGCAGGATCCGGGCGCCCGCCGTGGCGGGCTGTGATGTCTTCAACGGTTTCCCTTTCACCGCGGGTTGCCACGACCCCTATCTGTAGCATATGTATCAACCAGTCGACCAGATCGTAGTGGCCACTACAGCGGCGGTGCGGAGCACACCGCGCCCGCCATCCCCCTGCCGACCTGACGGCACGTCATAACCCCTTCGAGGAAAGGCAGTCCGTGAAGATCCTGGTCCTGCCCGGTGACGGCATAGGCCCCGAGATCACCGGGGCGACACTCGACGTGCTCGACGGCGTCGATCGACGGCTCGGCCTCGGCCTGGACTACGAGACCCGCGACATCGGGCTCGCCGCCCTGACGGCCTGCGGCACCACGCTCCCCGACACCGTGCTCGAGCGCGTTCCCGAGGTGGACGGCGTCCTGCTCGGGCCCGTCTCGCACTACGAGTACCCCGGGCGCGCCGAGGGCGGGATCAACCCGTCGGCCGAACTGCGCACCACTTTCCAGCTGTACGCGAACGTCCGCCCCTGCCGCTCGCGCCCCGGACTGAGCATCCTGCGGACCCCCATGGACCTCGTCATCGTCCGGGAGAACACCGAGGGCTTCTACTCCGACCGCAACATGCACGCGGGCAGCGGTGAGTTCATGCCGGACGCGGACCTCGCCCTGTCGGTGCGCAAGATCAGTGCCCGGGCCTGCGCGAGGGTCGCCCGGACCGCCTTCGAACTGGCCCGGGGCCGCCGCAGGAAGGTCACGGCCGTCCACAAGGCCAACGTGCTCAAGCTCTCCGACGGGCTGTTCCTGCGCGAGGTGCGCAGGGTCGCGGCGGACTTCCCCGACGTCGAACTCGAGGAACTCATCGTGGACGCGACCGCCGCGCTGCTGATCCGCAGCCCCGAGCGGTTCGACGTCGTCGTCACGACCAACATGTTCGGCGACATCCTCTCGGACGAGGCCTCGGAGCTGTCCGGCAGCCTGGGCCTGGGCGGATCCGTCAACGCGGGCGACACCATCTGCGTCGCCCAGGCCCAGCACGGCTCCGCCCCCGACATCGCCGGCCAGGGCGTCGCCAACCCCACGTCCCTGATCCTCTCCGCCGCCCTGCTGCTGGACTGGCGCGGCCACCGGGACGGCGACGACCGGCTCCGCCGCGCCGCCGCCCTGATCGGCGCCGCGGTCGACACCGTCCTGGACGACCCCGCCACCCGCACCCGCGACATCGGCGGCGGCCTGGGCACCGCCGCCTTCGCGACCGCCGTACGCAAAGCCGTCGAGAACACCGTGGAGGCCGCCTCGTGATCGCCTCGATCGACCCGGCCACGGGCGTCGAACTCGCCCGCTTCACCCCCGCGTCGGACAGGGAGGTGGACGCGGTGCTGACCGGGGCCGTCGCGGCCCAGGCCGCCTGGCGCCGCCGCACCGTCACGGAGCGCACGTCCCTGCTGCGGCGGCTGGCCGACGTGCTGCGCGAGGGCAGGGACGGCTTCGCCCGGCTCATCACCGCGGAAATGGGCAAACCGATCGGCGAGGCGGAGGCCGAGATCGACAAGTGCGCGGCCACCTGCGCCTACTACGCCGAACACGCCCCCGCCCAGCTCGCCGACCGGCCCGTGCACTCCGACGCGGCCGAGAGCGCCGTGGTGTACGAGCCGCTGGGCGTGGTGCTGGCCGTGATGCCGTGGAACTACCCGTTCTGGCAGTTCGTCCGCTGTGCCGCACCGGCCCTCGCCGCCGGCAACGCGGTGGTGCTCAAGCCCGCCGACAATGTGCCGCAGTGCGCCCTGGCCGTCCTACGGGCGGTCCGGGAGGCCGGAGCTCCCGAGGGGCTGTGCGGCACCCTGCTGATCGAGGTCGAGCGGGTGGCGGACGTCATCGCCGACCCGCGCATCGCCGCGGTCAGCCTGACCGGCTCACCCCGGGCCGGTGCCGCCGTCGCCTCCCGGGCGGCCGCCGCCCTCAAGAAGCAGGTTCTGGAACTCGGGGGTTCGGACCCGTTCGTGGTGCTCGCCGACGCGGACGTGGAACGGGCGGCCGCCACAGCCGTCGCCTCCCGCTTCGTCAACGCCGGCCAGAGCTGCGTCAACGCCAAGCGGTTCATCGTCGAGGAGTCCGTCGCCGAGGAGTTCGTCGCCGCGTTCACCAAGGGCGCTGCGGCGCTGGTCGTCGGGCATCCGGCGGAGCGCCGTACCACGATCGGGCCGCTGGCCCGCTCCGACCTGCGCGACACCCTCCACGGCCAGGTCCTGCGCAGCATCGCCGCGGGCGCGGAACTCGAACTGGGCGGCGAACCCGCCTCCGGTCCCGGCTGGTTCTACCCACCGACCGTGCTCGACCACGTCACACCGGGCATGCCGGCCTTCGACGAGGAGACCTTCGGCCCCCTCGCCGCTGTCACCCGGGTGCGGGACGCCGAGGAGGCCATCACCATGGCCAACCGCACGGAGTACGGGCTCGCCGCCACCCTGTGGACCGAGGACCTGGTGCGGGCCCGCACCGTCGTGGGCCGGCTGGACGCGGGTGCCGTCTTCGTGAACGGCATGGTCGCCTCCGATGCGCGACTGCCCTTCGGCGGCATCAAGAAGTCCGGCTACGGCCGTGAGCTGGGCCTTGAGGGCATCCGCGAGTTCGTCAACGTCAAGACCGTCTGGATCGGCCCCGCCACGGCGGACCGGCCCGCGCCGAACGGAGCCAACCCCCGATGAACACCACACCCCCGTCCGCCTCCCCCGCGGACCACGCATCCGCCGCACCGTGCGGTTCCTTCCCGCCGGCCGTCCTGCGCCCCGCCGATCTGCCGGCCTTCCAGCGCGGCGGCGGGGTCAGCACCACCCCCCTGGTCACCCGGGCGGTCGGCGCGCAGGTCTTCCTGAACGGCATCACCCTGTTCGGACCCGGCACGGGGATCCCCCCGCACACCCACGACTGCGCGGAGAGCGTGGTCGTCCTCGAGGGTGACGCGGTGGTGGAGATCGACGGCACCGAGCACCGGCTGTCCCCGTACGACACCACCTACGTCGCCGCCGGTACGCCGCACCGCTTCCGCAACGCCTCGACGACCGCCCCGATGCGAATCCTGTGGACGTATGCCTCGGTGGACGCGACCCGGACCATCGTGGCGACGGGGGCCACCGCCCGCGTCGACGCCGAACACGCGCACCCCGCCGAGCCGGAGACCGGGGCGGGAGGACAGCCGTGATCACGGAGGTCGCCCGGATCGATGTCCGGCCGGGCAGCGAGGAGGCGTTCGAGCAGGCGGTTGCCGAGGCCCTCCCGGTATTCCTCGACGCGGCGGGCTGCCATGGGGTCGCACTGCACCGCGTCGTGGAGCATCCACGGCGCTACCGCCTCGTCGTGTGCTGGGAGAGCGTGGAGCACCACACCGTGACGTTCCGCGCCTCCGACGGCTTCCGCCGGTGGCGGGCCCTGGCGGGTCCCCACTTCGCGGCGCCGCCCGAGGTGGAGCACACGTGCACGGTGCTTTCCGGGTGACGGCGCCGGATGCCCGACCGACGCGGTGCGCGCGTCCCGCAAGGACGTCACCGTGTCGGGGCGGCCGACCGGCCGATCTCCCGCACGATGGCGCCCGTCGTCCCGAAGTCCTGTCGTGCGCCGTCGCCGGGTTCGACGGCCGCTTCCCGACTCGGCGCTGCGCCGCTCAGCGGCGGCACCACACTGCCGGCCGATCGCGGTCCGGCAGCCGGCAGGTCCCGTCCGGATCCACGGGGCGGTGCGCGGGGCGCTCGTCCACCGTGCCCCGGCCGGCGGCACCGCGCCGCCGCCCCAGGTTCGCCGCTAAAGTCCCTGCCGACCGCTCGCCCGAGCACCGTCGGCCCCCCGGCCCGCCCGCGCGGGCCGACCGGAACCGCTCCGGCCGCACAGGACCGCCCGCCGGCCGGCCCTGCGCGGCCGGGGCACACGAAGGGCCGTGAGGACCACGCATGGGCAGCGCCTCCCCGGAAGGCTCGTCCGCGCCCGGCAGGCGCCCCCCCACGGGCCCACTTTGGTCGTCGGCCTCCGCATCGGCTGACCCCGCACCGAGCGGCGCTACACCGCGGCCTTCTCCGCCCGGTCCGGCGCCTCCTCGTCGGCGTTCAGGCACTCCGCCAGGCAACGCGTCCGGGAGAGCCGGAGGACACCGTAGGTGAGCAGGCCGAAGCCGAGCAGGGCCGACAGGATCCACGGCCCCGTACGGGGCTGCTCGGCGTAGAGCGTCACTCCCAGCACGACACCGGTCACGGCGTCGGTGAGGGTCAGAGCGGGCTGTGAGCCGATGAGGGGTCCGGCCTGCATCGCGGCGCCCAGCAGGAAGAGGGAGGTACCGCCGATCACGGCGAAGCCGTACGTCTGCCAGGACAGGAGGAACGCCACGAGTCCCTGATCGTCCAGGACGTCCATGGCCGTCTTCATCAGCGCCGCGGCGAGCGCGTTGCCGAGAGCGGCGCCGGCGGCCAGGGCGGCCGCCCGCGCCAGGCCGAAGGGCCGACGCAGGGCGGAAAGCACGAGTGCGGTCGCGAGGGCACCGATGACGACGAGGGTCGGCGCCCACCAGACCACCGGTACCCGCTCACGTCCCCCGGAAGGCGCGAGCGAGAGCAGGAAGACGGCGAGCCCGACGGCGATGTACGCCACCGACGCCCACGACCTGCGCGATCGACGCACATGGAAGACCATCCCGCCGATCACGAGGGCCAGCGGCAGCTCCAGGATGAAGACCGGCTGCACGACGGCAAGCGAACCGGAGGCCAGCGCCCATGCCTGGAGAATCGCCGACAACGTCACACCGGCGATGCCCGCGAGCCAGACCGGCGTCCGCAGCAGGTCGGCCAGCAGCCCGACGCGCAGTGACGTCGACGCGGGCACGGTCAGCGCCGCACGCCGCTGCAGCACCGTTCCCAGCGCATTGCTGCAGGCCGCGAGAACGGCGAGAACGACGGAAAGGGTCATGGCCGCTGCTCTCCTCACCAACCCCGCGATACCGCCCACCGCTGTGGGTGAGAACAACCGACGCAGTCGGCACGGCATTCCGCGGGCGCTCTGTTCAGTACCGTGTCGGGCCATCGCGGAATCTCCGGCGTCACCGGGTCGGCCAGGTCGGCGGACTCGTCGTGCAGCCGGCGGTCCCGCCGTTGGACTCCGATCTCGTGACGCTGCCGGTCCGGTACGTGCCGGACGGCGGGCGTGGCCGGGTCCGTCATCGCGACTCCTCGGTGGGCGGGGCGGGGGGTCCCGCACGGGAAGGGGGTGGCGTCGGGCTGCGCGGACGCGGGGTGACCGTGGCCGTGCGGTCGGCGGTCCGCCCGGCGTGGTCCGCGGGCGGCGGGTGGGCCGCCGCCCTCATGCCCGCGATCCGGCCGAAGCGTTCCGAGAGCCGCGGTCGGTGCGGTGCCCAGCACGGGCGTGGAGACGGCGCGGTGTCCCGGGCGAGCGAGCGATCACCCCGTGGGCGCAGGGGTGCTCAGCGCCCGTCCGATGCCACGGGCCGCGGCCAGCAGCGACGGGACCAGCTCCATGGGCCGGGCCTCGCCGGCCGGGACGACGACACCGATCGCCGCGACCGGCCGGGCGTTCCTCCCCGGTACGGGGACGGCGATGCCCGTCGCCCGAGCGTGGACGAAGCCGTCGCACACGGCGTAGCCCCGCCGACGGGTGGACGCCCACAGGCGGCGCAGGTCGCTCGGGTCCGTCGGGGTGCGGTCGCTCAGCCTCGTCAGCGGCCCGGCGAGGACCTCCTCCTGGGCCCGGGCCTCGGCGTGCGCCAGCAGCACGGCACCGGCCGCCGCCGCGTGGGCGGGTATCCGGCGCCCCGCGTGCAGGAGCAGTCCCGGGAGGGACTCACGGGCCCTGAGCCACTCGAGCACGAGCACCTCGGTCCCGTCGAGGACGGTCAGCTGGGTGTGCTGCCGCGTCGCCGCGTGGATGTCCTCCAGGAAGGGCATGGCGGCCTCCCGGAGGTCCAGGGCCCGGGCGCCCAGCGCGGCGATCTCCCACAGGTGCAGGCCGACGCGCACCCCGTGCCCTTCGGTGCGCTCCAGGAAGCCGACGTCCAGGAGCTGGGCGACCAGGCGGTGCGCCGTCGGTACGGGCAGGGCCGCCCGCCGGGCGATCTCGGCGACGGTCAGCACCCGGCTGTCCTGACCGAACGCCTCCAGGACCCGTGCGGCACGGGCGAGCACCGACTCACCGGCCTGGGAACGCGCCATGTCCTGTCTCCGTTCGCGAGGCCCGGTCCACTGCCGCCGCGGGAGGCCCCGGCGGTGCGCCCCCCGGCCGTCGGCATCCGTTCACGGCGGTACGGCGCCGCACCGTACTGGCTCCTCCGTGGCGCCGTACTACGCGGCGGCACCGGCGGACCGGGAAGGACGGATGTCGTAGGAGATGCGTCCGGCGGGGAGGTAGAAGAGGGCGATCAGGGCGCC
>NZ_JBVHWM010000078.1:0-44782 GCF_055564375.1 Streptomyces sp. NPDC029138
TCCCCCCCCCCCCCCCCCCCCCCCCCCCCCTCCCCCCCCCCCCCCCCCCCCCCCCCCCCCCACCCCCCCCCGCCCCACCCCCCCCCCCCCCCCCCCCCCCCCCCCGCGGCGGACGGAAGCGAAGTGCCCCCGTCACGGCTGTTACATTCCTGGCCTGAACGGCGGTGAACGGAAGGCGGCGACCATGGCAGGCAGCGGTGGGAGAGGCCGGGGCGGCCGACGGCCGACCCTGGAAGAGGTCGCCGCCCGGGCCGGGGTCGGGCGGGGCACGGTCTCCCGGGTGATCAACGGCTCGCCCCGGGTCAGCGACGCCACCCGCGCCGCGGTGGAGGCGGCCGTGGCCGAACTCGGCTACGTGCCCAACACCGCCGCCCGCGCCCTCGCGGCCAACCGCACCGACGCCATCGCGCTCGTCGTCCCCGAGCCGGAGACCCGGTTCTTCGCCGAGCCGTACTTCTCCGACATGCTGCGCGGGGTCGGCGCCGAACTCTCCGACACGGAGATGCAGTTGCTGCTGATCTTCGCCGGCAGCGACCGCGAGAGGCAGCGCCTCGCCCAGTATCTGGCGGCCCACCGCGTCGACGGCGTGCTCCTGGTCTCCGTCCACGCCGACGACCCGCTCCCGGACCTGCTCGCCCAGCTGGAGATCCCGGCCGTGATCAGCGGCCCGCGCTCGGCGGCCGAGTCGCTTCCCTCGGTGGACTCCGACAACTACGGCGGCGCCCGCTCGGCGGTGGAGCACCTGCTGGGCCGGGGCCGCCGCCGGATCGCGCACATCACCGGCCGCCTGGACGTCTACGGCGCCCAGCGCCGCGTCGCCGGCTACCGCGACGCCCTGCGCGACGCGGGCCACCCGGTGGACGAACTCCTCATCGTGCCGGGTGACTTCACCGACGAGGGCGGACGCCGGGCGATGACGACCCTGCTGTCCCGCCATCCCGACCTGGACGCGGTCTTCGCCGGCTCGGACGTGATGGCGGCCGGCGCCCGGCAGGTGCTGCGCGAGGCGGGCCGCCGCATCCCCGACGACGTCGCGCTGGTCGGGTACGACGACTCCGCCATCGCCCGCCACATGGACCCGCCGCTCACCAGCGTCCGCCAGCCCATCGAGGAGATGGGCCGCGCGATGATCGACCTCCTCCTCACGGAGATCGCCGACCGCCGCCCGGTCGCGTCCCGTGGTGTCGACCGCCACCAGGCGGTCCTGCCGACGGAACTGGTGGTCCGGGCGTCGTCGTGACGCACGGGGGTCCGGACAACGAAACAGCCGGTGACCCGTCATTCGACGGAGTCACCGGCTGATTACTCAGGGTGAGTGACGGGACTCGAACCCGCGACATCCTGGACCACAACCAGGTGCTCTACCAGCTGAGCTACACCCACCACGACCGGCTGTTCGAGGAGTGTTCTCCCCGACCGGCCGAGAAGAAGTCTACAGGGTCCGAAGGGGTGCTCGCGCACAGGTTTTCGCGCGGCGCCGTGGCGGCTACCGCGCGGGCAGGACGTGCTTGGCGGCGATCGTCCTCGCGGTGTCGGAGTCCGGCCCGGGCTGCGGCACGAAGATGGCCTCGCGGTAGTAGCGCAGCTCGGCGATCGACTCGCGGATGTCGGCGAGGGCCCGGTGGTTGCCGTTCTTCTCCGGACTGTTGAAGTACGCCCGGGGATACCAGCGGCGGGCCAGCTCCTTGACCGAGGAGACGTCGACGATGCGGTAGTGGAGGTAGTCCTCCAGCGTCGGCATGTCCCGGAGGAGGAAGCCGCGGTCGGTGCCGACCGAGTTGCCGCACAGCGGGGCCTTGCCGGGCTCCTTCACGTACTCCCGGACATAGGCGAGGACCTGATCCTCGGCGTCCTTCAGTGTCGTGCCGCTCTCCAGTTCGGCGAGCAGCCCGGACGCGGTGTGCATCTGACGCACCACCTCCGGCATCGTCTCCAGCGCCCGGGCCGGCGGGCGGATGACGATGTCGACCCCCTCGCCGAGTACGTTCAGCTCGGAGTCGGTGACGAGGGCGGCCACCTCGATGAGAGCGTCGTCGGACAGCGAGAGGCCGGTCATCTCGCAGTCGATCCACACCATGCGATCGTTCATGCGACCACCCTAAAGCGGACCTGAGCTTTTGGATGCCCCTGTGCTGGTGCCGGGCTCGCCGGGGGCTGCCCTCTCCGAGCAGAAGAACGAGCAGAAAGAAGGGGGCGGGATGTACCCGCCCCCTTCCGTTTGCGTCAGTTACCGCTGCGCGGACCCGGCAGCAGGCCCACCGCGCCCGCCGTGGCCCGGCGGCTCTGGAGGGGGACACCGCTGTCCCGGTGCTCGTGGAGCAGGGGAGCCGGGTTCACCGGGCCGGGGCCGGGCAGGCCGGTGGGCGTGCCCTGCTGGCCGGATGGCGGGACGGCCGGTTCCGTCTCACCCGGCTTGTCGCCCTGCGGCCGGCGGGCACGGTAGGCGGCCCGGTAGGCGGCGGGGGACGAGCCGAGCTGGCGGCGGAAGTGGCCGCGCAGGGCCACCGGCGAGCGGAACCCGCAGCGGCCCGCCACCTCGTCCACGGAGTAGTCCGACGTCTCCAGCAGGCGCTGGGCCTGGAGCACGCGCTGCGTGATCAGCCATTGCAGCGGCGCACTGCCGGTCAGCGACCGGAACCGGCGGTCGAACGTACGGCGGCTCATATAGGCGCGTGCCGCCAGCGTCTCCACGTCGAACTGCTCGTGGAGGTGTTCCAGCGCCCAGGCGACGACCTCGGCGAGCGGGTCGGCGCCGATCTCCTCCGGTAAAGACCGGTCGAGATAGCGCTCCTGGCCGCCCGACCGGCGCGGCGGGACCACCAGGCGCCGGGCGAGCGCGCCGGCCGCCTCGTTGCCGTGGTCCGTCCGCACGATGTGGAGACAGAGATCGATTCCGGCCGCCGTGCCCGCGCTCGTCAGCACATCGCCGTCGTCGACGAACAGCTCCCGTGGATCGACGTGCACCGACGGATAGCGCTTGGCCAGCGTCGGTGCGTACATCCAGTGCGTGGTCGCCGGGCGGCCGTCCAGCAGTCCGGCCGCCGCGAGCACGAAGGCGCCCGTGCACAGCCCGACGATGCGGGCGCCCTCCTCGTGTGCCCGGCGCAGCGCGTCCAGTGCTTCCTCCGGCGGCGGCGAGGTGATCGAACGCCAGGCCGGTACGACGACCGTCCCGGCGCGTGAGATCGCCTCCAGCCCATGCGGTGCGGTGAGTTCCAGGCCCCCTGTGGTCCGCAGCGGGCCTTCCTCGCCGGCACACACCAGAAGGCGGTAGCGCGGCACGCCGGCGTCCTGGCGGTCGATCCCGAACACCGACAACGGAATGGAACTCTCGAAGATGGGGCCGCCGCTGAACAGCAGCACCGCGACGATCTCCTTGCGGCGTCGCCCGGACAGTTTCCGGGCTGCGGCGTCCGGCGAGGCAGTGGAGTCGTGGCTCATACTGCTAAGCCCCCCTCGGTGGTCGCGGCTCCTCGGTTGTGTCGCTCCTGCACGTTTCCCCTCGGTCCTGCACGAGTCCCCCGCCGTAAGACAGTCAAGATCGAATTTACTGGCTCCCGCGATCGGGCGGTGACCAGTTCCACACGCGGCACATTGTCGACATGACAACTTGGCGTGAAGCATTCGATCACGAAGCGTTGCACTCGCGAGGCGCGCAGGGAAGTGCGCCTTGTGGCAGTGGCCAAACCGCGTAGGGTGCGCAGCGGCCCGTAGACCCTTTCCGTGCAGGTGGAACGGGGGTTGGGGGGTGGTTCGGACCCCTCCTGGGCGATATCCAGAAGTTGGCTGAAAAGCAGCGTTCGCAGGCGCGGAAACAGGTCAGTCGACCGGTGTCTGCTCCCGGGTGTGACGTCCGCCTCTTTGCGCGGCGCAACGCTCGGCACATCGCTCGGAGCGACGCAGCAGCACGCGGCAGGCCGCCGTGACGGCGGCGAGGCCCAGGGCGGTGCCCGTGGCGCCGGCCGGTGAAGCGCCGTACCAGAGGAGGACCACGGGCACGAGCGCGCAGCTGAAGGCGGCCCAGCGGATCACATCGCCGGCCGCGTCCGGTGCGGGGCGCGGGTCGCGGCGGGGTCGGGCTCCGGGCATCTGGTACTCCCTGTGGCGGTGGCTCACCCCGGTTCAACGTCCGTCCGACCGGTCGGTCACCGGGCGCGCATCTGTGAATCCTGTGCAAACCGCCTGTACGGGGCAGCAACCATTGCGTTGCGGGCGCGGCTCGTGCATGCTCCGGTGAACCCCTACGGACGTCGGGGACCGCTCACGGAGCGTGCGCGGGATCTGGGCTCAGGAGGCGTGCCGCCGTACCCTTGGGGGTATGGGCTTGGGAAGATGTTTCCCGGACACAGCTCCGCAGCACGCTTCCGCCGCACACTGTCGTCCCACCCATAAAGGATCACAACGCCGAGACAGCCATGGCCGGTCACGAATTCTTCGAACCCGCGGACCGCAAGCGGCCGGTCGCCAACCCCACGGCGGCCGATCCCCTGGCGGCGGCAGAGTCACGCCCGTCCTGCGACCCCGCCTTCCGGCACGGAGTGGTCGTCGGCTTCGACGGCTCCACCTCCAGTGAGCGCGCCCTCGCCTACGCGATCGGCATGGCCCACCGTTCCCGTTCCGGCCTGATCATCGTGCATGTCGCCAACCGGCTGCCCACCACGGTGTGGGCCGGCTGCGAGCCGCCCGTCTTCGTGGACGTGCCGGACCACCGCACGGAGGTCCTGGGGCTGGAGCTGGCCTGTGCGGACTATCTGGCCGAGGTCCCGTGGATCCTGGTCGAGCGCGGCGGGGACATCTGTCACGAACTGGAGGAGGTCGGCCGCGAGTACGAGGCCGACGCGATCGTGGTCGGCTCCACGCACGGCATCGTCGGCCGGATCTTCGGCTCGGTCGCGGGGCGGCTCGCCAAGCGGGCGCAGCGGCCCGTGATCGTCATTCCGTGATCGTCGTCCCGTAGGTATCTCACGCCCCGTCAATTCCCTTTGTGCACGCGTGAACTACTCGCGCGTAAAAGGTGTTTGTGCCCTTGTGAAGGGCATATACCGGTCACCGCACAACTGCACATGCATGAAGGGAGCCCGCCGTGGACAACGACGTCTCTGCGGGAAGCGTGAGCACCACCGTGGTCGGCCGACTGGCCCTGGCGATCACCTTGTTGGCATTCGGGCTCGGTACCACCGGTGTCATCGACGGCGTGGGTGCCTCCGACGCCGTGACCGTGGCCCACTACGTGGGCGGGGTCGCCCTCTTCCTCGTCGGCCTGCTGGCCCTCCGCGACGGAGCCTCCGGCGTGGGGTACGTCGCCCTCGGCGCCCTCTGGTTCACCTGGGCCGTGTCGGACCACGGCTCGGCCAACGCGGCGGGGCTCTTCCTGCTGCTGTTCGCCCTGGTCGCCCTCACGCTGACCGTCGCCGGCGGGGACACCCTCGGTCAGCTCATGCACGGGCTGCTGTTCCTGGCGATGGTGGTGCTGGCCGTGGCGGCCTTCGCCGACAGTTCCGCTCTCGCCAAGGCCGGGGGCTGGGTGGCCGTCGTCTCGGGGGCGGTGGCCTGGTACGCGGCGACGGCCGCGGTCGCCCACTGGCCGACGGCCCTTCCGGGGCGTGCCGCGGGCCGGGGGGTGACGGCCACCGGCTGACACTCAGCGGCATGGGAAGGACCCCCACGTGTTCGGGGCACACGTGGGGGTCCGTTCCGCTTGTCGCGCCTGTGCGGGTGCGTGGGGGGTGTTCGGGCAGTTCCCCGCGCCCCTTCGGGGCGCTACTCCACCGTCACCGACTTGGCGAGGTTCCTCGGCTTGTCTATGTCCCGGCCCAGGGCCTTCGCCGTGTGGTACGCCAGGAGCTGGAGGGGGATGCCCATCAGGATGGGGTCCAGTTCGTCCTCGTTCTTCGGGACGAGGATCGTCTGGTCCGCCTTCTCCTGGTGCTGGTGGGCCACCGCGAGGATCTTGCCCTCGCGGGCCTTGATCTCCTCCAGAGCCGCGCGGTTCTTCTCCAGCAGGTCGTCGTCGGGGACGATCGCGACCGTGGGGAGGGCCGGCTCGATGAGGGCCAGCGGGCCGTGCTTCAGCTCGGAGGCGGGGTAGGCCTCGGCGTGGATGTAGGAGACCTCCTTGAGCTTCAGGGAGGCCTCGCGGGCGACCGGATAGCCCCGGACGCGGCCGATGAAGAGCATCGAGCGGGCGTCGGCGTAGCTCTCCGCCAGCTTCTTGATCTCCTCCTCCTGGTCCAGGATCTCGGTGATCTGCCGCGGCAGCTTGCGCAGGCCCTCGATGATCCGCTTGCCGTCGCGGACGGAGAGGTCGCGGGTGCGGCCGAGGTGCAGGGCGAGCAGCGCGAAGGCGACCGTGGTGTTGGTGAAGCACTTCGTGGAGACCACGCAGACCTCGGGGCCCGCGTGCACGTAGATGCCGCCGTCGGCCTCGCGGGCGATCGCGGAGCCGACCACGTTGACCACGCCGAGCACCCGCGCGCCCTTGCGCTTCAGCTCCTGCACGGCGGCGAGGACGTCGTACGTCTCACCGGACTGGGAGACGGCGATGTACAGGGTGTCGGGGTCGACGACCGCGTTGCGGTAGCGGAACTCGGAGGCGGGCTCGGCGTCGGCGGGGATGCGGGCCAGCTCCTCGATCATCTGGGCGCCGATCATGCCCGCGTGGTACGAGGTGCCGCAGCCCAGGATCTTCACACGGCGGATCTGCCGGGCCTCGCGGGCGTCCAGGTTGAGGCCGCCGAGGTGCACGGTGGAGAACCGGTCGTCGATGCGGCCGCGCAGCACCCGGTCCACGGCGTCGGCCTGCTCGTGGATCTCCTTGTGCATGTAGGTGTCGTGGCCGCCCATGTCGTAGGACGCCGCCTCCCACTCCACGGTGGTCGGCTCGGCCGAGGTGCGGGTGCCCTCGGTGGTGTACGTCCGGAAGTCGTCGGCCTTGAGGGTGGCCATCTCGCCGTCGTCCAGCGTCACTATCTGCCGGGTGTGGGCGACCAGGGCGGCGATGTCCGATGCGACGAACATCTCCTTCTCGCCGATGCCGAGGACGACCGGGGAGCCGTTGCGGGCCACCACGATGCGGTCGGAGAAGTCGGCGTGCATGACCGCGATGCCGTAGGTGCCCTCGACCACCCGCAGGGTCTCGCGGACCTTGTCCTCCAGCTTCTCGGCCTGCGAGCGGGCGATCAGGTGGGTGAGGACCTCGGTGTCGGTCTCGGAGAGGAACTCGACGCCGTCCGCCTCCAGCTTGCGGCGCAGGTCGGAGGCGTTGTCGATGATGCCGTTGTGGACGACGGCGACCTTGTGGTCGGCCGACATGTGCGGGTGGGCGTTGACGTCGGAGGGGGCGCCGTGGGTGGCCCAGCGGGTGTGGGCGATGCCGGTGGTGCCCTTGAAGCGCGCCGGGACCTTGGCCTCCAGGTCGCGCACCCGGCCCTTGGCCTTGACCATCTTCAGGCCGGGCGTCTTCGGGGAGGTGACGACGATGCCCGCGGAGTCGTAGCCGCGGTACTCCAGGCGCTGGAGGCCCTCCAGAAGGAGAGGGGCGACGTCACGCTTCCCGATGTATCCGACAATTCCGCACATATATAGAGGTATCCCTTGGCTGTCGCTGGGCCGGGCTGCCGCCGGCCGGGTTCCGGCTGGTTTCAGCCGTAGACCATGCGGCGCAGCTGCCTGAGCGTCAGCTCCGGCGGCGCCACCGCCCGGTACTTCAGGTCCGCCTCGATCCGTTCGAAGATCTCCGCGTTCACCAGTCCCTGGGACTGGAGTTCGCGGTGGCGGCGACGGACGAACTCCTGGGCCGTCTCGTCGAAGTAGGCGAGCACGTCCTGGACCACACGCAGCGCCTCGCCCCGGCTGAGGGGCGTGGATCGCGTCAGGTGATCAACAAGTTCGTCGTGCACCCGGTAGATCCTGGAGTACCGGCGCCTGTTTCGCAAGAATCGTGCCCGATTCCGGGCAAGCTGCTGTTGAAACTCTTATGGGGCTCTGTTCGCGAGCTGTCCATCCTCCGTCTTGCGACTTGTTGCCCGAACAGACGAGTTTCAGACGCCATGGACATTCCTCGTATGGGAGTACCCGAGAAGCTGGCCGCGCGCATGAGCATGGCCGAGCAGCATGAGTACCTGCGCGCCAGATTCTCGCGGCGCACCATGATCAGGGGCGGCGCGGTCACGCTGGGCGCCGTCGCGGGTGGCGCGTTCGTGCCGGGCGCCACCGCCCAGGCGGCCGTGCCGACCCAGCGCACCGCCCCCGCCACCCAGCACGTCGACGGCGCCCTCGTCGCCCCCTTCGGCCGCCACCTGGCCTGGGGCAACGACCCGCGCACCGAGATCACCGTCTCCTGGCAGGTCCCGGTCGCCGTCAAGAAGCCGTTCATCCGCATCGGCGCCCACCCCTGGGACCTCTCGCGCAAGATCGACGCCGAGGTCCGCACCCTCTACACCCCGGCCGGTGTCGGCGCGAGCGGCGACCACACCCAGTACTACCTGCACGCCAAGCTGACCCACCTGCGCCCCGGCAAGACCTACTACTACGGCGTCGGCCACCAGGGCTTCGACCCGGCCGAGTCCCACCTGCTGGGCACGGTGGGCACGTTCACCACCGCCCCCGCCCACAAGGCGCCGTTCACCTTCACCGCCTTCGGCGACGAGGGTGTCAGCTACCACGGCCTGGCCAACAACGCCCTGATCCTCGGCCAGAACCCGGCCTTCCACCTGCACGCCGGCGACATCGCCTACGGCGACCCGGCCGGCGCGGGCAAGACCAGCGACACGGGCTTCGACTCGCGCACCTGGGACCAGTTCCTGTACCAGACCGAGTCGGTCGCCAAGCAGGTCCCGTGGATGCCCGCGTACGGCAACCACGACATGGAGGCCTGGTACTCGCCCAACGGCTACGGCGGCGAGGAAGCCCGCTGGACCCTCCCGGACAACGGCCCCGACAAGAAGAACCTGCCGGGCGTCTACTCCTTCGTCTACGGCAACACGGCGGTCATCTCGCTCGACGCCAACGACGTCTCCTTCGAGATCCCGGCGAACCTGGGCATATCCGGCGGAACCCAGACCAAGTGGCTGGAAGGTCAGCTGAAGAAGTTCCGCGCCGCCAAGGAGGTCGACTTCATCGTCGTCTTCTTCCACCACTGCGCCTACTGCACCTCCACCGCACACGCCTCGGAGGGCGGCGTGCGCCAGGAGTGGGTGCCGCTGTTCGAGAAGTACACGGTGGACCTGGTCATCAACGGCCACAACCACCAGTACGAGCGCACCGACGTCATCAAGGCGGGCAAGGTCACCAAGAAGTTGCCGATCGGCGGCACGGCCTACCCCGAGACCGACGGTGTGGTCTACGTCACCGCGGGCGCGGCCGGCCGCAGCCTGTACGCCTTCTCCGCCCCGGACTCCTACGAGGGCCACGAGCACGAGACCGACTCCGTGGCCTCGTTCGTCAACACCAAGGACGGCAAGGTCGACGAGACCGTCGCCTGGTCCCGGGTGCGGTACCTCAACTACTCCTTCCTGCGCGTGGACGTCGCGCCCGCGCCCAAGGGGCGGCAGACCACGCTGAAGGTGTCGGGCATCGCCGAGACCGGCGACCGCATCGACCACTTCACGGTGTCCCGCAAGGCCAAGTAGGCCTCCGGCGGACGGGCGGTCCTCACAGGCGCTTGAGGACCGCCCGCTTGGCCAGGGCGAACTCCTCGTCCGTCAGCACGCCGTCGCGGTGCAGCTCGCCCAGCTCGCGCAGCCGGCGCAGCAGCACGTCGTGGTCGTCCCCGGCGGGCTCCTCGCTCAGCCGGGGCGCGTCCCGCCGCACGTCCGGCTCCGCCGAAGGGTGCGGCAGGCGCGCCTGCACCGCCGCCGCGACCAGGGCCATCAGCGGGTCCTTCCGGAAGCCCCACAGTTCCACCGCGTTCGGGTCGTACTTGGGCGGTGCGGTGACCGGGGCACCGCGCACGAGGAACCGCAGATGCCCGTTCTCCAGGCCCGCCGCCGGCTGCCACTCGACGCCGGTGATGTCCGCGAGGGGGATCGTGCGAGACCCGGCGGAGGCCTTGGCGTCCTCCGTCTTCCAGTTCCACTCCAGCCGCACCCGCTCCCCGTCGAAGCTCGCCGTGCCGTCCCCGGCCGAGGCCGACACCGGCAGGGACGGGCCCGGCAGCAGATATCCGGCGACCGGGTCCGGCGACACCCCGTCCAGCAGCAGGGCGTTGCGCACCTCGTCGGCGACGTACTCGGCGACGCCGTACCGGTCGGGCTCCACCGTCAGCTGATACGGGTCGTGCGGCTCGGCGAGCCGGCCCCCGGTGGCGTGCAGCAGCGGGTCGGCGCCGTCGCGCAGCCGCAGCCTGAGCCGCCCCGACTTCCGGCCCTGCTCGAAGGAGACACCGGCCAACGCCCCGAGCGGTACGACGAGTTCGCCCAGCTCACGGCGGAGCAGGCCCACGTTCTTGTCCCGGCCCGGGGTGAGGCGCAGGGCGTCGCCGTCGAAGGCCCAAGTGCCGTCCTTCTGGATGATTTCCGCCATGCGGGGATTGTTCCACCCGATCTGCGGGACAGTGGTCTCGACCATGTCTGACGGTCACCCCCATCCGAAGGGAGCGCTTGTGAGACCGAACCACGGCACGACTCCCCGCATATCCCGCATCCTCGGTTCCCTGCTGCTGTGCGCGGCGGCCGGCGTCGTCACCCTCGGCGCGGCCCCCACGGCGCAGGCCGCCGCCCCGACCCCGCTGGACCGGGTGGTCCCGGCCCCGGCCTCGGTCACGCCGGGCGGAACGCCGTACCGCATCACCCGGGACACCCGCGTCCGCGTCGACGGCTCCGCCGAGGTCCGTCGCATCGGCGCCTACCTGGCCGGCCTGCTGCGCCCGGCCACCGGCTATCCGCTGCCGGTCACCGAGCACGGCACCGGCGGCATCCGACTCCACCTGACACGAGGCGACTTCGGCGCCGAGGGCTACCGGCTGCACAGCGGCGCGGGCGGTGTCACCCTCACCGCGCGCACCCCCGCCGGGCTCTTCCACGGAGTGCAGACCCTGCGCCAGCTCCTCCCGGCGGCCGTCGAGAAGAAGACCGTGCAGCCCGGCCCCTGGCGGATCGCCGGCGGCACCGTGGCGGACCGCCCCCGCTACGCCTACCGGGGCGCCATGCTCGACGTCTCCCGGCACTTCTTCACGGTCGCCCAAGTCAAGCGGTACATCGACCAGTTGGCGCTCTACAAGGTCAACGAGCTGCATCTGCACCTCAGCGACGACCAGGGCTGGCGCATCGCGATCGACTCCTGGCCGCGCCTGGCCTCCTACGGCGGCTCCACCGAGGTCGGCGGCGGCCGGGGCGGCCACTACACCAAGGCCGACTACCGGGAGATCGTGCGGTACGCGGCCTCCCGCTATCTGGAGGTCGTGCCCGAGCTGGACATGCCCGGCCACACCAACGCGGCCCTCGCCTCCTACGCGCGGCTCAACTGCGACGGCGTGGCACCCCCGCTGTACACCGGCACCGAGGTCGGCTTCAGCTCGCTGTGCGTACCCAAGGAGGTCACCTACGACTTCGTGGACGACGTCGTCCGGGAGCTGGCCGCCCTCACCCCCGGCCGCTACCTGCACATCGGCGGCGACGAGGCGCACTCCACCAGCCACGCGGACTACGTGACGTTCATGGACCGGGTGCAGCCGGTCGTCGCCCGCTACGGCAAGACGGTCATCGGCTGGCACCAGCTCACCGGTGCGCACCCGGCGAAGGGCGCCCTCGCCCAGTACTGGGGCCTGGACGACACCAGCGCGGCGGAGAAGGAGCAGGTCGCCCAGGCCGCCCGGAACGGCACGGGCCTGATCCTGTCCCCGGCCGACCGGACCTACCTCGACATGAAGTACACGCCGAACACCCGACTCGGCACGGACTGGGCGGGCCTGGTGGAGGTGAAGCGGTCCTACGACTGGAATCCGGGCGCCTATCTCGCCGGGGTGCCGGCCTCGGCGGTCCGGGGTGTCGAGGCGCCCCTGTGGACGGAGACGGTGACGAACTCCGCCGACATCGAGTACATGGCGTTCCCACGGCTCGCCGGCGCGGCCGAGCTGGGCTGGTCACCGGCGGCCACCCATGACTGGGACGCCTACCGGGTACGGCTGGCGGCGCAGGGCCCGCGCTGGGACGCCCTCGGCATCCGCTACTACCGGTCGCCGCAGGTGCCCTGGCCGGCGCGCTGACCCGAATGCCGACGGGCACCCCGGAGGACCGTACTCCGGGGTGCCCGTCAGGTCTGTGCCGCCGTCAGAACCCGGCGATGGGGTTCTTCAGGGTGCCGACCAGCTGGAGCGCGCCCGACGGATCGGCGAGGTCCACCATCTGCCTGTTGTCGCGCAGCTGGAGCCGGTTGAGGCAGGACAGCGCGAACTCGGGGGCGAACATGTCGTACTGGCGGAACCTGTCGGCCAGCTCCGGGTTCGCCTCCTGGTACTCCCGGGTGACCTCGGCGACCGTGCGCCAGAAGTCGTCCTCCTCCAGGATGCCCTCGGCGGCGAGCCGGGCGGCGAGGAAGCGGAAGAAGCAGTCGAAGACGTCCGTGAAGATCGACAGCAGCTTCTTGTCCTCGGGGACCTCGACGCGGATGCGCCGGACCTCCGGCGGCAGGGCCGCGTCCGGGTCCATGACGGCGATCTCCTCGGCGATGTCCTTGTAGACCGCCCGCCGCACGGCCCCGTCCCGCAGCACCAGGATCGTGTTCTCGCCGTGCGGCATGAACACCAGGTCGTAGGCGTAGAAGCTGTGCAGCAGCGGGGTGTAGTAGGCCCGCAGGTACTGCCGCAGCCACTGGGCCGGGGTCAGGCCCGAGCGCTCGATCAGCGCGCCCGCGAAGGAGGCGCCCTCGTCGTCCACGTGCAGCAACGACGCCATGGTGGCGAGGGACTCGCCGTCCCGCAACGAGGGTACCGGGCTCTCCCGCCACAGCGCGGCCAGCATCTTGCGGTACGGCGAGTAGCGGTCGGTGGCCCGCTCGTACTCCAGGTGCCGGTAACCGACGGCGGCCCGCTCCCGGATGATGGACAGACCGGTCGCCCTCAGCACCGGGTCGCTGTCGATCAGCTGGGCCAGCCAGTCGTTGATGGCCGGGGTCGCCTCCATGTAGGCGGCGGACAGGCCCCGCATGAAGCCCATGTTGAGGACCGACAGGGCCGTCTTCACATAGTGCTTGTGCGGGTCGCTGGTGTTGAAGAACGTGCGGATCGACTGCTGCGCCAGATACTCGTCGTCGCCCTCGCCCAGGCAGACCAGATGCTGACGGGCCACCTCGGCGGCGAACGTGACGCTGAGCTTGTTCCACCACTGCCAGGGGTGGACCGGGATGAACAGGTAGTCGGCGGGGTCCAGACCCCGGTCGGTGAGGACGGCACGGAACCGCTCCACCGTCTTCTCGCCCAGCTCGTCCCGCAGGAACGACTCGTACTCGATCCCGGCACCGGCCGTGAACGCGGCCCGCGAGCGGTGCGCGGCCAGCCACACCAGCCGCACCGGGCTCGCCGTCTCCGGCGCGTACGACAGATACTCGTGGACGCCGAAGCCGAGCCGCCCGTTGTTCGCGACGAAGCACGGGTGGCCCTCGGTCATCCCGGTCTCGATCGCCTGGAAGCCGCTCCGCGCCAGCTCGGCGGAGGTGACGCGGGGCTTGGTGAGCTTGTAGCAGGTGCCCGAGAGGGTGGAGGAGATCTCCTCCAGGTAGACCGGCAGGATCTCGTCGCTCAGCCCCAGCGACTCCTTCAGCTCGATGAAGAAGTCGACTGCGGCCAGCGGGAGTTCGGCGCCCTCGCGGTGCCGGGTGAGGGAGTCGGGGTCGATCTCCCAGTGGTCGAGGGCCCGCCGCACGGCGCTGAACCGATAGGTGGTGAGCCCGTCGTCGCTGCGGACGACGTACCGGCCGCCGTCCTCCTCGGGTGTGACCAGCCGCTCGTGCGCGAACTCGGCGAGCGCCTTGCGCAGCAGCAGCCGGTTGGCGGTCGCCCAGCGCTCGGGGGACAGATGGGCCACAGCGTCGGCGAGGGTCATGCGGTCACCGCCTTCTCGAACTGCTCGCGGGTGCAGAAGCTCAGCAGCGCCCGCTTCTCCGGCTTGTCGATCTCCCGTTCGGGCACGAACCCGACGGCCGCGTTCAGGGCGTGCACGGCCGTGTTGCGGACGTCCGGCTCGACGACGACCCGCTCCACCGCCGGGTCCTCGAAGAGACGGGCCATGACGGCGGTGATGACGGCCTTGGTGAACCCGTGCACGGGGGTGTCGGTGGCCGGGGTCAGGAAGTGCATCCCGACGTCGCCCGGCCGCGGCTCGTACAGCCCGGCCAGCTCCCGGTGGGCGGGGTCGTACTTCTCCATCAGGAAGGCGGGCGTGCCGTCCCGCAGCCCGAGCAGCGCGTGGTGGTGTTCGTCGGCCGCGATCTCCATGTAGGCGCGCTCGACGTCCTCCAGTCTCGCGTCCCGCATCATCCAGAAGGCCGCCTTGGGATGGGTGACCCAGGAGTGCAGCAGTTCGGCGTCCGTCAGCGGGTCGACGGGACGGAACGTGAAGGTCATGGTAGTGCCGGTCATACCGCGAACTCCTGGAAGGCGATGGTCTTCTCGACCGGGTAGTACTCCGTGCCGAGCAGCTCACGGATGATGTACGCGTTCCGGTACGCGCCCATGCCCAGGTCGGGGCTGGTGATGCTGTGCGTGTGGACGCCGGCGTTCTGGAGGAAGATCCCGCGGCCGGTGGTGTCGATGGAGTAGTTGCGGGCGACGTCGAAGCGGCCGTGGCCGTCGAAGCGGAGCCGGCCCTGGACCGGGGCGAGGAAGGCCGGCGGGGTGTAGTGGTAGCCGGTGGCGAGGACCAGGCCCTCGCTGCGGATCTCGAAGTCCTTGCCCTGCTCGTCCTGGTGGAAGCCGAGGGTGTACGTGCCGTCCTCGTGGGCCGCCGTGCGCAGCGTGGAGTTGGTGAGCAGCCGGGTGGGGACCGGGCGGTCGCCGCTCTCGACGTTCTTCTGGTACAGCAGGTCGAAGATCGCGTTGATGAGGTCCGAGTTGATGCCCTTGAACAGGCCCTTCTGCTGCTTCTCCAGCCGGTAGCGGGTCTCCTCGGGCAGCGCGCGGAAGTAGTCGACGTAGTCCGGGGAGGTCATCTCCAGGGTCAGTTTGGTGTACTCCAGCGGGAAGAACCGCGGGGAGCGGGTGACCCAGTTGAGCTGGTAGCCGTGGACGTCGATCTCGGCGAGCAGCTCGTGATAGATCTCGGCCGCGCTCTGGCCGCTGCCGACGATCGTGATGGACTTCTTCCTCAGCAGCTCCGCCTTGCGGTGCATGTACTGGGAGTTGTGCAGGAAGTCCCCGCCGAGCCCCTGGCAGGCCTCCGGCACGAAGGGGACCGTGCCGGTGCCCAGGACCAGGTGCCGGGCCCGGTAGGTTTCCCCGGCCTTGGTGCGGACGACGTACCGCTCGTCCTCGTACGTCACCTCGGTGACGGTGGTGCCGAAGCGGACGCTGCTCAGTTTGTTCGCCGCCCAGCGGCAGTAGTCGTCGTACTCGATCCGCAGCGGGTAGAAGTTCTCGCGGATGTAGAACGAGTACAGTCTGCCCTTCTCCTTCAGGTAGTTCAGGAAGGAGTACGGCGAGGTCGGGTCGGCCAGGGTGACCAGGTCCGACATGAACGGGGTCTGGAGGTGGGCGCCGTCCAGGAACATGCCGGCGTGCCACTCGAAATCGGGCTTGGACTCCAGGAACACGCCGTCCAGCTCGGCGATCGGCTCGGTGAGGCAGGCGAGGCCGAGGTTGAAGGGGCCGAGCCCGATCCCCACGAAGTCGTAGGTCGTGCTGTGGGCTTCAGGACGCGCGGTCAAGGGACTCTCCCAGGTACTGCTCGGCGTGGCCGGCGATCAGATCGAGGACGGCGGCGATGTCGGCCGCCCGGGTCTCGGGGTTGAGCAGGGTGAACTTCAGGTAGTGACGGCCGCCCACCTTGGTGCCCGCGACCACGGCGTCACCGGAGGCGAACAGGGCCTTGCGGGCGTAGAGGTTGGCGCGGTCGATCTCGGCCGGGTCGGTGACGGCCGCCGGGATGTAGCGGAAGACGAGGGTGGAGAGCGTGGGCTCGACGACGACGTCGTAGCGGGGATCGGCCGCGAGCAGCCGCCAGCCCTCCTGAGCCAGGTCGCAGACCTCGTCGAAGAGCTGCCCGATGCCGTCGGCACCCATCGTGCGAAGGGTGAGCCACAGCTTCAGGGCGTCGAAGCGGCGGGTGGTCTGGAGGGACTTGTCGACCTGGTTAGGGATACGTTCCTGCACCATGCGGCGCGGGTTGAGGTACTCCGCGTGGTAGGTGGCGTGCCGCAGCGTGGCCGCGTCCCGGACCAGCACGGCGGACGAACTGACCGGCTGGAAGAAGGACTTGTGGTAGTCGACGGTGACCGAGTCGGCACGCTCGATGCCGTCGATGCGGTCCCGGTACTTCAGGGAGGCGAGCAGCCCGCAGCCGTAGGCGGCGTCGACGTGCATCCAGACGCCGTACTGGGCGCACAGCTCGGCGATCTCCGGGAGCGGGTCGATGGAGCCGAAGTCGGTGGTGCCTGCGGTGGCGACGACGGCCATGGGGATCAGGCCGTCCTGCGTGCAGCGCTCCAGCTCGTGGGCGAGGGCGACCGTCTGCATGCGCTTGTCGTGGCCGACGGGAACGGCGACGACGGCGTCCGGCCCGAGGCCGAGCAGTTTCGCGGACTTCTTGACGCTGAAGTGGCTGACCTCGGAGGCGAAGACGCGCAGGCGCCCGAGTGAGTCGCCCTTGGCCTCCTCCCGGGCCAGCAGCAGCGCCTGGAGGTTGGACTGGGTGCCGCCGGAGGTGAAGATGCCGTCGGCGGCCGGGCCGAGGCCGATGCGGGCGGTCGTCCAGTCGATCAGCTTGCGCTCGATGAGGGTGCCGCCGGCCGACTGGTCCCAGGTGTCCAGCGAGGAGTTGACCGCGGAGAGCACGGCCTCGGCCAGCACCGCCGGGATGACGACCGGGCAGTTGAGGTGGGCGAGGTAGCGGGGGTGGTGGAAGTAGATCGCGTCCCGGAGGTAGACGTCCTCCAGTTCGTCCAGCGCGGCGGTGGTGTCGCCCAGCGGACGGTCGAGGTCGATCGCGTCGATGGTGGGGGAGAGGGCGTCCACGGTGACGCCGGTGAACGGACGGTCGGTGGTGGCGAGTTTGGCCGCCACCCGCTCGACTCCTTGGGTCACGGAGCGGCGGTAGTGCTCCGCGGTGAGGCCATTGAGCAGGTGCGAGCGCATGTGGGGGTCCTCCGAGGGGAGTCCGTGCGAGATCAACTTAGGTAAGCCTAACCTAAGTCTCGGGAGTCGAGGCATGCCTGGCCCCGTGGCCGATGTCACGAAAGGTCAGGTTTATTGCGCTGCTCGGAGTTGTTCCTCCGTCATGCCCTGCCGCCAGTAGCCGACGAAGGTGACGCGCCGTCGGTCCACCCCGCGCTCACCGACGAAGTGCCGCCGCAGCGCCTTCACCTGACCCGACTCGCCGGCGATCCAGACATACGCCCGCTCGACGTCCGGCAGGGGGGCGGCTCGTACGGCATCGACGGCCATGGGGGACCCGTCGTGCCGTACGAGCCACGTGATCTCCGCGTCCGCCGCCGTGCGCACGTCCTGGATGTCACCGGCGTGCGGCACCTCCAGCCAGGCCCGCGCCCGGGTGCCGGCGGGGAGGGATTCGAGGATCGCGGTCGCGGCGGGTACGGCGGTCTCGTCGCCGCACAGCACGACGAGACCGGTGTCCTCGGGCGGGCGGAACCGGATCGCCCGGTTGTCGGCGACGGCCGGGCCGAGCAGCAGCACCCGGTCACCGGCACCGGCGCGGGCGGCCCAGCGGGAGGCGGGGCCGGCGGGCGTGGCCGCGCCCGGCTCCACGCCGTGCAGGGCGAAGTCGATGTCTATCTCGTCGGGGTCGCGGCGCAGGGACCGCAGGGTGTACGACCGCATCACGGCCCGCACGTCGTCCGGCAGTTCCCGCCACCCCTGCCACCAGCCCTCGCCCAGCTCCAGCGGGACGACGGGTTCGGTCTGCCCGGGGTGCGGGAGGAAGAGCGACAGGGACTGGTCCCGTCCGTCCGAGTGGAAGGCGTGCAGATCGGCTCCGCCGAAGGTGACCCGGACCAGAGACGGCCCGAGCCGCCTCGTCCGTACGACCTGGAGGGAGAAGAAACGGAACGGGGCGGCTACGGCCGTCGTCATATGTGGCTCCTGAGTCTGTTTCAGGGGGCTGTGGTTCGCGCCCCGAAGGGGCGCGGGGAACTGCGCGACCAGCCACGGACGGCCGGCAGTTCACCGACTGCGAGGGGCCCCACGGCGCTGCGTCGGCCCTCGCAGCGGAGCGCCTAGCTGACCTTCTTGGCCTTCTCCAGGGCCTCCGCCAGATTCGTCAGCAGCGGCACGCACTTGTCGTACGACAGGATCGGTTCGGGCGACCGGGCGATGACCTGACCCGCCTTCACCGCGGGCAGCTTCTTCCAGGTGGCCTTGGTGATGTCGGCGGGCTGGATCGCCGAGGAGCGGTCGTCCATCATGATGATGTCGGCCTCGTACTTGTCGACGTTCTCCCAGCTCAGCGACTCGTACCAGCCACCGCCCTGCTTCTTGGCGCTCTCCGGCGGCTCCACGAAGTTCACGCCGAGGGCCTTGAAGTACTCCAGGTCGATGGAGAGGTTGGTGCCGGAGACGTAGAACAGCTGGTCGCTGGCGCTGCCGGCCATCACCTTGATGTCGGGCTTGGCCTTGGCGGCGGCGCGCAGCCGGGCGGCGGCGTCCTCGAACCGCTTCTTGGCGTCCGTCACCTTCGCGGCCTTCATGTCCGCGCCGAGCGACTCGGCGAGGTCCCACATGCGCTGGAGCGGCTGGGTGAGCTGGCGGTCGTAGACGGAGATGCCGACGCTGGGGGCCAGCTGGGCGATCTTCTTCTTCGACTCCTCGGGGACGTACCAGAGGGTGCCGGTGTTGTCGAACATCGTGGTGATGAGGACGTCCGGGGCGAGGGAGGCGTACTTTTCGATGCTGAACTGGCCCCAGGTGTTGCCGAGGACCGTCACCTTGCTGATGTCCATGTCGCCGGCCTGGACGTCGGCCTTCCCGGCGGTGGTCCTGGTCGGGCCGAACACGCCCTTCACCTGGATGCCGTAGTCGTACAGGGCGGCGCCGACACCGGTGAACGCGACGATGTTCGCGGGGACCTTGTCCAGCTTCACCGTCGTGCCGCGGTCGTCCTTGAAGGACCAGGGCCCGGACTTGCCGGCCTTCGCCTCCGTGCCCGAGCCGCTGTCTTTGCCCTTGTCGTCCCCGCAGGCGGCGAGCGCGGCACCGAGTCCGAGGGCGCCGCCGGCGGCGAGCAGGCCACGGCGAGTGAGGTGGGTGACACGGGCATGGGGCATGGGTATGACTGCTTTCGAACGGGGCGAAGCGCCCGCCGGACAAGTTCGAAGGTAGGTTAGCCTAACCTCAGCTGATGTCCAGGGGGCGGGTGACCACCCGTCCGCGATGACACGGGACCGGCAGCCGTGCGTCACCGGTCCCGTGCGGGGGTCAGCTCACCAGGCCCAGTTCGCGGGCGATCAGCATCCGTTGGACCTCGCTCGTGCCCTCGCCGATCTCCAGGATCTTGGAGTCGCGCCACATGCGGGCCACCGGATACTCGTTCATGAAGCCGTAGCCGCCGTGGATCTGGGTGGCCTCGCGGGCGTTGTCGACGGCGACCGTGGAGGAGTAGAGCTTGGCCAGTGCCGCCTCCTTCTTGAACGGCTCGCCGGCCACCAGACGGCTGGCCGCGTCGCGCCAGGCGAGGCGGGCCGTGTGGGCCTTCATCTCCATGTCGGCGATCTTGAACTGGATCGCCTGGTTGGCGCCGATGGGCTTGCCGAAGGCGCGGCGTTCCTTGGCGTACTTGACCGACTCGTCCACGCAGCCCTGGGCCAGACCCGTCGCCAGGGCCGCGATGGCGATGCGGCCCTCGTCCAGGATGCGCAGGAACTGGGCGTAGCCACGGCCCTGTTCACCCAGGAGGTTGGCGGACGGGACCCGGACGTCGCTGAACGACAGCTCACGGGTGTCCGACGCGTTCCAGCCGACCTTCGAGTAGGGCGCCGCCACCGTGAAGCCCGGTGTGCCCGACGGGACGATGATCGCCGAGATCTCCGGCCGGCCGTCCGGCTTGCGCCCGGTGACGGCGGTGACGGTCACCAGTCCCGTGATGTCCGTGCCCGAGTTGGTGATGAAGCACTTCGTGCCGTTGATCACCCACTCGTCCGTGTCCGGGTCCAGCCGGGCCGTCGTACGGGTCGCCCCCGCGTCGCTGCCGCCGTCGGGTTCCGTGAGGCCGAACGCGCCCAGGATCTCGCCCGCGCACAGCCGGGGCAGCCACTGGCGCTTCTGCTCCTCCGTGCCGAACAGGTGCAGCGGCATCGCGCCCAGCGAGACCCCCGCCTCCAGGGTGATGGCCACCGACGAGTCGACGCGGGCCAGCTCCTCCAGGGCGATGCCGAGGGCCAGATAGTCGCCGCCCATACCGCCGTACTCCTCCGGGAACGGCAGCCCGAACAGGCCCATGCGGCCCATCTCCCGGACGATCTCGTACGGGAACTCGTGCCGCTCGTAGAAGTCGCCGATCTTCGGCGCCACGACATCGTGCGCGAACTCCTCCACCGTGCGGCGGAGGTCCTCCAGCTCGGGGCTGAGACGGTGGTCCATGCTGATCACTGGTCCTTGTGGGAGAGAGCGCGGACGGTACGGGACGGGCTGGGCCGGCCCAGCTGTTCGGCCATCCACACGCTCGTGGCGGTCAGACGGCCGAGGTCGACCCCCGTCTCGATGCCGAGCCCGTGCAGCATCCAGACGAGGTCTTCGGTGGCGAGGTTGCCGGTGGCGGACCTGGCGTACGGGCAGCCGCCGAGGCCACCGGCGGAGGCGTCCACCGTGGTGACGCCGTGTTGCAGGGCCGCCAGCGTGTTGGCGAGCGCCTGGCCGTAGGTGTCGTGGAAGTGCACGCCGATCACGTCCGTCGGCACGCCCCGCTCGTTCAGCAGGCCGAGCAGCTCGCGCACCTGACCGGCCGTGGCCACGCCGATCGTGTCGCCGAGGCTCAGCTCGTCGCAGCCCATGTCCCGCAGGGCCGTGCAGACCCGGGCCACCTGCCGGGGCGGCACCGCGCCCTCCCACGGGTCGCCGAAGCACATCGACACATAGCCGCGCACGTGCACGCCCCGGTCCTTGGCCTGCCGCACCACCGGCTCGAACACCGCCAGCGACTCGTCCAGCGTGCGGTTGAGGTTGGCCTTCGCGAAGGACTCGGTGGCGCTGGCGAACACGGCGACGCGCTCGGCACCGAGGGCCAGCGCCCGGTCCAGGCCGCGCCGGTTGGGGACCAGCACCGGCAGGGCCACCCCGGGAAGGTCGCTCACCTGCGGGAACAGCTGCTCGGCGTCCGCCAGTTGGGGCACCCACTTGGGGTGCACGAAGCTCGTCGCCTCGATCGTCGTCAGGCCCGCGTCGGCCAGCCGCCGGATGAACTCCGCCTTCACCTCCGTCGGCACGGCCGTCTTCTCGTTCTGGAGGCCGTCCCGCGCGCCGACCTCGTGGATGCGCACCCGCGCGGGCAGCTCGGGGGCCGGTACGACCATGGGCAGACCGTCGACGCTCATTCCGCGGCCTCCTTGGGGGCGATGACGGCCAGCACCTGGTCCATGGCGACCGTCGTACCGGGCGTCACGTCCAGCTCGGCGACCGTGCCGGCGTGCGGGGCGGAGATGACGTGCTCCATCTTCATCGCCTCCACCACCAGCAGGCTCTGCCCGGCGGCCACTTCGTCGCCGACGGCCACCTTGACCACCGTCACCGTGCCGGGCATGGGCGCGGTGAGCGAGTCGGCACCCGCGTGGGCCGCGCGGTTCAGCGACGCGGCCACCGGGTCGTGGTCGCGCACCTGCCAGGCGTCCCCGTCGCGGCCGATCCAGTCACCGGCCCGGTGGAAGGTGTGCCGGACGCCGTCGAGGGTGACGGTCACGCGGTCGCCGGTGACGGTGTGGGTGCCGCGCGGGGTGTACGTCACCGGGTCCTGCGCCCGCAGGTGGAAGGCGGGCGGCTTCGGGGTGCCGCCGAGGCGCCAGCCGCTCGGCACCGAGAAGGGGTCGACCCAGCCCTCCGTACGCGGCTTCAGCCGCTCCAGGCGTACGGCCGCCGCCGCCTCGTACACCTCCTCGGGCACGTCCGTGGAGACCAGCTCGTCCACGACCCGCTCGACCAGGCCCGTGTCCAACTCGCCCGCGACGACCGCCGGATGCGCGAGCAGCCGGCGCAGGAAGCCCGCGTTGGTCTGCACGCCCAGCGTGACCGTCTGCGCGAGTGCCGCCCGCAGCTTCCTGAGCGCCGTCTCGCGGTCGGGGCCGTACGCGATCACCTTGGACAGCATCGGGTCGTACAGGCTGCCCACCTCGGTGCCCTCGGTGAGCCCGGAGTCGGTGCGGACGCCGTCGCCCTGCGGTTCGTTCAGCAGCAGGACCGTGCCACCGGTCGGCAGGAACCCGCGCGCGGGGTCCTCCGCGCAGATCCGGGCCTCCACCGCGTGGCCGGTCAGCCGCAGGTCCTCCTGGGCGAACCCCAGCCGTTCCCCGGCGGCCACCCGCAGCTGCCACTCCACCAGGTCCATCCCGGCGACGAGTTCGGTGACCGGATGCTCGACCTGGAGGCGGGTGTTCATCTCCATGAAGTAGTACTGCGAAGGATCGCCGCCCGGGACGATGAACTCCACCGTGCCCGCGCCCCGGTACCCGCACGAGCGGGCCGCCTGCACGGCCGCCTCGCCCATCGCGGCCCGGGTCCTCTCGTCGAGGAGCACGCTCGGCGCCTCCTCGATGATCTTCTGGTGGCGCCGCTGGAGGGAGCACTCGCGCTCGCCCAGGTGGACGACGTTCCCGTGGCCGTCGGCCAGCACCTGGATCTCGATGTGCCGGGGGCGGTCCACCCACCGCTCCACCAGCAGGGTGTCGTCGCCGAAGGAGACGCGGGCCTCGCGGCGGGCGGCGGCGATCTCCTCCTCCAGCACGGTCATGTCCCGCACCAGCCGCATGCCCTTGCCGCCGCCCCCGGCGGAGGGCTTGAGCAGCACGGGCGCGCCCAGTGCGCGGGCCGCCTCGGCGAGGTCGGGGTCCCGGCCTCCCGGCACCACCGGCACTCCGGCCGCCCGCACCGTCTCCTTGGCCCGGATC
Source organism: Streptomyces sp. NPDC029138 (assembly GCF_055564375.1). Classification (NCBI taxonomy): domain Bacteria; kingdom Bacillati; phylum Actinomycetota; class Actinomycetes; order Kitasatosporales; family Streptomycetaceae; genus Streptomyces; species Streptomyces sp. NPDC029138. Next base: position 23,251 of record NZ_JBVHWM010000078.1, read on the forward strand.
TTGTCGCCCATCAGCGCGATCGCGTCCGCCGGCGGGCCGATGAAGACCAGTCCCGCCTCCTCGCAGGCGCGCGCGAAGCCCGCGTTCTCCGCGAGGAAGCCGTATCCCGGGTGGACGGCCTGGGCGCCGGTGCGGGCGGCGGCATCGAGCAGCCGCTCCACCGACAGATAGCTCTCGGCGGCCGGCGCCGGACCGATCCGTACCGCCGTGTCGGCCTCCCGGACGTGCCGCGCGTCGGCGTCGGCGTCGGAGAAGACCGCCACCGAGCGCACGCCCAGCGAGCGGAGCGTACGGATGACGCGTACGGCGATCTCGCCCCGGTTGGCCACCAGCACTGTGTCGAACACGGTTCCCCTCCTCACATCCGGAAGACGCCGAACTGGGGGTCTCCCAGGGGCGCGTTGGCACAGGCCGTCAGGGCGAGGCCCAGCACCTGACGAGTCTCCAGCGGGTCGATGACGCCGTCGTCCCAGAGCCGGGCGGTGGCGTAGTAGGCGTTGCCCTGGCGTTCGTACTGCGCGCGGATGGGCGCCTTGAACGCCTCCTCGTCCTCGGCGGGCCAGGACTCGCCGCGCCCCTCCAGCTGGTCCCGCTTGACGGTCGCCAGCACGGACGCGGCCTGCTCGCCGCCCATGACGGAGATCTTGGCGCCCGGCCACATCCACAGGAAGCGGGGGGAGTAGGCCCGGCCGCACATCGAGTAGTTGCCCGCGCCGTACGAGCCGCCGACGACGACCGTCAGCTTCGGCACGCGCGTGCAGGCGACCGCGGTCACCATCTTGGCGCCGTGCTTGGCGATGCCGCCGGCCTCGTAGGCCTTGCCGACCATGAAGCCGGAGATGTTCTGGAGGAACACCAGCGGGATGCCGCGCTGGTCGCACAGCTCGATGAAGTGGGCGCCCTTCTGGGCCGACTCGGAGAACAGGATGCCGTTGTTGGCGACGATCCCGACCGGGTGGCCGTGGATGCGGGCGAAGCCGGTGACCAGGGTCTGCCCGAACTCGCTCTTGAACTCGGCGAACCGGGAGCCGTCGACCACGCGCGCGATGATCTCGCGGACGTCGTAGGGGGTGCGGGAGTCGACGGGGACCGCGCCGTAGAGGCCGTACGGGTCGACCTTCGGCTCGGTGACGGGCGCGACCTCCCAGGGCGGGGACTGCCGGGCCGGGAGCGTGGCGACGATGTTGCGGACGATCCTGAGGGCGTGCGCGTCGTCCTCGGCGAGGTGGTCGGTGACTCCGGAGACCCGGGAGTGGACCTCGCCGCCGCCCAGCTCCTCCGCCGTCACGACCTCACCGGTGGCGGCCTTCACCAGCGGGGGCCCGCCGAGGAAGATCGTGCCCTGGTCGCGGACGATCACGGCCTCGTCGCTCATCGCCGGGACGTACGCCCCGCCGGCCGTGCAGGAGCCGAGCACGGCCGCGATCTGCGGGATGCCCGCGCCGGACATCCGGGCCTGGTTGTAGAAGATCCGCCCGAAGTGGTCCCGGTCCGGGAAGACCTCGTCCTGCATCGGCAGGAAGGCCCCGCCCGAGTCGACCAGATAGACGCACGGCAGCCGGTTGTCGAGGGCCACCTCCTGGGCGCGCAGGTGCTTCTTCACCGTCATCGGGTAGTACGTGCCGCCCTTGACCGTGGCGTCGTTCGCGACGATCACGCACTCGCGCCCGCTGACCCGGCCGATCCCGGCGATCACCCCGGCGGCCGGGGCCTGTCCGTCGTACATCCCGTCGGCCGCGAGCGGGGCCAGCTCCAGGAAGGGCGAGCCCGGGTCGAGCAGTGTGTCCACCCTGTCCCTCGGCAGCAGCTTGCCGCGCGCGGTGTGCCGCGCCCGCGCCTTCTCGCCACCGCCGAGGGCCGCCGCGGCCAGCTTGGCGCGCAGCTCCTCCACGAGGGCGAGATGAGCCTGTTCGTTGGCCCGCCAGGCCTCCGACGCGGGATCTGCCGCGCTGTGAAGCTCCGGTGCCTCCTGCATCCTGCGGTTCCCCTCACCGGTGATCGAACCTGTTAATGAGCGTTAACCATCGCCACCAGGTTAACGACCGCTAACCTCGCTGTCTAGAATTGGCCGCATGGTGACCAGAACCGACGCCCCCACCCGCCGTGAGCAGATCCTCAAGGAGGCCGCCCGGCTGTTCGCCGAGCGCGGGTTCCACGGCGTCGGTGTCGACGAGATAGGCGCCGCCGTCGGCATCAGCGGCCCCGGGCTCTACCGGCACTTCCCGGGCAAGGACGCGATGCTCGCCGAGCTGCTGGTCGGCATCAGCGGGCAGCTGCTGACCGGGGCCAAGCGGCGCCTGGCGGAGGCCGACGGGGTCCCCGCGACCCGCATCCTCGACTCCCTGATCGAGGGCCACATCGACTTCGCCCTGGACGACCGCCCGCTGATCACCCTGCACGACCGCGAGCTGGACCGCCTGCGGGACAGTGACCGCAAGCTGGTGCGGCAGCTCCAGCGGCAGTACGTGGAGCTGTGGGTGGAGGTGGTCCGCGAGGTCTATCCGGGCCTGACCGAACCGGCCGCCCGCTCGGCCGTCCACTCGGTCTTCGGCCTGCTCAACTCCACCCCCCACCTCGGCCGCGCCGGCACGCTCCCCGGCCGGGGCACGACGGCGTCCCTGCTCCACCGCATGGCCCGGGGCGCGTTCGAGGCGGCGGGCGAGGAGTAGCCCGGCCGAGCTGTCCGCGCAGGTGACGGTGTGCGGTACGGAGCCGTCACGCTCCAGCAGGCCGGCGGCTACGGCATCGGGGTCGCCGGCGATCTCCGTGCCGGAAGCGTGACGAGCGTTACGGCGGGACCCCCCTGGACGGGATTCCGTACTCGCCGGTACGGTTGAGTGAGCAAGCGCTTAGACATGCCCGATGTCAGGTACGTGGAGGTGGCGGCGTGCGCCGTACGGTGTTCAACGAGGATCACGAGGCGTTCCGGGAGACCCTTCGCGCCTTCATCGAGGCCGAGGTCGTGCCGGTCTACGACGAGTGGTTCGCCGCCGGCCAGGCGCCGCGCGACTTCTACTACAAGCTCGGCGAGCTGGGCATCTTCGGCATCAGCGTGCCCGAGGAGTTCGGCGGCGCGGGCCTGGAGACCCACAAGTTCGAGGCCGTCCTCTACGAGGAGACCGCGCGCGCGGGCGTGCAGTTCGGCGGCTCCGGCGTGCACGTGCTGCTCGCCCTGCCCTACATCAAGATGCTCGCCACCGACGAGCAGAAGAAGCGCTACCTGCCGAAGTTCGTCACCGGCGAGGAGATGTGGGCCATCGCGATGACCGAGCCGGGCACCGGCTCCGACCTCGCGGGCATGAAGACCACCGCCAAGCTCTCCGAGGACGGCACGCACTACGTCCTCAACGGCGCCAAGACCTTCATCACCGGCGGTGTGCACGCCGACAAGGTGATCGTCTGCGCCCGTACCGCCGCGCCCACCGCCGAGGACCGCCGTCACGGCATCTCCCTGTTCGCCGTGGACACCAAGTCCGAGGGCTACTCCATCGGCCGCAAGCTGGACAAGCTGGGCCTGCGCACCTCCGACACCGCCGAGCTGGCCTTCGTGGACGTCAAGGTCCCGGTCGAGGACCTGCTCGGCGAGGAGAACAAGGGCTTCTCCTACCTCGGCCACAACCTGGCCTCCGAGCGCTGGGGCATCGCCTTCGGCGCCTACGCCCAGGCCAAGGCCGCCGTCCGGTTCGCCAAGCAGTACGTGCAGGAGCGCACCGTCTTCGGCAAGCCGGTCGCCCACTTCCAGAACACCAAGTTCGAGCTGGCCGCCTGCCAGGCCGAGGTGGACGCCGCCGAGGCGGTCGCCGACCGCGCCCTGGAGGCCCTGGACGCCGGCGAGCTGACCCCCGCCGAGGCCGCCTCCGCGAAGCTCTTCTGCACCGAGGTCGCCCACCGCGTGATCGACCGCTGCCTCCAGCTGCACGGCGGCTACGGCTACATGAACGAGTACCCGATCGCCCGCCTGTACGCGGACAACCGCGTCAACCGCATCTACGGCGGCACCAGCGAGATCATGAAGACGATCATCGCCAAGGACATGGGCCTGTAAGGCCCCGGACACCGACACGCGATCACTGGCCGGTACAACTACAGACCATGAGCCAGGCACTCCAGGATCTCCTCGATCTGCTCGACCTCGAGCAGATCGAGGAGAACATCTTCCGCGGCCGGTCCCGCTCCGCCGTCGTCCCCCGCGTCTTCGGCGGGCAGGTCGCGGCGCAGGCGCTGGTCGCCGCCGGGCGGACGGTCCCCGCGGACCGGCCCGCCCACTCCCTGCACGCGTACTTCCTGCGCCCCGGCGACCCGGGCGCCCCGATCGTCTACACGGTGGACCGCATCCGTGACGGCCGGTCCTTCACCACCCGCCGGGTGGTCGCCGTCCAGCACGGCAAGCCGATCTTCCACCTGTCGGCGTCCTTCCAGACGTACGAGGACGGCCTGGAGCACCAGGCGCCCATGCCCGCCGCGCCCGACCCGGTGACCCTGCCGACCTCCCACGAGCGACTGCGCGGCTACGGCCACCTCGCCCCCGACGTGGTGGAGCGGTTCCTGGAGGCGCGCGAGGCGATCGACCTCAGATACGTGGACGAGCCGCCGTACGGGCAGTACGGCGCGCCGCGCGAGCCCCATTCCCAGGTGTGGTTCCGCACCAACGGCAAGCTCGGCGGCGCCGTCGACGAACCCCTGCTGCACGTCGTCCTCGCCACCTACGTCTCCGACATGACCCTGCTCGACTCCGTGCTGCTCGCGCACGGGCGCGGCGGCTGGGCCGTCGGGGACGTCGTCGGGGCCTCCCTGGACCACGCGATGTGGTTCCACCGCCCCTTCCGGGCCGACGAGTGGCTGCTGTACGACCAGGAATCACCGTCCGCGCACGGCGGCCGGGGCCTGGGCCAGGCCCGCATCTACACGCAGGACGGGCGGCTCGCCATCTCGGTCATCCAGGAGGGTGTTGTCCGCGTGCCGAGACGGCCGTGACAGGGGCGCTCTTCGAGATGACGCGTGACAAATGTGGGATTAGGCTCTCAGAGTGAAGGCCGCAGTGAACGGCATGCCCGGCAGACCCGGTGTATGAGGTGCCCAGCGAGCGCCGTTTCGGTTTCAACTGGCTGCGGTGACACCTGAAGACCGCGCCGCGTTCTTCCCCTTTCGCAGCGGCGACGGCCATCCACCTCGTGCCTCCCTCGGGAGCGGCGAGAGACGATGGAGATGGAAGGTATTCCCATGCGATCACAGCGCGCGAGGCGTCTTGTCGCGATTTCCGCCAGCGGCCTGCTGCTGGCCGGCGGAGCCGCGATCGGCACGGCCGGAACCGCCTCTGCCTCGGACTACAACAGCCACAGTTCCTACAGCTCGAACTGGGGCGACGATGACGACGACTATGGCGACGGCGGCTACGGCGGCGACCACGGCGGCAACGGCGGCTACGGCGGTGACCACGGTGGCAACGGCGGCGACCACGGCAACGGTGGCGGCCACGGCAACGGTGGCGGCCACGGCAACGGTGGCGGCCACGGTGGTGGTGGCCACGGCGGCGGCGGTGGCGGCCACGGCGGCGGTGGCGGTGGCCACGGCGGCGGTGGCGGCGGCGGCCACGGAGGAGGTGGCGGCGGTCACTGAGCCGACCACGAACTGACGAAGTGGGGGGGGGGGGGGGGGGGGGGGGGGGGGGGGTGGGGGGGGGGGGGGGGGGACCCCCCCCCCCCCCCCCCCCACCCCCCCCCCCCCCCCCCCCCCCCCCCCCCCCCCCACCTCGGCTTTGAAGGAGCGTCAGGCGAAAACCCCCATGGAGCGTCAGTCCAGACCCGCCGCGGTGAGCAGATACGCCGTCATCGGGTCGTAGTGACGCGGGCTCACCACGTGGTCGTCCAGCGGGACGACGACCTGCACGGTGCCCTCCGACTCGGCGAGGAACAGCGCCGGGTCGTTGCAGTCGGCGTATCCCACGGAGTCGACGCCGTGCTGACCGGCGTACCCGGCCCAGCCGTGGTCGGCGACCACCAGGTCCGGCAGCGGGCGCCCGTCCCGCTCAAGTGCCGTGAGAATGGCCCGCATCGGCTCACCGGAGTGGGTGTGCCACAGCGTCGCCCCGTGCTCCAGAACGGCCACGTCCGCGAACTGCATCACGTACCCCTCGTCCGTCTGGAGCCCGTCGGGGATGACGACGATCTCGCAGCCGGCGGCGCGCAGCGCGGCGGCCGTGGACCGGTGGACGTCCAGCAGGCCGCCCGGGTGCCCGGTCGCGAACAGCACCCGCTGCCGGTCCTCGGCCGCCTTGCGCAGCCGGGCCGCCATGCGGTCGAGGGCGTCCACCGTCAGCTCGGGGTCGATGGTGTCCTGCCCGTACCGGTACTCCGGGTCGTCGTTGACACCCACCCGCTCGGCCATGACCGCGAGCACGTCCTGCTCGTCCGTCCAGCGGTCGCCCAGCTCCAGGCCGAGCCAGAAGTTGCGGACACCGTTGGCGAGCTGACGGTAGTGGGAGAGGTTGTTCTCGCGGGGCGTGGCGACGTCCCCCGCGATACGCGTGCGCACCAGATGGTCGACGAGCTGGGCGCGGCTGGGTGTCCCGGGTATCGGCATGCCTCCCATTGTGGGGCAGTGCGCGGCGCGCGTCCTCGGCATATCGCCCGCTGGGACGGGGGTCACGCACGGTCGCCGTCAGTCACGGCGCAGCGCGAACCACAGCTCCATTCGCACGTCCGGATCGTCCAGGTCGGCGGCCAACAGGGCGGCGCAGCGGGCGATCCGCTGCCGCACGGTGTTGCGGTGCACGTCCAGCGCCACCGCCGTACGGTCCCAACTGCCGTGCAGGGACAGCCAGGTGCGCAGGGTCTCGGCGAGCGCCGCCTGCCCCGCGAGGGGAGCGAGCAGCGTACGGGCGTGTGTCTCGGCGTCCGCCGGCGGCACCAGGTCCGCCAGCGCCGGCCGGGCCGCGTGCCGGACCAGCGGAGCGCGGGTGGCGCGGGCCCGGGCGAGGGCACGGGCGGCCTGGGTGTCCGCGGCCGGCCACTCCCGGGGCCCGGCCGTGGCGCTCACCCCGAGCGTCCAGCCGGGCTGCGGCTCCGGTTCCCGGTCCGCCGGCACCAGCACCCGTACGACGTCACGGGCGAGGTCCACCAGCGGCGAGCCCAGGGCGGCGCCGAGCGCGGAGGCGGCGACCGCGTCCGGGGCCTGCGCCTCCGGCCGCGCGTGCACCACCAGCCACTGCCCGGTGCCGAGCAGCGGGGCCACCTCCTCGGGCGGGGCGCCCAGCAGCAGCCGGACGAGCGCGGAGGACCGGGCCGCCCCGGCCCCGCTCTGGTGCTCACCGGTCAGCAGGGCCAGCAGGACGGCGGCGACGGAGGCGATGGTGTGATCACCCGGGTCACGCCGGGGCGCGGCCACCCCGAGCACGAAGCCTTCACCGGCTCCCAGGGCGTAGACGGCGAGATGGGTGGCGCCGTGGGTGTCGGTGGCGGAGGTGGGGTGCGGTCGGGTGGCCGGAGCGCTCGTCGCGGACGGGGTGGGGTGCGGGCGGGCGGGGGGAGTGGTCGTCGGGGAAGGGGTGGGGTGCGGGCGGCTGGGGGGAGTGGTCGTCGGGGAAGGGGTGGGGTGCGGGCGGCTGGGGGGAGTGGTCGTCGGGGAAGGGGTGGGGTGCGGGCGGCTGGGGGCGGTGGTCGGCGCGGAAGGGGTGGGGTGCGGGCGGCTGGGGGCGGTGGTCGGTGCTGAGGCGGTGGGTTGTCTGACCACCCCGGCCAGCTCCGCCAGTGCCGTCCGCGCGCCCTCAGGTGTCTCCCGGCCCGCCCCCGCGACCTCCGTGCCGTCGGGCCCGTAGAGCACCGCCCGGCCGCCAAGGCGCTGGGCCAGCTGACGCAGGACCGACGGGACCGGGTCCGGCCGGGAGGCGGCGGCCGCGAGACTCTGCTGGGCCTCGGTGACCCGGCGCAGCTCGGCCAGCCGGGCCTGCGCCATCAGCTGCCAGACCGCACGGGCCACCCCGGAGAACGTGGTCCGCGGCGGGACCTCCAGCAGCGGCAGGCCGTACCGGTCGCAGGCGGCGACCAGGGCGCGCGGGACCGTGTCGTGCACGGGGGCCAGCCCGAAACCGAGGGCCGCGCCGCCCGCCGCCACGATCCGGGAGACGTAGTCGTCGAAGTAGGTGCCCGATCCGGCCGCCTCCGGGATGTGCACCCCGGCCGTGAGCAACAGCTCGCCGCCCAGGAGATAGGGGTACGGGTCGGCCATCTCCGAGGTGTGCGCCCAGTGGATCACGATCCCCGGGTCCGTCGGCCCGGCGATCTGCCGCAGGGCGAGGTCGTCCCGGGCCAGCAGCGCCTGGAGTGTGACCGGTGGGGTCGGTGGGACCGCTGGGGCGATCGTCTCCGGCATGGTGTGCGTTCCCTCCATCCCGCCCCGTTCATATGGATGAAACGTACACTTCGCAGTCGCTTTCCGGCCACCTAGCCTCAAGGGGCACGGCAGCCGCGGGTACGGGCGGATGTCCCCGCGAGCCGCTGCCGGCACATCCCCGAAGCATCTGCACGACACGCCACCGGACAGTGCGCGAAGGAGGGCCCCCATGGCCGTCGACTACACAGTGATCGTCGTCTATCTCGCCGGCATGCTCGCCATGGGCTGGTGGGGCATGCGCCGCGCCAAGTCCAAGAGCGAGTTCCTGGTGGCCGGCCGCCGCCTCGGGCCCGCCATGTACTCCGGCACCATGGCGGCGATCGTCCTCGGCGGCGCCTCCACCATCGGCGGCGTGGGCCTCGGCTACCAGTACGGCCTCTCCGGCGCCTGGATGGTCTTCACCATCGGCCTCGGCCTGCTCGCCCTGTCGGTGTTCTTCTCGGCCCGGATCGCCCGCCTGAAGGTGTACACGGTCTCCGAGATGCTCGACCTGCGCTACGGCGGCCGGGCCGGCGTGATCTCGGGCGTGGTCATGTGGGCGTACACCCTCATGCTCGCGGTGACCTCCACCATCGCCTACGCCACGATCTTCGACGTGCTCTTCGACATGAACCGCACGGTCGCGATCATCCTCGGCGGCTCGATCGTCGTCGCGTACTCGACCCTCGGCGGCATGTGGTCCATCACCCTGACGGACATGGTCCAGTTCGTCGTCAAGACGATCGGCGTGCTGCTCCTGCTCCTGCCGATCGCGGTCGTCAAGGCGGGCGGCTTCTCGGAGATGAAGGCCAAGCTGCCGACCGGGTACTTCGACCCGCTGGGCATCGGCGGCGAGACCATCTTCACCTACGTCCTGATCTACACGTTCGGCATGCTGATCGGCCAGGACATCTGGCAGCGCGTGTTCACCGCCCGCAGCGACAGGACCGCCAAGTGGGGCGGCACGGTGGCCGGAACCTACTGCCTGGCCTACGCCCTGGCCGGCGCGGTGATCGGCACGGCCGCCAAGGTGCTCTACCCCAAGCTGGGCAGCCCCGACGACGCCTTCGCCACCATCGTCAAGGACGAACTCCCCGTCGGCGTGCGCGGACTGGTCCTGGCCGCCGCCCTCGCCGCCGTGATGTCGACGTCCTCCGGCGCCCTGATCGCCTGCGCCACGGTCGCCAACAACGACATCTGGTCCCGCCTGCGCGGGGCCGTGCGACGGGACGGCGAGGACCACGACGAGGTCACGGGCAACCGCGTGTTCATCCTGGTCATGGGCCTGGCGGTGATCGGCACGGCGATCGCCCTGAACAACGTCGTCGAAGCGCTCACCGTGGCCTACAACCTCCTCGTCGGCGGCCTGCTCGTGCCCATCCTCGGCGGCCTGCTGTGGAAGCGCGGCACGGTCCAGGGCGCGCTGGCCTCCGTCGTCGTCGGCGGCCTCGCCGTCATCGGCCTGATGGCCGGCTACGGCATCCTCGCCAACGAGCCCGTCTACTACGGCCTGCTGGCCTCCCTAGCGGCCTACGTCGCCGTCTCCCTGGCCACGAGGCCCACCGACGAGACGGTCCTCGCCACCTGGCGCGAGCGCCTCGCCGGACGATCCCCCGAACTCCCGTCCGAACCGGTCCCGGCTCCCCAGTAGAGTCGTAGAGAAAGCAGTACATGCGCGACGAAGCGCAGGAAAGAAGGCATTTCACTATGAGCAGCAACGAGACGCCCCGCGGCCCCGTCGACTCCTCCCGCATCCCGCGGTACGCCGGACCCGCGACCTTCGCCCGGCTGCCCCGCCTGGACGAGGTCGGCACCGCCGACGTCGCCGTCGTGGGCGTGCCGTTCGACTCCGGCGTCTCGTACCGGCCGGGCGCCCGCTTCGGCGGCAACGCCATCCGCGAGGCGTCCCGGCTGCTGCGCCCGTACAACCCGGCGCAGGACGCCTCCCCGTTCGCCCTCGCCCAGGTCGCGGACGGCGGCGACATCGCCGTGAACCCGTTCAACATCAACGAGGCCGTGGAGACCGTCGAGGCCGCCGCCGACGAACTGCTCGGCACGGGCGCCCGGCTGATGACGCTGGGTGGCGACCACACCATCGCGCTGCCCCTCCTGCGCTCGGTCGCGAAGAAGCACGGCCCGGTCGCCCTGCTGCACTTCGACGCCCACCTGGACACCTGGGACACCTACTTCGGCGCCGAGTACACGCACGGCACCCCGTTCCGCCGCGCGGTCGAGGAGGGCATCCTCGACACCTCCGCCCTGTCCCACGTCGGCACCCGCGGCCCGCTGTACGGCAAGCAGGACCTGACGGACGACGAGAAGATGGGCTTCGGCATCGTCACGTCCGCCGACATCTACCGCCGGGGCGCCGACGAGGTGGCCGACCAGCTGCGCCAGCGCATCGGCGACCGCCCGCTGTACATCTCCATCGACATCGACTGCCTCGACCCGGCCCACGCGCCCGGCACCGGCACGCCGGAGGCGGGCGGCATGACCTCCCGCGAGCTGCTGGAGATCCTGCGCGGGCTGGCCGGCTGCAACCTGGTCTCGGCGGACGTCGTCGAGGTGGCCCCGGCGTACGACCACGCAGAGATCACCTCGGTCGCGGCCTCCCACACGGCGTACGAACTGACCACCATCATGAGCCGCCAGATCGCGGCGGCCCGGAAGGACGCGGAAGCGAAGTGACTCACGACCACGACCTGGTACTCCGCCCGACGCCGGCGCAGATCACCGCCGCCCTGAACCCTCCCCCGGGGCGCAACGGCGGAGACCTGGTCGTGGAGACGCTGGCCGGGCTGGGCGCGACGACCGTCTTCGGCCTCCCCGGCCAGCACGCCCTCGGCATGTTCGACGCGCTGCGCCGCTCCTCCCTGCGGTACGTGGGCCTGCGGGTGGAGAACAACGCGGGCTTCGCGGCGGACGCGTACGGCAGGATCACGGGCGAGGCGGCCCCGCTGCTGCTCTCGACGGGCCCGGGCGCGCTGACGTCACTGGCCGCGCTCCAGGAGGCGGCGGCGGCCAGCGCGCCGGTGCTGGCGATCAGCAGCCAGATCCCGACGGCGGGCCTGGGCGGCGGCCGGCACGGCTACCTCCACGAACTCCCGGACCAGGCGGCCTCGTTCCGGGGCGTGGTCAAGTCGGTTCACACGGTCCGCACCCCGTCCCAGATCCCCTCCGCCCTCGCGGCGGCCTGGAAGTCGGCCCTGACGGCCCCGCACGGCCCGGTGTGGGTGGAGATCCCGCAGGACGTCCTGCTGGCCGAGACCTCGCTGCCCGTGGTGACGGCGATGGACGCGACCCCCGACGACCTGGTCCCGCGCCCCGAACTGACGGCGGTGGCGGCCGACCTGCTGTCCCGCGCCGCCCGCCCGGCGGTCATCGCGGGCGGCGGGGTGGTCCGCGCGGACGCGTCGGGCAAGCTGAAGGCGTTGGCCGAGAAGCTTCAGGCACCGGTGGTGACGACCTTCGGCGGCAAGGGCGCGTTCCCCTGGAACCACCCCCTGTCGTTGCAGTCCTGGCTGGAGGACCGGCACACGACGGACTTCCTGGAGGACGCGGACGTCCTGCTGGTGGTCGGCTCGGGCCTGGGCGAACTCTCCTCGAACTACCACACGTTCAAGCCCCGGGGCCGAGTGATCCAGATCGAGGCGGACCTCGGCAAACTGGAGTCCAACCACCCGGCCCTCGGCATCCACGCGGACGCCCGCCTCGCCCTCCAGGCGCTGCTGGAGACGGTGGAGGAGCGGAAGGACGACACGGCGCCGCAGCGCGTACGGGACCTGCTGACCCGCGTGTCCGACCGCATCGCCTCCCAGGACCTGACCCTGGAGCAGAACGTCCTGGCGGCGGTCCGCCGCGCCCTGCCCGCCGACTCCCCGTCCTTCTGGGACATGACGATCCTGGCGTACTGGGCCTGGTCCGCCTTCGACGCGCAGGGCCCCAACACCATGCACTCGGCCCAGGGCGCGGGCGGCCTCGGCTACGGCTTCCCGGCGGCCCTGGGCGCGGCGGCGGCGGACCCGACGCGGCCGGTGCTGGCGGTGTCGGGCGACGGCGGAGCCCTGTACTCGATCGCCGAGCTGGCGACGGCGAAGCAGTACGACGCGAACGTCACCTGGCTGATCATCGACGACGGCGGCTACGGCATCCTCCGCGAGTACATGACGGACGCCTTCGGCCAGGCGACGGCGACGGAACTCACCCGCCCGGACTATGTCGCCCTCGCCGAGTCCTTCGGCGTACCCGGCGTCCGCACCACCCCGGAGACGCTGGAACAGGACCTGACGAAGGCGCTCGGGACCCCGGGCCCGTCGGTGGTCGTACTCCCGGCCCTGCTCCGCATGTTCGCGCCGACGCATCTGGGCGACTGACGCGCCTCACCGGTTCCGGCGGGGGTCAGCAGCCGCCCGGCCCCACCGCGTCCATCCGGCCGCCGAAGTCGCCGCGGTAGCGGGAGCGCCAGTCGCCGTTGAAGACGTCCCGCTTCTCCACCGGGCCCCAGTTGATGAAGCAGGCGCGGGTCGAGGCGACGAAGGAGCCCACGTGGTCGTGGAGGCTCGGCGGCAGGTCGCGGTAGCCGCTGCGGGCCGTCCACTCCCAGTACGAGCCGCCGAAGCCCTCGCCGCTCCAGAAACAGACGGAGCCGTCGGGACAGGAGGGCTGGGCGGCGCGGGCCGTCGCGGTCTCGGCGGGCACGAGTACGGCGGTCAGGGCGAGGGCGGCGGCCAGCGTCCATGTGCGGAGCTGCTGCTTCATGTGGCTCTCCAGAAAGGGGAGTTGGGTTGCCCGGCAGCGCGCCGGGCACCGCCATGGTGGGGGCCGCCCGACGGGACACGCCCGGAGGCGAGATCGCCTTCGCTGGTGTGAGGGAAGAAGTGGGACTAGTAGGACCGCAGGGGCCCCTAGTACCCCAACTGGTCATGTTCCTGCCAATACAGGCAAGGAACTCGCCTTCGCCGAACGCGCGTACAACTTTCGACCGCCCTGGCGAGTCCTGTCATGCAGCGCACGGGTGCGCTCAACGGCGTTCAGGGGGACGCCCGTACGACGTTCAAGGGGACTTTTCATGACTTACCGGACATCCGGCCGGGCCGGCGTGCTCGCTGCCGCCGTCAGTGCCGCGCTGCTCATACCGGCGGTCACCGCCGCCACCCCGGCCGCCGCGGCCACGCCCACCGTGACCTGTACGTCCGCCAAGGCGGGCCTGGCGGCCAAGCTGAAGAAGGACATCACGGCGGCCCTCACCAACCGCAAGGGCACGGTCGCCATCGGCCTGTACGACCGCAGCACCAAGACCACCTGCACGCTGCGGGCCACCAGCGCCTACGACTCGGCCAGCACCGTCAAGGTCACCGTGCTCGCCACGCTGCTGTGGGACGCGAAGAAGCACAACCGGTACCTGACGAGCACCGAGCAGTCGCTCGCCAAGGCCATGATCACCCAGTCCGACAACAACGCGACCAGCAAGCTCTGGAAGCAGCTCGGCATGACGAAGATCAAGGGCTTCCTGTCCGCCGCCGGCATGACCAAGACCGTGCCGGGCGCGAACGGCTACTGGGGTCTGACCCAGGAGAACGTCACCGACGAGCAGAAGCTCCTCAAGCTGATCACCGCCAAGAACAGTGTGCTGAGCGACAACTCCCGCGCCTACATCCTGAAGCTGATGGGCCAGGTCGTCTCCTCGCAGCGCTGGGGCACCCCGGCCGGCGCGCCGTCCTCCGTCTCCGTGCACGTCAAGAACGGCTGGTTGCAGCGCTCCACGCACGGCTGGCGGGTGCACAGCCTGGGCACCTTCAAGGGCGCCGGCCGCGACTACATGATCACCGTGCTGACGCAGGACAACAGCACCATGAGCTACGGCGTCACCACCATCCAGAACGTCGCGAAGGCGATCCACAAGGACCTGGTGCCGACCACCACCGGCGTCACCCGCTACACCCCGACCAGCCAGCCGCGCGAGGCGTTCGTCGCCGTACCGCCGCGGGGCTGACCCTTCACGAGGCGGTCTCGCGCGCGTCACCGAGGGGTCCTACGGTGACGGTCATGCGCCTGAGAACCGTACTCGCCACCCTCACCGCCGGCCTGGCGGCGGCCACCTGTCTGACCGCCGCCGGGTCCGCCGCCGGCACGGAAGCGCGCGACGCCTGTTCGGCCACCGTGTCGATCGACCGCTTCTCCGACGCGCTCGACAAGACGACGTACGACGGCACCTTCGTCGGCAACTTCTCCGCCCTCGCCGTGGACCGGGACGGTTCGCTCGCGGCCCTGGCCGACCGCTCGTCGCTGTTCCGTCTGGACGCCCGTACGCTCCGGCCGGAGGCGGCCGTCCGCCTCGCCGACGAGAAGGGCGCCGACCTCGACTCCGAGGGCCTCGTCATCGACCGGGACGGCACCCGGCTGATCTCCTCCGAGACCGAGCCGTCCGTCCGCCGCTACTCCCGCGACGGCAAGATCCTCGACCGCCTCCCGGTGCCGTCCGCCCTCCAGGTCGCCCCGGCCGGCCGGGCCACCGCCAACCAGACCTTCGAGGGCCTGACCCTGCTGCCCGGCGGCCACACGCTCCTGGCGTCCATGGAGTACGCGCTCTCGGGCGACTCCGCCGGCATCGTCCGCTTCCAGACGTGGACCCGCCACCACGGCCGCTTCACGCTCGGCGCCCAGTACGCCTACCGCACCGACGCCGGCCTCGGCGTCCCCGAGGTCCAGGCGACCCCCGACGGGCGCCTCCTCGTCCTGGAGCGCGGCTTCACCGCGGGCGTCGGCAACACGGTCCGCCTCTACCTGGCCGACCTCCGCCACGCCACGGACACCAGCGGCACCGAGAACCTCACCGGTCAGCCGGGGGTCCACCTGGTCGAGAAGACGCTCCTGGCCGACATCGCCGCCTGCCCCTCCCTCGGCGCCACGGCGAAGCAGCCCCAGCCGAATCCCCTCCTGGACAACATCGAGGGCATGACGGTCACGGGCCGTGACGGCAAGGGCCGCCTGAAGGTCCTCCTGGTGAGCGACGACAACCAGAACGCGGCCCAGACGACCCGGTTCTATTACCTGGGGGTACGGACAACGCCCTGAAGGGGCGCGGGGAACTGCGCGACCAGCCACAAACGCACCCGCGGCCGCCGAACCATCCGCACCCGGCAATTGTTGCGGCGGGATGAAATCACACCCTGAACGCGTTGGTGCCTACTGGTAGAGCATGGCCAAAACCAGGAGGCACCGGCGTGGCAGCGCAACGGGGATGGGCACGACGTCTGGCGGCGTACGCCTGGCGGTATCCGAAGGACGTCGTCCTCGCCCTCGGCTCCTCGCTCGCCGGCATGGCCGTCCTGGCCGTCGTCCCGCTGTTCACCAAGGTGATCATCGACGACGTGATCGGCGGCCACACCCGCGCCATGGCCCCCTGGGCCGGCGCCCTCATAGGCGCCGCCGTCCTCGTCTACGCCCTCACCTACATACGCCGCTTCTACGGCGGCCGGCTCGCCCTCGACGTCCAGCACGACCTGCGGACCGAGATGTACGGCACGATCACCCGGCTGGACGGCCGCCGCCAGGACGAGCTGTCCACCGGGCAGGTCGTCGGCCGCGCCACCAGCGACCTCCAGCTGATCCAGGGCCTGCTCTTCATGCTCCCGATGACCATCGGGAACGTCCTGCTCTTCGTGATCTCCCTGGTGATCATGGCGTGGCTGTCGCTGCCTCTGACCCTGGTCGCCCTGGCCGTCGCGCCCGCCCTGGGCTGGATCGCCAAGCGCAGCCGCAGCAAGCTGCACCCGGCCACCTGGTACGCCCAGGCCCAGGCCGCCGCCGTGGCCGGCGTGGTGGACGGCGCGGTGAGCGGCGTCCGCGTGGTGAAGGGCTTCGGGCAGGAGGACCAGGAGACCGGCAAGCTGCGCGAGGTCGGCCGCCGGCTCTTCGCGGGCCGGCTGCGCACGATCCGCCTGAACAGCACGTACACCCCGGCCCTCCAGGCCGTGCCCGCGCTCGGCCAGGTCGCCATGCTGGCCCTCGGCGGCTGGCTCGCCGTACGCGGGCACATCACGCTCGGCACCTTCGTGGCCTTCTCCACCTACCTGGCTCAGCTGGTCGGCCCGGTCCGCATGCTCGCGATGGTCCTCACGGTCGGCCAGCAGGCCCGCGCCGGGACCGAACGCGTCCTGGAGCTGATCGACACCGAGCCGACCCTGAAGGACGGCACCAAGACCCTCCCCGCCGACGCGCCCGCGACCGTCGAGTTCGACGACGTGTCCTTCGGCTACGACGACGAGCGTCCCGTGCTGGACGGGCTGAGCTTCGAGATCCGGTCCGGCGAGACCCTCGCCGTCGTCGGCTCCTCCGGCTCCGGCAAGTCCACCCTCTCCCTGCTCCTGCCGCGCTTCTACGACGTCACCCACGGCGCCGTCCTCATCGGCGGCCACGACGTCCGCGAGCTGACACTGGACTCGCTGCGGGCCGCGATCGGACTGGTCCCGGAAGATTCGTTCCTCTTCTCCGACACCGTCCGCAACAACATCGCCTACGGCCGCCCGGACGCCACCGAGGAAGAGATCGAGGCCGCCGCCCGCGCCGCCCAGGCGGACCGCTTCATCCGGGAGCTGCCCGACGGCTACGACACCACGGTCGGCGAGCAGGGCCTGACCCTCTCCGGCGGCCAGCGCCAGCGCGTCGCGCTCGCCCGCGCCCTGCTCACCGACCCGCGCCTGCTGGTCCTGGACGACGCCACCTCGGCCGTGGACGCCCGCGTCGAGCACGAGATCCACGAGGCGCTGGGGCGCGTGATGGAGGGCCGTACGACCCTGCTCATCGCCCACCGCCGCTCCACCCTGAACCTCGCCGACCGCATCGCCGTGCTCGACGGCGGCCGGCTCACCGACCTCGGCACCCACGAGGAACTCCAGGAGCGCTCGGCCCTCTACCGCCGGCTGCTCACCGACCCGGACGAACTGGGCGGCATGTCGCCGGGCCGCGCCGTGCCGGCCGAGCCGCAGGAGGACACCTCCGTCCGTGACGAGCTGGAGGCCGAGTTCGACGCCGAGCGGGGCGTCACCCCCCGGCTGTGGACCGGTGATCGGGAGCCCAAGGACACAGCCCTGACCGGCGCCCCGGCCACCCCGGGACTGCTCGCCCAGGTCGAGGCGCTGCCCCCGGCCACCGACACACCGGACATCGACGAGGCCCGCGCCGTCCTGCCCGAGGACTCCTACGGCCTGCGCCGCCTCCTGCGCGGCTTCCGCCTGCCCCTCCTCGTCAGCCTGCTGCTGGTCGCCGTCGACGCCGGCGCCGGTCTGCTGCTGCCGGTGCTGATCCGGCACGGCATCGACTCGGGCGTGACGAAGATGGCGATCGGCGCGGTCTGGTCGGCGGCCCTGCTCGGCGTGCTGACCGTGTTCGTCCAGTGGGCCGCGCAGATCGGCGAGACCCGGATGACCGGCCGTACCGGCGAACGCGTGCTGTACACGCTGCGGCTGAAGATCTTCGCCCAGCTCCAGCGGCTCGGCCTGGACTACTACGAGCGCGAGCTGACCGGCCGGATCATGACCCGGATGACGACGGACGTCGACGCCCTCTCCACCTTCCTCCAGACCGGCCTGGTCACCGCGTTCGTCTCGGTCGTCACCTTCTTCGGGATCATGGTCGCGCTGCTGGTGCTCGACCTCCGGCTCGCGCTCGTCGTCTTCGCCACCCTGCCCCCGCTGATCGTGGCCACCTTCTTCTTCCGCCGGGCGAGCGTGAAGGCGTACGAACTCGCCCGTGAGCGGGTGTCGACGGTGAACGCCGACCTCCAGGAGACCGTGGCCGGGCTGCGGATCGTGCAGGCCTTCCGGCGGGAGCGGGACGGCGGGCGGCGGTTCGCCGAGCGCAGCGACGCCTACCGCAGCGCCCGCATCCGCGGCCAGCGGCTGATATCCGTCTACTTCCCGTTCGTGCAGCTGCTGTCCTCGGTCGCCGCGGCGGCCGTGCTGATCGCGGGCGCGGGCCGGGTGGAGGCGGCCACGCTGAGCACCGGCGCCCTGGTGGCGTACCTGCTCTACATCGACCTGTTCTTCGCGCCCGTCCAGCAGCTCTCCCAGGTCTTCGACGGCTACCAGCAGGCCACGGTCTCGCTGGGCCGCATCCAGGAGCTGCTGCGCGAGCCGACGTCCACGCGGACCGCCGACGAACCCCTCGACGTGCTGTCCCTGCGCGGTGACATCGCCTTCGAGGGCGTGCGCTTCGCGTACGGCGACGAGGAGGAGGCGCTGTCCGGCATCGACCTGACGATCCCGGCCGGGCAGACGGTGGCGTTCGTCGGCGAGACCGGCGCCGGCAAGTCGACGCTGGTCAAGCTGGTGGCCCGGTTCTACGACCCGACGCAGGGCCGGGTCACGGTCGACGGCACGGATCTGCGCGCCCTGGACCTCACGTCGTACCGCCACCGGCTCGGGGTCGTCCCGCAGGAGGCCTACCTCTTCCCGGGCACCGTCCGCGACGCCATCGCCTACGGCCGGCCCGACGCGACCGACGCCGAGGTGGAGGCCGCGGCCCGCGCGGTCGGCGCCCACGAGATGATCGCCACGCTGGAGGGCGGCTATCTGCACGAGGTCGCCGAGCGCGGCCGCAACCTCTCGGCGGGCCAGCGCCAGCTGATCGCCCTCGCCCGCGCGGAACTCGTCGACCCGGACATCCTGCTCCTGGACGAGGCCACGGCGGCCCTGGACCTCGCCACGGAGGCCCAGGTCAACCAGGCCACCGACCGCCTGGCGGGCCGCCGTACGACGCTCGTGGTCGCCCACCGCCTGACCACCGCCGCCCGCGCGGACCGGGTGGTGGTGATGGACCACGGCCGGGTCGCGGAGGACGGCACCCACGAGGAGCTGCTGGCCCGCGGCGGCCGGTACGCCGAGCTGTGGCGGACCTTCGTCGGCCAGTCCGAACCGGAGGAGCCGGTCGGCGTCTCCCGCTGAGGCTCGCGGTCGGGCCGGCCCGCCGAGGCTCCCGGTTGGTTTGTCTCGCTGACGGTCGTGCAACCATCCGACACACCCGTGCGTCCGTACATCAGTACGGACACGGGGGTGTGTGACCGGGACGGGGAGGACAACAGTGGACAGTGGTGCGATACGCCGGCGACCGCGCAGGCGACTGGCGCTCGCCGCGGCCGTGCTGGCCGCGTCCGGGGTGCTCGGGCTCACGGCGACGGGGACCGCGCAGGCCGCGTCGGCGAGCGGCTGCGCCGGGCGCGAGGTGCGGACGCTGCCGTTCAAGTCCGGCGTCACCCACGTCTACAAGCGCGACGGCTACGTCTGCGCCGTCACCGTCGCCAGACAGCCCGGCCCCGCCCGGACCATGTCCGTCAGCGTGCAGGCCCGCGGCAACCGGCCGGTCGTCGACAAGGGCCGCTACAAGCACCACGCCGGCCCGGTGACCGTGCACGCCGGCCACCGCTGCGTGTGGATCAAGGGCTCGGTGGGCAGGTACTCGATCAGCTCCGGCTGGATCCTGTGCTGAACGCGGCCCCAGCGCCCGGTCGGTGATGCGGAGCGCTCAATTCCCTCTGGTGGGACAGCAGTTGCTGGGATAGCTTCCGGCGCACATCTGTCTCACAGGGGAGAGTGCGCATGCGCAAGGCGCTCAGATGGCTGCTGGCGCTCACGGTGTTCATAGGAACCCTGAGCACGGCGGTCGGCGCGGCCACCGCCGCCGAGTCCGAGCCCACCGACATCAAGGACCGGCTCCTGTCGATACCCGGCATGAGCCTCGTCCAGGAGAAGCCGTACCCCGGCTACCGGTACTTCGTCCTGAACTACACCCAGCCGGTCGACCACCGCCACCCCGACCGGGGCACCTTCCAGCAGCGCATCACCGTGCTGCACAGGGACACGACCCGCCCCACGGTCTTCTACACCAGCGGCTACAACGTCTCCACGACCCCCTCGCGCCGCGAGCCCACCCAGATCGTGGACGGCAACCAGGTCTCCCTGGAATACCGCTTCTTCACCCCGTCCCGCCCGGCCCCGGCCGACTGGTCCAAGCTCGACATCTGGCAGGCGGCCAGCGACCAGCACCGCGTGTACGAGGCCCTGAAGCCGGTCTACTCCGCCAACTGGCTGGCCACCGGCGGCTCCAAGGGCGGCATGACGGCCACGTACTACGAGCGCTTCTACCCCCGCGACATGGACGGCGTGGTGGCCTACGTCGCCCCCAACGACGTCGTGAACAAGGAGGACTCGGCGTACGACCGCTTCTTCGAGCGGGTCGGCACCAAGGAGTGCCGGGACCGGCTGAACGCGGTCCAGCGGGAGGCGCTGGTGCGGCGCGAGCCGCTGGAGAAGAAGTACGCGGCGTACGCCGCCGAGAACGGCTACACCTTCACCACCATCGGCAGCCTCGACAAGGCGTACGAGGCGGTCGTCCTCGACTACGTGTGGGGCTTCTGGCAGTACAGCCTCCTGAAGGACTGTGACACCGTCCCGGCGGACGCGGCGACCGCGACCGACGAGGAGATCTGGAACTCGGTCGACACGATCTCCGGTTTCTCCGCCTACACCGACCAGGGCCTGGAGACGTACACGCCGTACTACTACCAGGCGGGCACGCAGCTGGGTGCCCCGACGATCCACTTCCCCCACATCGAACGGAAGTTGATCCGCTACGGCTACCAGCCCCCGCGCAACTTCGTCCCCCGCTCCATCCCGATGCGCTTCCGGCCCGACGCGATGCGGGACGTGGACACATGGGTCCGCCACCACGCCGACCACATGCTCTTCGTCTACGGCCAGAACGACCCCTGGGGCTCGGAACGCTTCCGCCTCGGCGCGGGCGCCCGTGACGCGTACGTCTTCACGGCCCCGGGAGCGAACCACGGCGCCAACGTGGCGGGCCTGGTCCCCGAGGAGAAGTCCCTGGCCACGTCCCGCATCCTGAAGTGGGCAGGCGCTTCCTCGTCCATGGTGGCCCAGGGGAAGCCCCTGGCGAAGTACGACGCGAAGCTGGACGCGCGGGACACGGAGAGGGAGCCGGCGCTGCGGCCGTGAGCATGAGCGGCCGGTCAGCAGACGGGGTCCGCTGACCGGCCCTGCGGGCGGGCGGCGCCTCTAGGCCGTGTTTTGAAAGTCGGCTCCGTTCCTCGTCCCGTGCCGTGATGATCTCGATGTGGGGCGAGGGGATCTTTCTGACGAACAGTGGGCGG
>NZ_JBVHWM010000079.1:0-44467 GCF_055564375.1 Streptomyces sp. NPDC029138
TTTGTTTTTTTTGTTTGTTGGTTGTTGTTTTCTCTCCCCCCCCCCCCCCCCCCCCCCCCCCCCCCCCCCCCCCCCCCCCCCCCCCCCCCCCGACCAGCCACGACGAACCGGTAGCCGCCAGGTCACCGGCACCCGGCAGACGCGTGGGCGAACCGGCTACCGATCCCTCCCGCACGCATAGGCCAACGGCGAGACCAACTCCTCCGCATCCGGCAGCCACCGATTCGCGGGCGTCGGCCGGCAGGCCCACTGCACAGCCCCCCGGGACCCGAACCGCGTGGGCGGCGCCGCCACGTACGCGCCCTCGCCCAGCGCCAGGAGGTCCAGTGACGACAGCGACCAGCCGAGCTTCCGCACCAGCTCGGGCACCTTCGCGGACGCGCCCGGCAGGACGAAGAACTGCATGCGCCGGTCCGGCGTCAGCGTGACCGGTCCGAGCGTCAGCTGCATCCGCTCCATCCGGGCGAGCGCCAGGAACCCCGCGCTCTCCGGAACGGACAGCGCGTCGAACGTCCGCCCCGTCGGCAGCAGGATCGACGCCGTCGGCTGCTTCTGCCACATCCGGCGCGCGACGGTCGCACTGCCGGTCGCCTGGGTCGCCCAGTCGGGGCGCGCGGGGTGCGCACCCGGCGCAGGGCAGGAGACGTCGCCGCACGAGCAGCGCTGCCTACCGTCGACGGCTTCCAGCCAGGTGCCCGGGAACACGTCCCAGTGCCGCTCCTCGGCGTAGCGTACGGCGGTCTCCAGCAGCGATTCCCCGCGCTGCTGCGGAATGTGACCAGCCGTCTGAGTCTCTTGGGCGCCCGCGATCGTCTCTTCCACGTTCCACTCAACTCCCGCGCCCACCTGGAGTTACGGCCGTAGCGCGCGCGGGGGAGGAGCATCGATTCGGCAGTCGGGGCGCATGGGTGCATGGCCGGGGGCGCGCGGGAGGAGACGGGGCGTGAGGTGGGTAGCCAGGGAAGGGGGGAACCGTCTTTACCCCGGCAATCCGCATATGTCACGCATTGACGGTATGTCAGCTGGGCAGTGATCTTTCCGGCCGGATCTTCGTGCTCCGGAGGATCGCAACACGCTCCAGGGGATCGCAACGCAGGGGGTAGCACATGGCCGCAAGGCCTCTCGTGGCGAGGCAGCCGAACGAACGGTTGCAGGCACTCATCCAGGAAGCGGGGTGCTCGAACGCCGGGCTGGCCCGGCGGGTCAACATGTGCGGCGCCGAGCACGGCCTCGACCTGCGCTACGACAAGACGTCCGTGGCCCGCTGGCTGCGCGGCCAGCAGCCGCGCGGCCGGGCCCCGGCGATCATCGCCGAGGCGCTCGGGCGCAAGCTCGGCCGTACGGTCACGATCGACGAGATCGGCATGGCCAACGGCAAGAACCTCGCCTCGGGGGTCGGTCTCCAGTTCTCGCCGACGGTACTGGGGGCCATCGAGCAGGTCTGCGAGCTGTGGCGCAGCGACGTGGGGCGCCGGGACTTCCTGTCCGGCTCCTCCGTCGCCGCCTCCGCGCTGGTCGAGCCCAGCCGCGACTGGCTGATCTCGGCGCCGGACGCCCAGGTGGCCCGGCAGGCCGGCCCGCGCGTGGGGCAGGCCGACGTGGCCGCCGTACGGTCCATGACCCAGGCGCTGGTGGACCTCGACCACCAGTACGGCAGCGGGCATGTGCGCCCGGTCGTCGTGCACTACCTCAACAGCGTCGTCTCCGGGCTGCTCGCTGGGTCGTACCGGGAGGCGGTCGGCCGGGAACTCTTCGCCGCCGTCGCCCGGTTGACGGAGCTGGCGGGATACATGGCCGTCGACACCGGCCAACCGGGGCTCGCCCAGCGGTACTACATCCAGTCGCTGCGGCTCGCGCAGGCCGCCGGCGACCGTGGGTACGGCGGTTACGTGCTCGCCGCGTCCATGAGCCACCTCGCCGCGCAGCTCGGAAACCCGCGCGAGATCGCCCAGTTGGCGCGGGCGGCGCAGGAAGGGGCGCGCGGGCAGGTGACCCCGCGCGCGGAGGCGATGTTCCACGCCGCCGAGGCGCGCGGGCACGCCCTGCTCGGTGACGCGCGCGCGGCGCAGGCGGCCGGCGGACGGGCGGTCACGGCGATGGAACGGGCGGACGACTCCGCCGGGGACGACCCGGCGTGGATCGCGCACTTCGACGAGGCCTATCTGGCCGACGAGTTGGCGCACTGCCACCGCGACCTCGGACAGGCCGACCAGGCCGCGCTGTACGCCGAGCAGTCGCTGGCCGGGCACCCGGAGTCCCGGGCCCGCCGGCGCGCCATCGGCTATGTGCTGCTCGCCACCGCCCAGGTGCAGCAGCGCGAGATCGAGCAGGCCTGCACGACCGGCATGAAGGCAGTGGAGCTGCTGGAGACGCTCCGCTCCAACCGGGGCGCCGAGTATCTGGACGACCTCCAGCAGCGGCTGGAGCCCTTCCGGGACGAGGCGGTGGTACGGGAGTTCGGCGCGCGGCTCGATCTTCAGCAGGCCGCGTGAACATCAGCCCCGCCGGCGCGTGAACGAGCGGGAAACGGCACCCGGGTGTGCGCCGGGTGCCATGAACAGCGCTGCGCGGAGCGGTTGTGTTACCGCTGTCACAGGGAAGGAGGTCACGTCCCGCGCTGCGTGGCACGCGGCTCGGGGGACCCGGTAGCGTGAGCCGACGATTCACAAGGTCCCCCATTAGTAGGAGTCCCGGTGACGCAGAGTGGACAGGGCGAGGAGCCCTCGGCGCGGCCCGCGCGCGAAGGCATCGTGCTGCCCTCCGACGGAGGAGAGCCCCTGCTGCCGGGCATGACCGGGACGCCCGCCCCCGCCCACCCGGCCGGCGGACAGGCCTGGGGCGGTTCCTGGGGCCCCGAGCAGCAGGCGCCCCAGCCCGGCCAGGGCTGGCCCCCGGCGGCGGCCCCGCAGTGGGACGCCCCCGGCGGCCCCGACCAGCGGCCGCAGCCCGCCGCGAACCCCGGCCCGCTGCCCCCGGAGGGCGCCCCGGCCCCGTCGTACGACGGCCAGGCCCCGGCCTACGGCGGCCCGACGCCTTCCTACGACGGCCAGGCCCACGGCCCCGGCGGCCAGGACGCGCAGTACGGCGGCCAGGCCGGCACCGGTGCCTACGGCGCGGCCCAGCAGCCCGCCTACGGCGCGCCCGACCCGTACCAGCAGCACGCGCGGCAGCAGCCGTACCCGGCGCAGCCCGCCCCGGGCCAGACGCCCGCCGCGCCGCAGCCGTCCGCGTACCCGGCCGAGGGTGCCCCGCTGCCGCCGAGCGCGGACGGCGCGACCCAGTACCTCCCGCCGGTCCCCGCCGGCCCCGCCGCGCCCGGGGACGAGGGCGCCACCCAGTACCTGCCGCCCGTGCAGGCCGCGCCGGCCGACGGCGCCACCCAGTACATACCGCCGGTCCCCGCCGGGGGCGGCGTTCACGAGGCGGCCACCCAGTACATGCCGCCGGTCGCGCCCGGCGCGCTGCCGCCCGAGTCGGCGGGCGAGGAGACGCGGTACCTGGGCCAGGCGCCCCGGCAGGCGGCGCCCTCGGACGCGGAGGCCACGCAGTACATCCCGCCGTACGCCGCCCAGGCGCAGGCGCAGGGGGCGGACCGGCAGCCGCCCGCCGAGTTCGACAACCTCTTCCGCGGCGGCCCGGGGGGCGGCGACGGCCCGGCCGGTTCCACCCAGCAGCTCCCGCGCGTCCAGCAGCCGGACGCCTACCCCGGCCCGGCGCAGTCGTCGTACCGCCCGGCGCAGCCGTCGTACGACGCGGGGCCGGACGACGGCGGCGGGCGGCGCCGGGGCCGGTCGCGGGTGCCGCTGATCGCCGCGATCGGCGTCGGCATCGTCGTGCTCGGCGTCGGCGCCGGCGCGCTGCTCAGCGGCGGGGGCGACAAGGACCAGGGCGGGGACGACAAGACGGTCGCCGCCGCCTCTCCGGCCACCCAGGACTCCGCCTCGCCCGCCGCCGACCCCGCCCGGCAGCAGGCCGTCGAGCTGGACAAGCTGCTCGCGGACAGCGGCAGCAGCCGGGCCTCGGTGATCCAGGCGGTGGCGGACGTCAAGCAGTGCGACAACCTCGACCAGGCCGCATCCAACCTGCGGGACGCGGCCCGGCAGCGCGGTCAGCTGGTCACGCGACTCGGCAAGCTGTCCGTGGACAAGCTGCCCGGCAACGCCGACCTGACGGCCGCGCTGACCAAGGCCTGGCAGGCGTCCGCCGCGGCCGACAACCACTACGCGGCCTGGGCCGACCAGGCCAAGGGCCGCAAGGTCTGCCGCAAGGGACACGCCCGCACCACCGGCGAGACCCAGGCCGGCAACCGGGAGAGCGGCACCGCCAGCGCGCAGAAGGCGAAGGCGGCGGCGCTGTGGAACGCGATCGCGAAGAAGTACGGCCTGACCCAGCGCCAGCCCACCCAGCTGTGACCGCCGGCCGTCACGGCACGTCCGCGTTCTCCAGGGTCGAGGTCATGTCGGCGATCCCGTTGGTGCCGCCGATGCTCTTGCGGGCCGCGACCAGCTTGCCGCCCTGGACCACCTGGAGGGTGACGTCGGCGTTGACCAGCCGCGGGAAGCCGACCGCGGCCAGCTTGCTCTCGTAGGGCCAGTGCAGGGTCGGGGTGAGGCCGCCGGTGGAGACGCGCAGGCCGTCGTTGAGGGTGCGCCGCACGGTGTCGGCGCTCACCTCGCCGTCGCCGATCTTCTCCAGGACGGCCTTGAGCACGGTGTAGGCGATCCACGTGGTCTGCACACCGGCGTCCGCGGGGTCGATGCGGTTGTCGCCGAAGGCCTCCTCGTTGATCACCTTCTTCATCGGGTCCCAGCGGGGGTCGGAGGCGACCGGGTACCAGCCGGTGATGTACGCCCCCTCGTACGGCCCCGACGCCCCGCCGGTGGTGTTGATCACGGTCTGGTCGACGCTGCCGAGCACGGTCGCCGTGCGCACGTCCGGGAAGTTCTCCCGGGCCCGCCGGAAGGAGTCCATGAAGGTGTCCGTGCGGTCCCCGAGCGCGGGCACCACACAGCCCTTCCTCGTCACGTCCTTGGTCGCGTAGCGCAGCGCCTGCTCGGCCTGGCTGCCGTACTCGGTGGCGTCGTCGGCGGCGAGCTGGTCACCGGCGTCCGCGTGGCCGCCCGCCTTCAGACCGGAGTCGAGCATCGCGGGCAGCTGGTCCCCGGCGATGCTGTCCGGGCGGACCAGGGCGACGTTGCCGCAGCCCTCCGCGAGGGCCTTGCCGAGGCCGGCCAGGAGGGCGGGCTGACCGCCGTTGACCGGGTAGGACATGGCGCCGGTGAACTCGTCGTTGGTGACGCCGTAGCCGCCGATGTAGGGGATGCCGGCGCCCTCCAGCGGGGCGAGGTAGGAGTCGCCGAACTGGCTGTAGGAGCCGACGACCGCGACCACGTTCTCGGCCGCCGCGCGCCGGGCGCACTTCGCGGCGCCCACGCTGTCGTTGTGGTCGTTGCAGGTCAGCACCTCGAGCCTGCGGCCGTTGATGCCCCCGTGGGCGTTGATCCACTTGGCGTAGGCGCGGGCCATCGCGGGCATGCCCGGCTTGTTGGTCGCGTCGGTGTCCTGCGGGGCCCAGGTCATCACCTTGACCGGGTCATCCCCGGAGCCCCCCGTGGCACCGGGGATGACCCCGCATGCGGCGGTGAGCGACGCACAGAGGCCCACCGCGCCCGCCGCGAGGGCGGTGGCTCTGACGGGGCGGGGAAGGGCGGGAAGGGGGGTACTGCGCGTGCGTCGCCTGCCGGTCATGCACACACACGATTCCCTCACAGCGCTAACCCGGGAGTGACTCTTGGTCAACGGATGGTGACGCACAGGTGAATTGCAGGGGCCGGTGAGGCTCCTGGGACGAGGAACGTACGATCGATGACCGTGCAAGGTTCGGAGAACTCTTCCCGTCGCGGCCGTCGCTCCTCCACCATGGGCGGCATGCCCTTGAACGACATGCCGTGGTGGCGGTGGCGCAGCAACGTGCGCTCGGCGCTGCACATGCTCTCCGACCCGGTGTTCCAGCGGGACGTCTGGCTGGCCGGCGTGGACGGCTACGGTGACGTGACGGACGCCGTGTACCGGCTGGTGGAGGACACCTGGCTGGACAACTGGTCGGCCGAGAAGTACGTCGGCACCGTATTCCGGGACTCGCAGGAGGCGGCGCTCGTCGACACCGCCGTGCTGCGGGTGCTGCGGATCATGCACCAGGTCGGCCCGGACGCGCCGGTCGCCGCCTACCTGGAGCACTCCGGCTGGCCGGACGCGGTACGGGCGGCCCGGGACGCGCACGTGCGGATGTCGGTGAGCGACGGGGAGGACCCCGACACGCCGCCGAAGAGCCTGGAAGTGCTGCGCATCCTGACCAGGTCCGCGTAGCGGACGGCCGCCCCATGGGGGGCGGCCGGTGTGGGACCCTGTAGCGCATGACCGATCAGTCCGCCTCTTCCGCCGCCGCACCGGCCGAGCAGTACATCCTCACGCTGTCCTGCCCGGACAAGAAGGGCATCGTGCACGCGGTGTCCAGCTATCTGTTCATGACCGGCTGCAACATCGAGGACAGCCAGCAGTTCGGCGACCACGACACGGGACTGTTCTTCATGCGCGTCCACTTCTCGGCCGAGGCGCCGGTGACGGTGGACAAGCTGCGGGCGAGCTTCGCCGCGATCGGTGACTCCTTCCACATGGACTGGCAGATCCACCGGGCCGACGAGAAGATGCGCATCCTGCTGATGGTCAGCAAGTTCGGGCACTGTCTGAACGACCTGCTGTTCCGCGCGCGGATCGGCGCACTGCCGGTCGAGATCGTGGGTGTGGTGTCCAATCACACCGACTTCGAGGAGCTGGTGGGTTCCTACAACATCCCCTTCCACCAGATTCCGGTGACGAGGGACAGCAAGCCGGAGGCCGAGGCGAGGCTGCTGGAGATCGTGCGCGAGGAGAAGGTCGAACTGGTCGTCCTCGCCCGCTACATGCAGGTCCTCTCCGACGACCTGTGCAAGCAGCTCAGCGGCCGGATCATCAACATCCACCACTCCTTCCTGCCGAGCTTCAAGGGCGCGAAGCCGTATCACCAGGCGCATGCGCGGGGTGTGAAGCTGATCGGTGCGACGGCGCACTACGTCACCGCGGACCTGGACGAGGGGCCGATCATCGAGCAGGAGGTCGAGCGGGTGGGGCACGACGTGACGCCGGACCAGTTGGTGGCCATCGGCCGCGATGTGGAGTGCCAGGCGCTGGCGCGGGCCGTGAAGTGGCATGCGGAGCGGAGGATTCTGCTCAACGGGCGCCGGACGGTGGTGTTCGCCTAGCAGCTCGGGCGGTGCGGTTGCCGGGCGGCTGGGGCCCCCTCAGGGGCGCGGGGAACTGCGCGGGCGACCCCGATCGTCCGCAGCCGCCGACGCGTCCGGGCCCGCCCTACATGCGGCTCAGCGACGCCACCGCGAACAGGACGTCCCTGATCGCCTCCCGGTCACCCAGCTGACCCGCCGCCGCTTCCGCCGGAGGCACGTGCCCTGCCGCCAGCTTGCAGAACTCCACGCCGTCCAGGGCCACGTGGGCCACCTCGAAGTCGGCGGAGCCCACCGCCGCCGGTGAGTCGAGGGGGATCAGCCACTCGCCGCCGGACGCGCCCTCGATCTCCAGGCGCAGGCTGCGGCCGGGCGCGCCGGCCGGGACCAGGTGCGGGGTCCGGTGGCCCGGCGCGGACAGTCCCGCCCGGCGCCGCGCGGCGAGAACCGTCGGCAGCAGACGGGCCGCGAGGTCGATCATCCGGTTGAGGTGCCGCGGCGCCGGCGGCGCGTACGGATAGTCCACCGCCTCCGCGATGTCCTCGGCGTGCACCCAGCACTCGAAGGCGCGGTCCAGCATCGCGTCGTGCAGCGGCAGCGCGAAGTCGCCGTACGACACCGTGAGGCCGCCCGCGTGGCCGCCGGTGAAGGACACCGTCCGCACCAGGCCGTGGCTCTGCTCCCGCCACGGCCCCCGCACCGAGCGCGTCGGCGGGAAGTGCGAGGCCCGCCAGAACGCCTCCGTGCGGCCCGCCGGGCCCACGGCGTCCTTGTCGGCGTCGGCGACCTCGGCCAGCGGGTCCTCCAGACCGAGGGCCGTCGCGATCAGCCCGTCCACCGACAGCAGGTGCGCGATCACCCCGGCGACGGTCGTACGACGGCTCGTCGGTGCGTCGGCCTCGAACCAGCGCAGCCGCACCGGCGCATGCCATTCCGCGTCCCCGAAGTCCTGGAGCAGCGCGTCCAGCCGCGCGGTCTCGGCGTCGTACGGCGCCGCCCAGTCGGGCACCGGGATGCGCGGCGGCCGGCGGTTCAGGCAGGCCGCCAGGACCCGGGTGCGCAGCGCCGGGTTCAGGTCCAGGCTCTCCGGCTGGTGCAGCAGGCCGACCGCCTCGCGCAGCCGGCGGGCCTCGTCGGCGCAGGAGCCGCAGCCGCCCAGGTGCTCCTCCACGGCCGCCGTCTCCGCCGCCGAGCAGGCGGCCAGCGCCCAGGCGCCGAGCAGCGACTTCAGGACGTCGTGCGACAGGTCGAGCGGCACGGGTGCGAGGTCCCCCAGATCGGCGAGGTCGGGCAGCGGAAGCCCGCTGTCCTCCACGGACGCGCGGGGCGTGGGTATCCGCGGCGCCCGGGCCGGTCCGGACCCACCGGCACCGGACGGCGCATCCCCCGGACCGCCGCCGCGCCCACCGTAACCACCGGCACCGGCACTTTCGGGCGCGTCGCCGCCACCGTCATCGCCGTGTCGGCCCGCACCAGGCCCCTCGTCCGCGGACCCCCGCCCGCCCGAGCCGGCCTCCCCCCAAGGCCGTTCCCCGCGCGCGTCACCGCCGTGGCCCCCTTCGCCCTGGCCTTCTTCGCCGTGGCCCTCTTCCCGCCCGTGACCGGCGTGTTCGCCGTACTCGTCGTGGGCCTCGAAGCCGCCCGTCCCCGTCACACCGCACCCCGGTATCCCGGCGGTGTACCGGTGCCGGTGTCGTGGGCGGTGGAGAGGAGTTGGAGGCCGAGGCGGAGCCGGCGGCGGGCCTCGTCCTCGGTGACGCCGAGGTCGGCCGCGGTCTGGCGGTAGTCGCGGCGCTGGAAGTAGGCCAGGTCCAGCGCGGCGCGCAGCGGGGCCGGCATGGAGTGGACGATGTAGTCGGCGCGGGCGGCGACCGAGGCGCGGCGGACCTTGCTCTCCAGTTCCTCGCGGCGCGGCTGCTCCAGCTCCTCCCGGTCGCGCAGCCGCTGTACGGCGACCCGGTGGGTGACGGCGGCGATCCAGGAGCGCAGGGGGCCCTGCTTGGGGTCGTAGGTCTCGGGGTGTTCCCAGACGTGGGCGAAGACCTCGCGGGTGACGGCGTCGGCGTCCGCCTCGTCGGCGAGGACGCGGTGGGCGAGGCTGTGCACGAGGGAGGCGAAGCGGTCGTACAGCTCGCCGAGGGCCGCCGCCTCACCGCGCGCGAGCCGCTGCTGCATCTTGCGGTCCCAGCGGGGCGGTACGTCCTTCCCGGCCATGCGGTCCCCTCCCCTCACCCTGTCCGGCCCGTCCAGCCTGTCGGTCCTGCCCTCTCGAATGTAGTCGGCACGTCTGACAGTGCACGCCCCTTTGTGTCAATGTGCGCCCCCCGAAGGGCCGCAGGTGATAGTGCCCCCTTCACACATCCTCCACACAAGACGCGTACACCTCTGATCGAACAGGATCGATAGTGACCGAAACAAGCCCCTTGCCGATCGACTGTCGTTTGTCGCGTCACGTTTCAGGGAACGGCCGCTGGGCAGCCGCGCGAAAGGAAACGTAGGAACTGCTTCCGTTTCCGGGCGGTTCCGGGAGATCCGGCGAGCGGAGGGCAGGGCCGTGGCATTCAGCGTGACCGGCGTCGAACAGGGCGAGTGGGCCGTCCTCCGGGTGTCCGGGGAACTGGACCTGATGACCTCGCCGGTGCTGCGCCAGCGGGTGCACGACGTCGTCGCCGAGGGACACCACAGCCTCGTCGTGGACCTCTCCGACGTGTTCTTCTGCGACTCCAGCGGGGTCGGCGTCCTCATCGCCGCCCGCCGGCTGATCCGCTCCTGTCAGGGCCGGCTGCGGCTGATCCTGCCGGACCGGGGCGCCGACGACGGCTCGCACGTCAACCGCGTCCTCGGCGCGCTCGGCGTGCGCCGGCTCTTCGACGTGCGCCCCGACCTCGACTCCGCGACCACGGACGAGGCCGGTCCGCTCTCCGCCTGAGCGGCCGTCACCGCTTCGCGACTCGGCCACACTGTTGTCGCGGAATTCCCCCGGTCTTGGCACAACGGCCTGTTTCCCGCCGCCTGCCGGCCGTCCGCGTCGTACGCTCCCTGCGAGGTCACCCCCACCCACGGGCAGGACCACACGTACGACCCTCATGTAAGGCGGCCCGAACAGACATGGTCAGCACCGAGTACGAGCGCAGGATCGCCGCCCGGTTCGCCACCTTCGACCAGGACGGCAACGGCTACATCGACCGGGAGGACTTCAACGCGGCGGCCAAGGCACTGCTCGCCGAGTTCGCCGTACCCGCCCGCTCCGACAAGGGGCAGGCGCTCTACGCCGGCGCGGAGGCGTTCTGGCAGGGCATGGCCGGCATCGCCGACCGGGACGGCGACCAGCGCATCACCCGCGCGGAGTTCGTCACCGGCGCGGTCAAGCGGCTGCGAGACAACCCCGACGGCTTCGCCGAGATCGCGCGTCCCTTCCTGCACGCGGCCCTGGCGGTGGCCGGCGCGGACGCCGACGGCCGGATCGGCATCGTGGACACCGCGCGCGTGCTGCGCGTGTTCCGCGTACCGGAGGAGACCGCCCGTCAGGCCGCCGCCGCCCTCGACACCGACGGTGACGGCAGGATCGGCGAGGCGGAGATCGTACCGGCGTTCGCGCGCTACTTCACGGTCCCCGAATAGCGGGAAGCCACGGCGCGATCCGGCGGCGGCCCCCGGTCCGCCCTCACCCGAACCGCTCCCGCAGCCGGTACTTCAGTACCTTGCGCAGCGTCTCGTTGCGCGGAAGGGCGTCCACCACCTCCAGCCGCTCCGGCAGCTTGTGCACGGACAGCCCTTCCGCACGGAGGAAGGACACGACCTCCGGCAGAGTCAACTCGGGCCTGCCGGGCGGTTGTTCGACGACCGCGCAGACCAGCTCGCCGCGCTCGGCGTCGGGCAGGCCGATGACCGCCGCGTCGCCCACCGCCGGATGCGCGGCCAGCAGGTCCTCGATCTCCTTGGCGGAGATGTTCTCGCCCTTGCGGATGATCACGTCCTTGAGCCGGCCGGTGAGGACGAGGTGGCCCGACTCCGTCAGGTGCCCCAGGTCGCCGGTACGCAGGAAGCCGTCGGCGTCGAAGGCCGCGGCCGTCTGCGCGGGGTCCAGGTAGCCCTGGCAGACGGCCTCGCCGCGCAGCCGTATCTCGCCGTCGACGATCCGGATCTCCATGCCCTCCGGGGGCCGCCCCTCGGTCGTGGCCAGGTTCTCGGGTGTGTCCTCCGGGTCGCCCATGGTGATCATCGGGACCTCGGTCATGCCGTAGCCGTGGGTGAGCTGGACGCCCATCTCGCGGACGACGGCGTGGTACAGCTCGGGCGGCTTCGGGGCGCCGCCGCCCGCGAGGAGCCGCAGGGACGGGATCACCTTGTCGCCCGGCCGTTCGCGCTGCTCGGCCAGGAACAGGGAGTAGAAGGCCGTGGAACCGCCGGCCACCGTCACCCCGTGCCGCCGGTACTCGGCCAGCGCCTCGGGCAGCGCGAAGTGCTCGCACATCACCGCCGGGAAGCCGTAGAGGAGGAGCATCACCGTGTAGTCGGGGCCGGCGATGTGGGCGTACGGGAAGGCCATCGAGCCGACGTCGTCCGCCGACAGGCGCAGGGCGTGCGCCAGGCAGGAGCCGCCCGCGATCAGGGAGCGGTCGGTGTGCAGCACGCCCTTGGGGTCGGAGGTGGTGCCCGAGGTCCAGTAGATCCAGCGGACCGAGGTGCCCTCGGCGGGCGGCGGGGGCAGGACGGACGGGTCGCCGTCGGGCAGGTCGTCGTACGCCTCGAAGATCCCCTTGGCGCCGAGCCGCCGGGCCGTCTCCGTGTGGTCGTGGCCCCGCCACACACCCGGCACGGCGAAGAACTCCGCCTTCGACGCGCGCAGCGCGAAGCCGACCTCCCGGTCCCGGTAGAAGGGGATGACCGGGGACTGTACGGCGCCCAGGCGGGCCAGCGCGAAGGACAGCAGGGCGGTCTCGATGCGGGTGGGCAGCTGCCAGGCGACCACCGTGCCGGGGCGTACGCCCATGCCGTACAGGCCGGCCGCGACGCGCTCGGAGCGGGTGCGCAGGTCACCGAAGGTGAGGACGCGGTCCTCCTGGAGCAGCACCGGCCGGCGGGGGGTGAGGTCGGCGCGGCGGGTGACCAGCTCCCACAGTGTGCGGGCGGAACTCAGGGTGTGCGGGGTCTCGTTCACGGCTGCCCCCTGCTTGGCTGACGACTCGTCAGCTGCCATGCTATCTGACGGGCCATCAGATAAGCAGGGCCCAGTCGAGTACCGGCGGAGGGGACCCATGGCGACCGAACTGCCCCGCATCATCAGCGTCGACGACCACGTGATCGAGCCCGCCCACCTCTTCGAGACCTGGCTGCCCGCCAAGTACCGGGACCGGGGACCCCAGCCGCTGACCGCCGGGATCGGGGAGCTGGCCTACGTCGGCGGGAAGTACCAGATCACCATGGACCCGGCGGGACAGCCGACGGACTGGTGGATCTACGAGGACCTGAAGTTCCCGTACAAGCGGAACATCGCCGCCGTCGGCTTCGACCGGGACGAGATGACCCTGGAGGGGATCACCCGGTCGCAGATGCGGCGCGGCTGCTGGGACCCCGGGGCCCGGCTCGCCGACATGGATCTCAACCACGTCGAGGCCAGCCTCTGCTTCCCGACGTTCCCGCGCTTCTGCGGGCAGACCTTCGCCGAGGCCCACGACAAGGAGGTCGCGCTCGCCTGTGTGCGCGCCTACAACGACTGGATGGTGGAGGAGTGGTGCGGGGACAGCGGCGGCCGGCTGATCCCGCTGTGCCTGATCCCGCTGTGGGACGTCGCACTGGCCGTCGCGGAGATCCGGCGCAACGCCGCGCGCGGGGTGCGGGCCGTCACCTTCTCCGAGATCCCCACCCACCTCGGGCTGCCCTCCATCCACTCCGGCTACTGGGACCCGTTCTTCGCCGTCTGCCAGGAGACGGACACGGTCGTCAACATGCACATCGGCAGCAGCTCCCAGATGCCCGCCGCCTCCCCCGACGCGCCGCCCGCCGTCCAGGCGTCCCTGAGCTTCAACAACGCCATGGCCTCGATGATGGACTACCTCTTCAGCGGGGTCCTGGTGCGCTTCCCCCGGCTCAAACTCGCCTACTCGGAGGGCCAGATGGGCTGGATCCCGTACGCCCTGGAACGCGCCGACGACGTGTGGGAGGAGCACCGGGCCTGGGGCGGGGTCAGGGACCTGATCCCCGAGCCGCCGTCGACGTACTACTACCGGCAGATCTTCTGCTGCTTCTTCCGCGACAAGCACGGCGTCGCCTCACTGGACGTGGTCGGCCGTGACAACGCCACCTTCGAGACCGACTACCCGCACGTCGACTCGACCTTCCCGCACACCAGGGAGGTCGCCCTCGACCATGTGAAGGGCCTGGACGACGAGACCGTCCACAAGCTGATGCGGGGCAACGCCATCCGCATGCTCGGCCTGGACCTCGACCGGTGATGGACCTCTCCTGCACACCCGAGGAGGAGGAGTTCCGGGCCCGGCTGCGCACGTGGCTCACCACGGTGCTGCCCACCCTGCCGGCCAAGCCGTCCCCGGACGACTGGCCCGGCCGCCGCGCCTACGACCTGCGCTGGCAACGGATGCTGTACGACGCCGGGTACGCCGACGTGCACTGGGACGCCTCCCCGACCGTCCGGATGATCTTCCTGGAGGAGACCGAGAAGGCGGGCGCGCCCTATGTGGGCGCCAACTTCGTCGGACTGCTGCACGCCGGGCCGACCATCGCCGCCGAAGGCACCACCGAGCAGCGGGCCCGCTGGCTGCCGCCGATCCTGCGCGGCGAGCAGGTGTGGTGCCAGGGGTTCAGCGAACCGGACGCCGGCTCCGACCTCGCCTCGCTGCGCACCCGCGCGCGCAGGGACGGCGATCACTACGTGGTGACCGGGTCCAAGATCTGGACCTCGCACGCGGAAGTCGCCGACTGGTGCGAGCTGTTGGTCCGCACCGACCCGGCGGCGCCCAGGCACCGGGGCATCACCTGGCTGGCCCTGCCGATGGACGCCGAGGGCGTCACCGTACGGCCGCTGCGCACGCTCGCCGGGTCGGCGGAGTTCGCCGAGGTGTTCCTGGACGAGGTGCGGGTGCCGGTCGCCAACCGGGTCGGCGAGGAGAACGACGGCTGGCGCGTGACCATGGTGACCCTGTCCTTCGAACGCGGTACGGCCTTCGTCGGCGAGGTCGTCGCCTGCCGCCGCGTGCTGGGCGAGCTCACGTGCGCCGCACGGGAGAACGGCCGCTGGGACGATCCCGTACTGCGGCGCCGGCTCGGCCGGCTGGACGCGGAGTTCCGCGCCCTGTGGCGGCTGACCCAGTGGAACGTGAGCGAGGCGGAGGCGAGCGGCGGGGTGCCGGGCGTCGGCGGCTCGGTCTTCAAGCTCCGCTACTCGCACGCCCGGCAGGAGCTGTACGACGCCGCCGCCGAGGTGCTCGGCCCGGACAGCCTGGATCTGGACCGCCCCTGGGTGCTCGACCGGCTGTCCTCGCTGTCGTACACGATCGCCGCCGGGACCTCGCAGATCCAGCGGGGCATCGTGGCCGAGCGGATGCTCGGCCTGCCCAAGGGGAGGTGAGCGTGCGTCCTCGACTCACGCGGGGTCGCCCGGGTCAGGCGGAGGGGAGGTCCGGTGCGCTTCCGACTCACCGATGACCAGCGGGCCTTGCGTGCGGGCGTACGGGAACTTCTGGAGCGCCGGTTCGGGCGGGAGGCACTGCGTGCGGCCGTCGCCGCGCCGGGCCGGCTCGACCGGACGCTGTGGCGGGCCCTCGGGGAGGCCGGGTTCTTCGCCCTGCGGCTGCCCGAGGCGGACGGCGGGGTGGGACTGGGGCTGCCCGAGGCCGTGCTGGCCTTCGAGGAGGCGGGGCGGGCCCTGCTGCCCGGCCCGCTCGTGGCCACGCATCTCGCGGCCGGCGGCGTGCCCGGCGCGGCGCGCGGGGAGACGGTCGTGGCGGCCGTCGACGGGGTGCTGGTGGAGTGGCTGGACGCGGCGGACGTCGTCCACGGGGACGCCTCCCGTGCCGTACCGCTGCGGTCGGTGGACCCGCTCACCCCGCTGCACCGGGTGCCCGCTTCCCGGCCCCCGGACCCCGTCGCCGTGCTCCTCACCGCCGCCGAGCAGCTGGGCACCGCCGGACGGGTGTGCGAGCTGGCCGCGCAACACGCCCGGACCCGGGAACAGTTCGGGCGGCCCATCGGCGCCTTCCAGGCCGTCCAGCATCTGTGCGCGGAGCTGCTGGTGCGGGCCGAGACCGCACGCGCCGCCGTCTACGCCGCCGCCGTCACGGCCGACCCCGCCGACATCGCCGCCGCCCGGCTGCTCGCCGACGAGGCCGCCGTACGGGGAGCCCGTGACTGCCTCCAGGTGCACGGCGGCATGGGCTTCACCTGGGAGGCAGACGTGCATCTGCACCTCAAGCGGGCCTGGGTGCGGGTCCGGCGCGCCGGGGGGAGCGCCGAGGGTGAGGAACTGCTCGCCGCCGAGCTGGCGGGCTGAGCCGCCGGTGGTGTCCCGGGCCGTCGCGCCCGGGAAGCCATGGCCCACGATGTCGCGGATCGTGGCATACCGGAGTCACGGAGCGTTGATACCGGGTTGTGTCCTTCACGGGACTCGTCACGGCCCGGAGTCGGGTGTTCGCTCGGGTACCTTGTGTGAGATGCGAGTGGCTGCGCGTACGAGCCGTGCCGGTGGTGCCCCTGGGGTGGTGCCGGGCCGCGCGGTGCGCGCCGCAGCTCGCGGGGCGGTCAGGCCCGTCGCCCCCGTCTGTTCGACTCCCCGGCACGAGCGTCGCACAGTATGCCCTACGCGTACTCCTTCGCGCGGGAATATGCCCGAAGCGCTTGTTGGGGTGACTGTACGTCAACCATGCTGTCTAGCAAGGGAGTCACGGTCCGTGACCCTTGCTCTGGCCGTTGTTCTGGCCATACAGAAAATGGCTACGATCGTGACCCTCGTGATCGCCGCCGCGGCTGAGGCCGCGGCGCGTGGGTGGCGTGGGGTCATGTATCCGCCGGTTCGGATGGTGTGAGCGGTGCAGGTGCTTCAAGTGCAGCTGGAGATCCGGCCCGACCCCGCGGAGGTGGGGCGGGCCAGGAGGTGGGCCCGCTCGCGGCTCGCCGGATCGGGGATAACGGCCGACGAACCGCTGGCCGAGACCCTGATCCTGCTCGTCTCCGAGCTGGTGACCAACGCCGTGGTGCACACCGGCCGGCCGGCCGTGCTGCGGCTCTGTCTGCCGGGCCCGACGGCCGAGAAGTGCGCGTCGGCCACGGTGCGGGTGGAGGTCGCCGACCGCAGCTCGCGCGCGCCCGTGCCCCGCTGCGCCGACGACGACGCCACCGGCGGCCGGGGTCTCGCCCTCGTGGACTGTCTCGCCGACCGCTGGGGCTGGAGCCCCGAGGACGCCGGCAAGAGCATCTGGTGCGAACTGGACCGCTGTTCACAGCCCCGGGAGAGCGCGGCGATGGCGTACGGGGGCGGACTGTCCGCGTACGAGGATCTCGCCTTCGAAGCGGTCTAGCGGCCCGGAGCGGTGGTGCGCCGGGGGTGCACCCGTGCGCGGGTGCCGTGAGCAGGCCTGCCCCAACACAGTCCCGTACCGCCGTTGACGTCCCCTGGGTGCCTGATCAGGCTGGGGTGCGTCGATTCGCCGCGAGGGGACGGCGAGGGCCCGGGTGACGGCGGTCCTCGCCGAGTGCGGGTCGCGTCGGACGGCGGCGCGTGCGTGTGACGGTGGGGGGAGGCACGCGCCGCCAACCGCGGTCGCGCGGCCGACCGCAGTCGTGGCGTCGTCGTACGGCCGTCGTGCCGCCGTCGTTCACAGGATCGCCACCGGGGCCACCGGTGTCCCCGTCGCACCCACGAACGGTTCGGGCATCGCCGACAGCAGGAACGCGTACCGGCCCGTTTGTCCACAGGCTGTGGACAACTCTTCGAGATTCCAGTTCTGGCCCTGGAGCATCCCCATCTCCACCAGGTGCAGCGCGTGCACGGGCAGCCACAGATCCTCGATCTCGGGCGGGAAGATCTCGAAAGTGAGCGTGTCGTTCGCGACCGCCGCCACGTCACGCGCGTGGAACCACTCCGGGCAGCGCACCGAGAGCCCCGGCGACGGATAGCCGTACCCGTGTTTGTCCCCGGCCAGATACACCCGCACCTGCCCGGTCCGTACGAGCACGATGTCACCGGCACGCACGCGCGTACCGGCGAACTCCTCGGCCGCCTCCAGATCCTCGGGCGTGACCGCGTGGCCTCCGGCCAGCCGGTCCACACCCCGCGCGCGTGCCACGTCCAGCAGCACCCCGCGCGAGACGAGGTGCCGCACCTTGTCGATGCCGCTGAACTCGGCACCGCCGTGCGCGGTGACCGTGTGCGCCGGGCGGCCGTTGTAGAGCTTCCCGGAGTGCGAGACATGCGTCAGCGCGTCCCAGTGGGTGCCGGCCTGAAGCCCCATGGTCACCGCGTCGTCGCTGCACGCCACCGTGCCCGGCCCGAACAGCTCCTGGTTGAGCTGCACCATCGCGTGCAGCGGGTTGACCCGGCCCGGGATCATCCCCGTCTGCACGCCGTCCTGCCGGAGGGGGAGGGCGAGCGGGACGCGGCGCCCGGTGCGCACCTCGCGGGCGGCCTCGCGCACGACGTCGTCCGTGATCAGGTTCAGGGTGCCGACCTCGTCGTCGGCGCCCCAGCGCCCCCAGTTGTTCACGCGCCCCGCGATCTTGTGGAACTCCTCCGGCAGTGTCATCCGGTGCCTCCCCGGGGCTTGTGCCCGCGCGGTCGGCGGGACATAAAATCTAACGGACCGTCAATCTAACGAACCGTCAGAAAATGAGGGAAGGGGCCGGACGTGGGGAACTTCTTGACCGGCAAGGTCATCGCCGTGACGGGTGCCGGGCGCGGGATCGGGCGGGCGGTCGCGCTGGCGGCGGCGGCCGAGGGGGCGAAGGTCGTCGTCAACGACCACGGCGTGGCCGTGGACGGCGCCTCGCCCACCAGCGAGGTCGCCGAGGCCGTCGTCAAGGAGATCGAGGCGGCGGGCGGCGAGGCCGTCGCGGTCGCCGACGACATCTCCACCATGGCGGGCGGGCAGCGGGTCGTGGACACGGCGGTGGAGACGTACGGCCGGGTCGACGGGGTCGTGTGCGTCGCCGGCATCCTGCGGGAACGGATGCTGTTCAACATGACCGAGGAGGAGTGGGACCCGGTCGTCGCCACCCACCTGAAGGGCACGTTCACCGTGTTCCGGGCCGCCTCCGCCGTCATGCGCCGGCAGCGCTCCGGCACCCTCATCGGCTTCACCAGCGGCAACCACCAGGGTTCCGTCGCGCAGGCCAACTACAGCGCGGCCAAGGGCGGGATCATCTCCCTCGTGCGCAGCGCCGCGCTCGGCCTGCACAAGTACGGGGTGACCGCGAACGCGGTGGCGCCGGTGGCGCGTACGCGGATGTCGGCGAACGTGCCCGTGCGGCTGGCGGAGATCGGGGAGCCGGAGGATGTGGCCGCGCTGGTGGTGTACCTGCTGTCCGAGCGGGCTGCCGCGCAGGGCGTCACCGGGCAGGTGTACACGGTCGCCGGGCCGAAGATCGCGGTGTGGGCCCAGCCGAGGGAACTCCGTTCCGTCTACGCCGAGGGGTCCTGCTGGACGCCCGAGCGGATCGCCGAGGTTCTGCCGGGATCGGTGGGGGTGGATCCGATGCCGATGCTCTCCGAGCTGGCGGCGATGGAGGAGGCGGCGCGGGGTGGGGGCCGACCGAACGCCTAGTAGCTCGGAACGTGTTGTGGTTCGGCGGCTGCGGGTCGTTTTCGGCTGGTCGCGCCCACGCGGCGGAGCCGCATATCGATGCAGCCCCGCGCCCCCTCGGGGCGCTCGCGCAGCTGCGGGCAGTCGTGCCGCTGGGGCGGCACGGGTGGGCGCGGCGGCACCCCGCCGGCGCGGGTGAGCGGACCAGCCCCCGGCCGACACCGACGCCGGTCACCGATCAGAGGTGGTGGACATGGAGTTCGGGTTCAGCGACGAGGATGAGGCGTTTCGTGTCGAGGTCCGGGCCTGGCTGGGCGAGCATGCCAATGGCTCGGTGTCCAGGCGTGCTTGGGAGAGGACCCTCGGTGCCGCCGGCTGGATCGGGCTCGGCTGGGGGGAGTCGGGGTACGGGAATCGGACCGTGCCCCTCACCCGACAGGTCGTCTGGGCCGAGGAGTACGCCCGGTCGGCCGCGCCCCCACGTTCCGGGCACATCGGTGAGAACCTGCTCGCCCCCACCCTCCTCGCCCACGGCGACGAGGAGCAGAAGCGCCGCTTCCTGCCGCCGATCGCCGCCGGTGAGGAACTCTGGTGTCAGGGATACAGCGAACCCGGTGCCGGCTCCGACCTCGCCGGGGTGCGCACGGCGGCGGTGCGGGACGGGACGTCGTACCGGATCAGCGGGCAGAAGATCTGGACCTCGCTCGCCCATGAGGCCGACTGGTGCTTCGTGCTGGCCCGGACCGACCCGGACGCGCGCCGCCACCACGGCCTCAGCTTCCTGCTCGTGCCGATGGACCAGCCCGGCCGCGTCGAGGTCCGGCCCATCCGGCAGCTGACCGGCACGAGCGACTTCAACGAGGTCTTCTTCGACGGGGCACACGCACGCGCGGCCCACGTCGTCGGGGGCGAGGGGCACGGCTGGCGGGTGGCGATGAGCCTGCTCGGATTCGAGCGGGGGGTCTCCACCCTGGCCCAGCAGATCGGCTTCGCCGAGGAGCTGGCGGGGGTCCTCACGACCGCCGTGGAGACCGGAGCCGTACACGACCCGGTGCTGCGTGCCCGGCTCGTCCGCCAGTGGGCCGAGCTGCGCGCCATGCGCTGGAACGCCCTGCGCACCCTCGGCGGCCCCGCCGACCCGGGCGCGCCCAGCGTGGCCAAGCTGCTGTGGGCCGACTGGCACCAGCGGCTGGGCGAGCTGGCCG
The DNA here is from genome assembly GCF_055564375.1 of Streptomyces sp. NPDC029138. Classification (NCBI taxonomy): domain Bacteria; kingdom Bacillati; phylum Actinomycetota; class Actinomycetes; order Kitasatosporales; family Streptomycetaceae; genus Streptomyces; species Streptomyces sp. NPDC029138. The sequence goes on from NZ_JBVHWM010000079.1 coordinate 20,236, forward strand.
TCCAGGTCAGGGGCGCGGCGGCGGCCGTGGGACCCGAGGACTGGTCGCCCGCCTCGCCGTACGCGCTCGACGCCGGCCAGCACCTGTTCCTGTTCTCCCGGGCCGACACCATCTACGGCGGCTCGGACCAGATCCAGCGCACGATCATCGCCGAGCGCGTGCTCGGGCTGCCGGGTGAGCCGAAGGGGGCCGTGTGATGCGGGGTGTGGTGTTCGACGGCAGGCAGGTCCGGGTCGTCGACGATCTGACGGTACGGGAGCCGGGCCCCGGCGAGGTGCTGGTCGCCATCGCGGCGGCCGGGCTGTGCCACAGCGACCTGTCGGTCGTGGACGGCACCATCCCGTTCCCGGTACCGGTGGTGCTGGGCCATGAGGGCGCCGGGGTCGTGGAGGCGGTGGGTGTGGGCGTCACCCATGTCGCGCCCGGTGACCATGTGGCCCTGTCCACGCTGGCCAACTGCGGGACGTGCGCGGAGTGCGACCGGGGACGGCCGACCATGTGCCGGCAGGCGATCGGGCGCCCGGCGAAGCCGTTCACGCGGGGCGCGGAGCCGGTGCACCAGTTCGCCGCCAACTCGGCCTTCGCGGAACGCACGGTCGTCAAGGCCGTGCAGGCGGTGCGCATCCCCCAGGACATCCCGCTGTCCTCCGCCGCGCTGATCGGGTGCGGGGTGCTCACCGGGGTCGGCGCGGTCCTGAACCGGGCCCGGGTGGACCACGGGGACAGCGTGGTCGTCATCGGCACGGGCGGGATTGGGCTGAACGTCATCCAGGGCGCCCGGCTCGCGGGCGCCCTCGCCGTCGTGGCCGTGGACGCCAATCCGTCCAAGGAGGCGGTGGCCCGGCAGTTCGGTGCGACCGACTTCCTGACCTCGGCGGACGGGGTGCGGGATGTGCTGCCGACGGGGGCCGGCCATGTCTTCGAGTGCGTGGGCCGGGTGGAGCTGATCCGCCAGGCCGTCGACCTGCTCGACCGGGGCGGCCAGGCGATCCTGCTCGGCGTGCCGCCGGCCACGGCCGAGGCGTCCTTCCTGGTCTCCTCCCTCTACCTGGACAAGGCGATCCTCGGCTGCCGGTACGGCTCCTCGCGTCCCCAGCGGGACATCGCGCTGTACGCCGAGCTGTACCGCCAAGGACGCCTGATGCTGGACGAGTTGGTGACCGGGGTGTATCCGGTGGAGGACTTCGAGAAGGCCCGGGCGGAGGCGGAGGCGGGCCGGGTGGCGCGGGCCGTGCTGACGTTCTGACCGCGCTGAGCCTCCGTCAGGCACCGGCGGCCGAGGTTATCCACAGGCTCGGGAGAAGGGGGCGGCGGTTTTCGGTGGTGGCCCCTACCGTCGAGGCATGAGCTACCGCGATGTCGTCTCCCGGCGGGTCCTGACCTGGGCCCTGGTGGCCATCGGCGCCCGCATGCCGGTGGCCATGGCCCCGCTGACCCCGGGCTCCCTGGCCCACGAGCGCCCCGGCCGGGGTGGCGTGGCCCTCAGCCTGCTGCTGACGTCGGTCGGCTGGTGGGGCGGGAGACGGGCCGGCCGGTCAGCGCGGGGTGCCGGCGCCGTCGTGCCGCTCGGTGCCGCCGCCGGTGCGGAAGGTGCGCCGGTAGGCGGTGGGCGTGACCCCGAGCGCGGCCTGTACATGCTGGCGCATCGACTGGGCCGTGTTGAAGCCCGACTCCCGGGCCACCTGGTCCATCGACAGATCGGTGGACTCCAGCAGGTGCCGGGCGCGCTCCACGCGCTGCTGGGTGAGCCACTGGCCGGGGCTGATGCCGACCTCCTCGCGGAAGCGGCGGGTGAAGGTGCGTACCGACATGGCCTCCTGCTCGGCCAGGTCCCGCAGCTGGATCGGCTCGTGCAGCCGGCCCAGCGCCCAGGCGCGGGCAGCGGTCGTCGTGGCGACCTGGGGGTCGGGGACCGGGCGGTGGATGTACTGGGCCTGACCGCCGTCGCGGTGGGGCGGTACGACCGTGCGGCGGGCCACGTCGTTGGCGACGGCCGTGCCGAAGTCACGGCGGACCATGTGCAGGCACAGGTCGATCCCGGCGGCCACCCCCGCCGAGGTCAGCACGTCCCCGTCGTCGATGAACAGCACGTCCGCGTCCACCCTGACCTTCGGGAACATCCGCTGGAAGCGCTCGGCGTCGGCCCAGTGGGTGGTCGCCGGACGCCCGTCGAGGTAGCCGGCGGCGGCGAGGACGTAGACGCCGGTGCAGATGGAGGCCAGCCGGGTGCCGGGGCGGATGCGGGCAAGGGCGGCGGCCAGCTCGTCGGTGAGCCGGCCCTCGTCGTAGAGCGGGCCGCGTTCGTACGACGCCGGGACGATCACCGTGTCGGCCGTCGCGAGCGTCTCCGGGCCGTGCGCGACGTGCACGGCGAAGTCGGCGTCCGTCTCGACCAGGCCGGGCGGCCGGGTCGAGCAGGTCACGACCTCGTACAGAGGCCGTCCCTGGGCGTCCCGGGGGCGGCCGAAGATCCGGTGCGGGATGCCCAGCTCGAAGGGCAGCAGACCGTCCAGGGCGAGGACGGCGATCCGGTGCGGCCGGAATCCCCCCGCGACTGCGCTCGTCGTCATGGCCCGATCATAACGAAGGCTGTCCACCGGGCCACTCGATGCGCGAGCATACGCGCGGGAGTCTGGAAGACGTGACCCAGACAACCCCCGCCGTCGCTCCCCTCCAGGCCCCGCCCGCCCGGCGCAGCCGTGTGCACCGCGCCTGGTTCGTCGCCGCCGTCACGTTCGTCACGATCACCGGCGCGGCGGCCTTCCGATCCCTGCCCGGCCTGCTCATCGACCCGCTGCACCAGGAGTTCGGCTGGTCACGGGGCACGATCGGCGCCGCCGTCTCCGTCAACCTCGCGCTCTACGGCCTCACCGCGCCCTTCGCCGCCGCGCTGATGGACCGCTTCGGCATCCGCCGGGTGGTCGCCGCCGCGCTCACCGTGATCGCGCTCGGCTCCGGCCTGACCGTGTGGATGACGGCGGCCTGGCAGCTGTTGCTGTGCTGGGGCCTGCTGGTGGGGCTGGGAACCGGTTCCATGGCGCTGGCCTTCGCGGCGACGGTGACCAACCGCTGGTTCACCGAGCGACGCGGTCTGGTCACCGGCATCCTCACCGCCGCTTCCGCCTCCGGCCAGCTGGTGTTCCTGCCGCTGCTGTCCTGGATCGTCGAGCGGCACGACTGGCGGCCCGCAGCGGTCACGGTCGCCCTGGCCGCGTCCGCCGTGGTCCCCTTCGTCTGGCTTCTGCTGCGCGACCACCCGGCCGACGTGGGAGTGGCACCGTACGGGGCGCGGGAGTTCGTGCCCAAGCCGCCGCCCGTCACCGGCGCCGCCCGCCGCACGCTCGGCGTGCTGTCCTCCTCCGTCCGTACCGGCACCTTCTGGCTGCTCGCCGGCACCTTCGCCATCTGCGGTGCCTCCACCAACGGACTGGTCCAGACGCACTTCGTGCCCGCCGAGCACGACCACGGCATGCCCGTGACGACGGCGGCCTCGCTGCTCGCGGTGATAGGCGTGTTCGACGTCGTCGGCACCATCGCCTCCGGCTGGTTCACCGACCGCTTCGAACCGCGCCGCCTGCTCGCCGTCTACTACGCCCTGCGCGGCATGTCCCTGCTGTTCCTGCCGATGCTGCTGGGCCCCGCCGTGCACCCGCCGATGCTCTTCTTCATCGTGTTCTACGGCCTCGACTGGGTGGCCACCGTCCCGCCCACCCTGGCCCTGTGCCGGGAGCAGTTCGGCGAGGACAGTGCCATCGTGTTCGGTTGGGTGCTCGCCTCCCACCAGGTCGGCGCGGCCGCCGTCGCCTACCTCGGCGGAGTCGCCCGGGACGTCTTCGGCTCCTACGACGTCGTCTGGTACGCCTCCGGCACGCTGTGCGCGGCGGCGGCCCTGATGGCGCTGGTCATCCGGCGCACCACCGCGACCGTCCCCAGACCCGCCGCATCCTGAACGCGCCCTTACGCGCGGCTCAGCCGTCGGTGAGCCGGGCGAACCGTCCTCGGTGGAAGAGCAGCGGCTCCTGGGGCCCGTCCGCACCGAGGGCGGCCACCCGGCCCACGACGACGAGGTGGTCGCCCCCGGTGTGCACGGCGTGGACGGCGCAGTCGATCCAGGCGGCGGCACCGGCGAGCCGTGGCGACCCGGAGACGGGCGCGGGGTCGTACGCCACCCCGGCGAACTTGTCCGCGCCGCTCACCGCGAAGGCCCGGCACAGCTCGTCCTGTCCGGCGCTGAGCACGTTGACGCAGAAGACGCCGGCGCGGGCGATGCGCGGCCAGGTCGCGGACGTACGGCCCACCATGAAGCAGACGAGGGGTGGTTCGAGGGAGAGGGAGGAGAAGGACTGGCAGGCGAACCCGGCGGGCCCCGGCTCACCCTCGGCCCCGGGCGCCGTGATCACGGTGACCCCACTCGCGAAGCTCCCCAGCACCCGGCGGAACTCCGCCTGCCCCACCGGCGCCCGTTCACCGTCCCGCACACACCGCAACTCGGGCCGGGGCAGGGCCTCCACGGGCCTGCCCCCCAGATACCGAACAGCGAACGCCGCCGCTCCCGCGTGTCCCATCACCCCTCCATTGAAGCTGACGGTATGTCAGATAGGAAGGGCTGGACGGGGCTGGACAGGGCTGGAAGGGCTGGACGGGCTGTCAACGGCCGCTGAAGTCCGGGTCCCTGCGTTCGGTGAACGCCTGTAGGCCCTCTCGGGCGTCCTCCGTCGTCATGTTGAGTTCCTGGGCCCAGGACTCCGCGGCGAAGGCGGAGGCGCGGTCGGTGTCGAGGGAGGTGTTCACCAGGTGCTTGGTGAGGGCCAGGGCTCTGGTCGGGGCGGAGGCCAGCCGGGATGCCCAGGTGCCGGCCGTCTTCTCCAGGTCCGCGTCCGGGACGACCCGGTTGACCAGGCCCAGGCGTTCCGCCTCCGAAGCCGGGAGCGCGTCGGCGAAGAACATCAGTTCCTTCGCCCGGTGGGGGCCGATCAGGCGGGGGAGGAGATAGGCGCCGCCGCCGTCGGGGACCAGCCCGCGGCGGGTGAACACCTCGATGAAGCGGGCCGATCCGGCGGCCAGGACCAGGTCGCAGGCGAAGGCCAGGTGCGCGCCCAGGCCGGCCGCCGTGCCGTTCACGGCGGCCAGGACCGGCTTCTCGCAGTCCAGCACGGCGGCGATCAGGCGCTGCGCGCCCAGGCGCAGCACCCGGGCCACGTCACCCGGCACCCGCTCACCCGAGCCGCCCCCGCCCCGCAGGTCCGCTCCCGCGCAGAAGCCTCGGCCGGTGCCGGTGAGGACCACCGCCCGGACGGCCGGGGACGCCGACGCTTCCTCCAGCAGGTCGATGAGGTGGTCCCGCATGGCGGGGGTGAGGGCGTTCAGGGACTCGGGACGGTTGAGGGTGATGTGGGAGACCCGGTCGCGGACCTCGTGCCGTACGGGCTCGTTCATCGGCACACCACCAGCGCGTCCAGCGCCACCGCGCCCTGTCCCCGGGGCAGCACCATCAGCGGGTTGATGTCCAGCTCGGCGATGTGCGAGCCCAGTTCCAGGGCCATGCGCTGCACCCGCAGGACGACCTCCACCAGCGCGTCCACGTCGGTCGGCGGGCGGCCCCGGACGCCGTCCAGCAGGGCCCGGCCGCGCAGCTCGGTGAGCATGGCGCGGGCCTGGTCCTCCCCGAACGGCGGGACGCGGACGGCCGCGTCGTGCAGCACCTCCACGAGGATGCCGCCGAGCCCGACCGTCACCGTCGGCCCGAACAGCTCGTCGTGGGTGACCCCGGCCACCATCTCCACGCCCTGCTCGACCATCTGGCACACCAGGACGCCGTCCAGCCCGACGCCCTCGTACCGGGCGATGTCGGTCAGCTCCCGGTACGCGTCGCGGACCTGGCTCGCCGAGGTCATGCCGATCTTCACCAGGCCCAGTTCGGTCTTGTGGGCGATCTGCGCGCCGGACGCCTTCATCACCACCGGGTAGCCCACCTGCCCGGCCGCCCGTACGGCCGCCGCCGCGCTGGTCACCAGCTGCTCGCGCGGCACCCGGATGCCGTACGCCCGCAGCAGTTGCTTGGCCGCGTGCTCGCTGAGCTGCCGGCCGGGCTGCATCAGGGCCTCGGCCTTGCGGAAGGAGGGGGACGGGGTGCGCGGGGCCGCGTCGAAGGGGGAGCGGTAGTCGGTCACGAAGCGGTGGTGGTCGAGCCAGGCGCGCACGGCGGTCAGGCAGTTGCCGACCGTGCGGAAGGTGGCCACGCGGGAGGAGCCGAGCAGGACGTCCCGGTACGCCGGCTCGGTGCCGGCCGGTGAGCCCCACACCACGCACACCAGCTTGTCCGTCTCCTCGGCCGCCGCGACCAGGTCCTGGACGAGTCTGTCGCTGAGCGGCGGGAACGGGCCGGTGACCGGGCAGATCAGGACGCCCACGGCCGGGTCGGCGAGCAGGGCGTCGATGATCTTCCGGCCGCGCCGGTCGCCGACCGGGTGGCCGCCGTTGTCCACCGGGTTGGCCACGCTCAGATACTCCGGTATCCACTGGTGCAGCTCGGCCTGCTTCTCCGGCGACAGCCCCGGCAGCCGGAGCCCCGCCCCGGCGGCCAGGTCGGCGACGTGCGCGCCCGTGCCGCCGGAGATCGAGTAGACCACCACGCCGTCGGCCAGGGGCGCCCGCGCCCGCGCCAACAGGGCGGCGGTGTCCTGGAGTTCGTCCAGGGCGTCGACGCGGATCACGCCGTACTGCCGCATGGCCGCGTCCACCACGTCGTCGGCACCGGTGAGCTTGCCGGTGTGCGAGGCGGCCGTGCGGGCGCCGGCCTCGGTGCGGCCCACCTTCACGGCGACCACCGGGACCTTGCGGCGGGCGGCGCGGTCGGCGGCCAGCAGGAAGGCGCGGCCGTCCTTGAGCCCTTCGACGTAAGCGGCGATGGCGCCGACCTCGGGCTGTTCCGCGAACCAGGAGAGGAAGTCGGCGGTCTCCAGGTCGGCCTCGTTGCCGGTGGGGGCCCAGTGCGACAGCCGGATGCCGAGGTCCTGGAGGGCGAAGACGGGTCGGCCCTGGTGCCCGGACTGGGTGATCAGCGCGATGGCCGGCCCGGTCAGGTCGTCCCGGAAGCGTTCGAAGGCGTTGAGGTTGGTGTTCGGGCCGAGCAGCCTGACGCCCGAGCGCCGTACGGCCTCGGCCAGCCGTTCCTGTGCCGCGGCGCCGGCCTGGCCGGTCTCGGCGAACCCGGAGGCGAAGGCGACCGCGAACCTCACCTTCGCCTCGGCGAGTTCCTCGATCAGCGGGAGCGGGTCGGCCACCAGCAGCACGGCCAGGTCGACCTGTCCGGGCAGCTCGGCGACAGAGGCCACGCAGGGCAGGCCGAACACGGAGGGGCGGGTCGGGTGCACCGGGTGCACGCGCGCCCCGACCCGCGCGGCCCAGTCCAGCAGCTGCCGGGTGATACCGGTGTTCGGCCGTCCCTCGGTGTCCGAGGCGCCGATCACGGCGACCGACTCGGGCCGGAAGAACCGGTTCAGGTCCGGTACGTCCGCGTGGAGCGGGCGCCCGCTGACATCGAGGTCCGCCACCCGGTCGTGGATGGCGGGTCCGGGCCGCTGGTCGCCGCAGGCGATGACCCGGGCCCGGCGGGAGTCGGTGGTGAGGGTGCCGTGGGTCGATCCGAGCATCGTTCCGCCCGCCTCCTGTGAGACAGCCACCAGTACCTGACGCCCTGTCAGGTTACTGAACTGACGGGGTGTCAGGAACTGGTCGGAACGGCAAAGTTACCGCGCGACTACGTCAGCCTCTTCGCGACCGCCTTCGCGATCCGGGTCGCGTCGAGCGCCAGCTCCCGGAGCATCCCGCTGATGGGGTTGGTGAACCCGGTGAAGTACAGGCCGGGCGCCTGCGCGGGCGTACGGCCGCCGTGCGCCACCGGTCTGCCGCGCCCGTCCAGCACCCCGAGATGCCCGACCAGCCCCTCCAGCGCCCGCACGTACCCGGTGGCCGCGATCACCGCGTCGGGCGAGATCCGGCTGCCGTCGGCGAGGACCACCTTGCCGTCCTCGAACGCCTCCACGGCCGCCACGATCTCCACCTTGCCCGAGCGCACCGCGTCGATCAGGCCGACGTCCTGGACCGGGATCGCGCCCTGCTTCACCCTGCTGTACAGGCCGGTGTCCGGACGCGGCAGCCCGTGCGCGGACAGGTCCGGGGTGCTGATCCGCCCGACCGGCCCGGCGAGCCGGTCCACGAGCCACACCGGCAGCCGCCGGACCAGCACGCCCGAGTACTGGGAGGCCCAGCCGAGGGTCGACCGGCGCAGGATGTGCGGCGCCGTGCGCACCGCCAGCCGTACCCGCGCGGCGCCGCCCTCCGCCAGGTCCACGGCGATCTCCGCGCCCGTGTTGCCGACGCCGACGACGAGCACGTCACGGCCCCGGTACGGCTCGGCGTCGCGGTACTCGCCCGCGTGCAGGAACCGGCCGCCGTACGACTCCCGGCCCGGCCAGTCGGGGATGCGCGGGGTGTGGTTGAAGCCGGTGGCGACGATCACCGCGCTGCCGGTCAGCTCCCGGCCGCCGGAGGCGTGCAGCAGCCACCCGGTGCCGTCCACGGTCCGCTCGACGCGGTGGACCTCCACCCCGGTGACGATCTCCAGCTCGTGATGCTCGGCGTACTTCTCCAGGTAGCGGACCACGTCGTCCCGGGAGACCCAGCGGCCGAACTTCCGGGGGATGGCGAGGCCGGGCAGCGAGGACAGCCGCCGGGTGGTGTGCAGGTGCAGCCGGTCGTAGTGCCGGCGCCAGGAGGCGCCCACCCGGTCGGACTTCTCCAGCACCACGGCCCGTATGCCTCGCGCCCGCAGCGCGTACGCGGCGGCGAGACCCCCGGGACCGGCGCCGATCACATACACCGGGCGGTCGGCGGGGGTCGGCGACGGGTGGACGGGAGAGGGACGGGAGACGGCCATGAGCGGGAGCGTAATCACACACCCGCTTGATGGGTCTCGGTCAAGACCGGAATTGGTTGCGGATTGATCACGGGTGTACGGGAAGGGTGTCCCGGCCGTGAACAACGGGCCCGCACCGGTGATTCAGGGGGGACTCACAGGTGGGCTTCACGCGCCATCTGACGTACTGTCAGATACATGGACTCGCTATGGCTGGACGGCGCTCAGTGGCTGGCGGTGCTGCGCATCGGCCTCGGCCTGTGGTGGCTGGAGAGCTGGCGGCACAAGGACAAGAAGGCCTGGTTCGAGCGGGGCAGCGGGATCGCCTGGGCGGCGGACGTGGCCGCGAGACACCGGTGGACCCCGGTGCGGGCGGGCTTCGACACGGTGGTCGCACCCCGCCCGAAGCTGATGGCGTACGTGGTCGCCTACGCCGAACTCTCCCTGGGCCTCGGCCTGACCGCCGGCTTCCTGACCCCGGTGGCCCTGCTGGGCGGCCTGCTCCTGAACCTTCTCTACTTCGTCCTGATGATCCACGACTGGGCGGAACAGGGCCAGAACTCGATGATGGCCCTGATCTCCCTGGTCGGCCTCTTCGGGATGTCCTGGCAGACGTGGTCGCTGGACGCGGCGCTGGGCTGGTTCTGATGGACGGCCCGCGCCACGACGTCCCGGAGCCCGACGCCCTCACCCGCCCCTACTGGGAGGCGGCGGCGCGCGGCCGGCTGCTGATCCGCCGCTGCGCGGCCTGCGGCCGGGCCCACCACTACCCCCGGGAGTTCTGCCCGCACTGCTGGAGCGAGGAGGTGACCTGGGAGGAGGCGAGCGGCCGGGCCACGCTCTACACGTGGTCCACGGTCCACCACAACGACCTGCCCCCGTTCACCGGCCGCGTCCCCTATCTGGCAGCGGTGGTCGATCTGGCCGAGGGCCCGCGGATGATGACGGAACTGGTGGACTGTCCGGAGGACGGCCTGCGGGCCGGAATGCCGCTGGAGGCGACGTTCCGGAACGGAATCCCGGTGTTCCGGGCGGGGCCGGGAAGCTGACCCTCACGGCCAGAGCAACACTTTGCTCCAGCCGAACTCGGTGCTGCGGTACTCCAGGCGCACATGCCGCCGTTCCGTGTCCCCCTGGAAGAACTCCACCGTCTGAGGATGCAGCCGGTACAGGGTCCAGGTCGGCGACGGCTCCTCGGGGTTCTCCCGGGCTCGCTCCCAGGCCGCCTCCGAGGCCCGCCGCAGCTCGTCCGGCGAGGCCAGCTCCTCGCTCTGCCGGCCGGTCAGCGCGGCGGCCAGCGCGCCCGTGGACCGCGCGTGCAGATCGGCCTGGCTCTCCTCGGCCGGGGCCGACGTCACCGGCCCACGCACCCGCACCTGGCGGCCGAGCACCGGCCAGTAGAAGGCGAGGGCCGCGTACGGCCGGGCGCTCAGCGCGCGTCCCTTGCGGCTCGTGACGTGCGTGGCGAAGGACCAGCCGTCCGCGTCGGCGCCGTGCAGCATCACGATCCGCACGTCCGGCCTGCCCTCCTCGTCCACGGTCGCCAGCGACATGGTGTGCGGCTCCGGCTGTCCCGCCGCGACGGCCTCCGCGAACCAGTTCGTGAACAGGGCCAGCGGGGTGGGAGGGGCGGTGTCCGGGTCGAAGGGCCGCAGCTCGGTCACCTGGGGGTCCCAGACCCGCAGCGACCGCAGCAGCTCCTGAAGATCGTGCTGTGCCATGGGGCGAGTATCACCCGTACCGGCTCGCGGCCCCGGGCGGCACAGGGGCCGTACCCTCACTCCCTGCCCAGCACCACGGTCCCCGAGGAGCAGAACCACCCCCCGGTCCCGGACGCCACGCCCAGCCGGGGCAAGCCGCCGTCCCGCGCGCGGACTTGCCGCTCACCGGCCTCCCCGCGCAGCTGCCGTACCGCCTCCACCAGCAGGAACAACCCGCGCATGCCCGGGTGCTGGGCCGACAGGCCGCCGCCGTCCGTGTTGACCGGCAGCTCTCCGCCCCGCACCAGCAGCCGGCCCTTCTCCACGAACGCGCCGCCCTCGCCCTTGGCGCAGAAGCCCAGGTCCTCCAGGGTGACCAGGGTCATGCAGGTGAAGGCGTCGTAGATCTCGGCGAAGTCGATGTCCGCCGGGGTCACCCCGGCCCGCTCGAAGGCCAGCCGGCCGCTCACCGCCGCCGGGGAGACCGTGAAGTCCGGCCACTCGGACATGGTGGCGTGGGAGACGTGCTCGCCGGTGCCGAGGACCCAGACCGGGGTCGTACGGCAGTCCCGTACGTACTCCTCGGCCGCCAGCAGGACCGCCGCGCCGCCGTCCGAGCGCAGACAGCAGTGCAGCTTGGTGAACGGGTCGGCGATCAGCGGGCCGGACAGGACGTCGTCGACGGTGACCGGCGTGCGGAACATCGCCTCCGGGTTGAAGGCCGCGTTCGCTCTCGCCTGGACCGCCACCTGGGCCAGCTGCTCGATCGTCGTCCCGTACTCGATCATGTGCCGGCGGGCCGCCATCGCGTACTTGGCGATCAGCGTGTGGCCGTACGGCGCCTCGAACTGGAGGGGGCCCCGGGCGCCGAAGGACAGGGTGCCCGTGCGGCGGCCCGCCTTGATGTCCGCGCGGGCCGTCGAGCCGTACGCCAGCAGGACGGCGTTCGCGTGGCCCGCCGCGATCGCGTCCGCCGCGTGCGCCGCCATGACCTCCCAGGACGAGCCGCCGACCGAGGTGGAGTCGACCCAGGTGGGCCGCAGGCCCAGATACTCGGCGACCTCCACCGGGGCCAGCGTGCCGAGGCCGGCGGAGGCGAAACCGTCGACCACCGCGCGGTCCAGGCCCGCGTCGGCGAGGGCCCGGCGGGCCGCCTGGGCGTGCAGCGCGTACGCCGTCGCGTCGTCCACGCGTCCGCAGTCGGACAGGGCCACGCCGACCACGGCGACCTTCCTGCTTCCGCGAGCCATGAGAGGGCTCCTCCCTCTGTGCATCTCATTCCGGCCTGCCTAATATGACGGACCGTCAGACAGGGAGGAAGGCCATGGACACGCGCCTCACCGCCGAGCAGGACGAGATCCGCCGGACCCTGCGCGAGGTGCTGCGCAAACGCTGCGGCCCGGCAGAGGTGCGGACCGCCGTCGACACGCCCGCCGGCCACGACCCCCACCTGTGGTCGGCCCTCGCCGACCGGCTCGGCCTGCCCGGACTCGCCCTGCCCGAGCGGTACGGCGGCGTCGGCTGCTCGGTCACCGAGCTGGCCCTCGCCTGCGAGGAGACGGGACGCGCCCTGGCGCCCTCGCCGCTGCTCGCGACCTCCGTCCTCGCCGCCCCGCTGATCCTCGCCCTCGGCACCGAGACCCAGCGCGCCGAGCTGCTGCCGCGCCTCGCCGCCGGGTCCCTCACCGCCACCCTCGCCGTCTCCGGGCCCGCGCTCGCCACCGCACTCGCCCTGACCGGCGCGAACGACGGCTACAGCGCCGGCGGCGGACGGGCCGGCGGGGTGCAGGCGCGGCGGGCGGAGGGCGGGTGGCGGCTGTACGGGGAGGCCGGGCAGGTGCTGGACGGGCACAGCGCGGGGGTGCTGCTCGTCGCCGCGCACACCGGGGGCTTCGCCCGCTCACGGCCCCTGCTGTTCCTGGTGGCGGCCGACGCGCCGGGCCTGGTACGCGTCCGGCAGACCGCGCTGGACGCCACCCGCCCGCAAGGACGCGTACAACTACGGGACGTACGGGCGGAGTTGCTGGGTGCCGAGGAGGCGGACGTCCTGCCCGCCCTGGCCCGGACCGGGGACGCCGTCGCCGCCGTGCTCGCCGCCGAGGCCGTCGGGGCGGCCGACCGCGTCCTGGAGCGGACCGTGGAGTACGCCGGACAGCGGATGCAGTTCGGGCGGCCCATCGGGTCCTTCCAGGCCGTGAAGCACCGGCTGGCGGATGTGTACGTGGCGGTGCAGGCGGCGCGGTCGGCCGCGTACTACGCCGCCTGGGCGGCCGGCCGGGGCGAGCGGGCCGGCGGGCTCGCGCTCGCGCAGGCTCTCGCTGCGGTGCGCCGCGCCGCCGCCGAGGGCATCCAGCTGCACGGCGGGATCGGGTTCACCTGGGAGCACGACGCCCATCTGTACTTCAAGCGGGCGGCCGGTGACGAGCTGCTGTTCGGACCGGTACACCGGCTGCGGGACCGGGCCGCGGCGGTGGCGGGCCTGTTCGCGGCCGGGGAGGTGGCCGTCTGATGGCCCGCACCGCCGGCGTCCGTCTCGTGCGGCTCGTGCAGAAGGTGTCCTCCACCCGGGCGTTCGCGAAGCTCGCCCCGCGGGTGATCCCGGCCCTCGACCGGGGCGTGCACCGGCTCACCAGGGGGCGCGTGCTGCTCAGCGCCCAGCTCCTGCCGGGGGTGATCCTCACCTCGACGGGAGCGAGAAGCGGCCTGCCCCGCCGCACCCCGCTGGCCTGCATGCCGGAGGAGGCCGGGACCAGCTGGGTACTCGTGGGCTCCAACTTCGGCCGGCCGGGGCATCCCGCCTGGACGCACAACCTCCTGGCCCACCCCGAGGCCTCGATCAACTGGCAGGGGCAGGACGTCGCGGTCAGGGCCCGGCTGCTCACGGGGGAGGAGCGCGCCGTCGTCTGGCAGGCACTGCTGGCCTTCTGGCCGCCGTACGCGACGTACCAGGCCCGGGTGGAACGGGAGATCAGGGTGTTCCGGCTGACGCGCGGGGAGCCCTGAGCCGCCAGGACACTAGAGCGTCGCCAGTCGTTCCGCCAACAGCAGCGCGCCGACGCCCAGCATCGCCGCGCCCGAGGTGCGGGTCACCGCTCGGGCCGCTGTCGGGCGGGCGCCGAGGAGGGTGCGGGCGAGGGTGCCGACGGTGAGGTAGACGGCGGCGCAGCAGGCCATGTGGAGGAGACCGAGGGTCGCGGTCTGCGCGGGGACGGGGAGATGGGCGCCCCTGAGGGTGAGGAACTGGGGGAGCACGGAGAGGTAGAGCAGCAGGCCCTTGGGGTTCAGGCCGCTGATCGTCGCGCCGCGCAGGAACGGGCGGCCGTCGGTTGTCGCCGTGGTGTCCGCGCCCGGGACCGCCGGGTGGCGCAGGACGCCCCAGCCCAGCCACAGCAGGTACCCCGCGCCCGCCACGGTCAGGGCCGTCAGCAGCCGGGGTGAGCCCGCCACCAGCACCGCCAGGCCCGCCGTCGCCAGCGCGGTGTGCAGGGCGTACCCGCAGACCAGGCCCGCCACCGCGCGCGGGACCCGGCTGCCGCGCAGGGCGGTCGCGATGACGTACGCCCAGTCGGCGCCCGGTACGCACACCAGCAGCAGGTCCACGACGAGGAAGGAGAAGAGCAGTCCCGAGTCCATGCCAGGGACATTAGGCGCGAATGGCCCGAAAGTGTTCCCGAACTTTGCCCATGATCGCGTGCTCTGGGCAAATATCTTCTTCATGGACGACGTGGACCGGAAAATCCTTGCCGAGCTGCAACAGGACGGGCGGCTGACCGTGACCGAGCTGGCCGCCCGGGTGCGGCTCAGCGTCTCGCCCTGCCACCGGCGGCTGCGTGAGCTGGAGCGGTCCGGTGCCATCCAGGGCTACCGCGCGATGGTGGACCCCGCCTCGCTCGGCCTGAACTTCGAGGCGCTGGTCTTCGTGTCCATGCGCCAGGAGGACCGGGACACGGTCGCCGAGTTCGAGCGGGCGGTCAGCGAGCTGGAGCATGTGCTGGACGCCCAGCGGCTGTTCGGCGAACCGGACTATCTGCTCCGGGTGGCCACCGCCGACCTGGCCGCCTTCCAGCGGCTGTACGACGAGCGGCTGGCGACGCTGCCGGGGGTGCAGCGGCTGACGTCGACGCTCGTGATGAAACACGTGGTGCGCGACCGGCCGTTGCCGGCGTAGACGGCAGGCGGTGGCTCACCGTGTGAACCACCGCCTGCCAGACAGGACTTGGACCCTGGCAACGAGTGCGTGCCTACTTGGAAGGCTTCCTGCCCGTCACGCCCAGGTGCACCAACAACGCCAGATTCGGCTTGAGTTCGGCAGCCTTCACACCCCAGGACGAGAAGCCCTTCTGGTGGGCCGCCACCGCCGCGAGCATCGCGACCAGCGAACCGGCCACCGCGGCCGGGTTCACGTCCTTGTCGACCCGGCCCTTGGACTGGAGTTCCGCGATGGAGTCCGCGAGGGAGTTGTTGACCGAGTTCAGGATCTTCATACGGATCTTGTAGAACCGTTTGTCCCCCTCGGCCGCACCGAGATCGACCACCCGCAGGATCGCGTCGTTCTTGCGCCAGAACTCCAGGAATCCGTCCACGAGTTCCTGCGCGGTCTGCCAGCCCGACTTGCCGGTCCAGGTGCGTCCCTCGAGGAGTTCGGTCAGTCCCGCGCCCTCGGCCGCCATCTGCTCGGCGATCTCCAGGACGGCACCTTCGACGTCCGGGAAGTACTGGTAGAAGGTCGCGGGCGAAGTGCCCGCCTTCCGGGCGACATCGATGACCTTGACGTCCCGGTACGGGGAGGAGCTGAGCATCTCGCTGAGGCAGTCGAGCAGCTTCTGCCGGGTCGCCTGCCCACGCCGGCCGGCCACGCGGCCGTCGACGGTACGCACTTGTCCTGTCATGCCGTCAGCTTACCGAGGGGTGATCGGAGCGCGATTCGGCCGACTGCAAATGGGGTGCGCGGGGGCAACGGGGGTGGTGTGCCTGGTCTGCGCGGTGCGCGCGGCCCGGTTACTTTGACGGCATGGCCGAAAACAGGGCATCCACGAACGAAGAGGCATACGGGGAGGGCGTCCCCTGCTGGGTGGACGCCCAGCTGCCCGACGTCGAGGCGGGCAAGCGGTTCTACGGTGAGCTTTTCGGGTGGACCTTCGAGGAGGCGTACGGCTCCTCCGTGTGGGCCCGGCTGGACGGCGACCTCGTCGCCTCGCTGGCCCCCAAGACGGACGGCCGGATGCCCACGGTCTGGACGGTCTCCTTCGCGACCTCGGACGCCCAGGCCCTCGGCCGGCGGATCACGGCGGCCGGCGGGCAGGTGGTCATGGCCCCGTTCCCGGTGGGCGACCTGGGCGTCGCCGCCCTGGCCGCCGACCCCGGGGGAGCGGTCTTCGGCCTGTGGCAGCCCGGCACCCATCGCGGCTTCCAGCGGCGGCACGAGCCGAACACCTTCGTCTGGGCCGAGCTGTACACCCGGGACACCGCGGCGGCCAACACCTTCTACGGCGGTCTCTTCCACGACGCCCTGTTCGGCACCGAGGCCGGGCCCGACTTCGGCCGCGCCGACGTCACCGACGTCTTCCCGGCCGAGATGCCCTCGCACTTCCTCGTCCACTTCCGGGTGACGGATCTCGCGGACGCCCTCGGGGCCGTGCACCGGCTCGGCGGGCGGGTGCAGGCGCCACCCTTCGGGACGTCGTACGGAGTGGTGGCCGTCGTCACCGACAATCAGGGGGCGTCGTTCGCGCTGCTCCAGCGCTGACCCGTCCGCTTTGGGATGATTCAGCGCTGGACACCCCGATTGTCGCCGGGTTCGCAACCAGCCGCCCGGCCAGGAAGAATCGGGGTGCGTGCCGCCATGGCGGTGCGGTGGTGAGACGCTGCACTTCGGTCGCGTACATATGGAGAGTGGCGCGGCTCGTACGGGGAGGTGGCAGGCAGTGGTGGATCAGCTGACGCAGCACGATCCGCGGCGGATCGGGCCGTTCGAGGTGCTGGGCCGGCTGGGGGCCGGCGGCATGGGGCTGGTCTATCTCGCGCGCTCGGCGTCCGGCCGGCGCGTCGCGATCAAGACGGTGCGCACCGAGCTGGCCGAGGACCAGCTCTTCCGCGTCCGCTTCACCCGCGAGGTGGAGGCGGCCCGCGCGGTCTCCGGCTTCTACACCGCGGCCGTGGTCGACGCCGACCCGCGTGCCGCCGTGCCCTGGCTGGCCACCGCCTACGTCCCCGCGCCCTCGCTCGAGGAGATAGTGAACGAGTGCGGGCCGCTCCCGGCCCAGGCCGTGCGCTGGCTCGCGGCGGGCGTGGCGGAGGCCCTCCAGTCCATCCACGGCGCCGGGCTGGTCCACCGCGACCTCAAGCCCTCCAACGTGCTCGTGGTCGAGGACGGCCCCCGGGTGATCGACTTCGGCATCGCCTCCGGCGTCTCGAACACCCGGCTGACGATGACGAACGTCGCCGTCGGCACCCCCGCCTACATGTCCCCGGAGCAGGCCAAGGACTCCCGCAGCGTCACCGGCGCCAGCGACGTCTTCTCGCTCGGCTCCATGCTGGTCTTCGCGGCCACCGGCCACCCGCCCTTCCACGGCGCCAACCCGGTCGAGACCGTCTTCATGCTGCTGCGCGAGGGTCCGGACCTCACCGGCCTGCCCGACGAGCTGCGCCCGCTCATCGAGGTCTGCATGCAGATGGAGGCCACCGCCCGCCCCACCCCCGCCGACCTCCAGGCGCAGCTCGCGCCGCACCTCTTCGGCTCCGGCTCCGACGACAGCGGCACCGCCTCCGCCTGGCTGCCGGAGAAGGCGGTCGCCCTCATCGAGGCCCGCCGCGGCGGACGCCCCGCCGCCAAGCCCGCCCCGGCCCCGACCGGCGGCCCGCGCAGCGGCGGCCGGCAGGCCGTGCCCCCGCCGCCGCCGTACGACCCCCCGGTCCCGGCGCCCGTGAGTGCTCCGGTGCCCGCGCCGGTCGGCGCCCCCGACACCGGTCCGGTCCGGCTGACCGGCGCCCAGGGCGCCCAGGTGCCCATCGGCCCCGGCCCCCGGGTCGCCGACGCCCGCGCCGCCGCCGTCAAGGCGCCCCCGCCCGAGGCCGGCCTGGTGGCCAACTGGTCCCGGCCCCGCCCCGGCGTGGCCGGCACCGATCCCGCCGTACCGCCCGTGCCGCCGCAGCCCCCGGAGACGGCGGCGGGCTGGCGCCCCTGGCGGTTCCGCATGTCCAACGACGTGTGGGGCACCCCCTCCGTCGACGGCGACCTGGTCTACGTCACCTCCTTCGAGGTGCACGCGCTGGACGTGGCCACCGGCCGCCGCCGCTTCAAGACCCGGGACGTCGCCTGGTCCATGGCGGTGGCGGACGGCCGTATCCACGCCTCCGACGGCCCCACCCTGTTCGCCCTGGACGCCCGCGAGGGCACCGACCTGTGGCGGCTGTCCACGGACGCCTGGGTGTACTCCCTCAAGGCCGACCGCGGCACGGTCGTCACCGGCACCCGCGGCGGCGGCGTCCAGGCCTGGGAGGCGGCGAGCGGGCAGAAGCTGTGGGAGATCACCGGCTGCCAGACCGACTTCGAGTCCCCGGAGGCGGGCGCGGTCGTGCACGACGGCACGGTCTACGTCTGGCAGGACGCCCGGCTGCGCGCCCTGGAGGCCCGCACCGGCGAGGAGCGCTGGTCGTACCCCATCGGCGACGCGGCCTCCTGCGGCGGCGTCCCGGTCCGGCTGGCCCCGGCCCCCGACGGCTGCGTCTACGTCTCCGCGGGCACCCGTGTGCTCGCCATCGAGGCGGTGAGCGGCATGGTCCGCTGGCACTTCGAGGCACCGGCGGTCTTCCTGAGCCCGCCGGCCTTCGCCCCGGGCCCGGCCGTCACCGGCGGCGGCATCTACCTCGCCGACTACCTCGGCACGGTCTACGCCCTCGACGCCGCCGACGGCCGCGACCGCTGGCGCATCGCCACCGAGGCCCGCTCCTCCGTCGAGCCGGTCCTGGTGGCCGCCGGGCACGTCCACGTCGGCAGCGGCAAGGGCCTGTACACCCTGGACGCGGTCACCGGCACCCCCAAGTGGCGCTTCCAGGCGGGCGGCGACGTCGTGGGCGCGCCCGCGGTGGCGGAGGGCCGCATCCACTTCGGCTCCACCGACCACCTGCTCTACACCCTGAAGGCCGATGACGGACGCCTGCGCTGGAAGCTCGCGACCGGCGGCGAGATCACCGGTTCCCCGGTGGTCAAGGACGGCGTGGTGTACGCGTGCAGCAAGGACCGGTGCGTGTACGCGCTGGACGCGGAGAAGGGCACGGGCACCGCGCGGACCGCGTGAGGGGGACGGCCGTCGTACCGGTTGCACGGAAGGGGCCTGGGACGGCGGCCGTCGTCGCGGGGAGCGGCGTTCGTCCACCGCTCTCAGCGCAGACGCTACGCCGAGTACGTGGCGGTCGCCACACAGTGACATGACCGTGACAGGCGCCCCCTAGAGTGCTCGGCATGCATCGACGGGGACACTTGTTCAAACTGACGGCGGTATCGGCCCTGGTCGTTCTGGCGCTGACCGGATTCAAGAGCCGCGGCCACGGACACAGCGGCGGCCACGGCAGCGGCGGCGGGTGCAGCAGCTCCAGCCAGGACCACGACAGCTCCTCGTCCACGTCGTCGGGCGGCGGCTACGGCTCGGGCACGCACCACGACTACGACGATGACGACGACCACTACGGTGACGGCACCTCCGGCAGCTCGTCCGGCGGATCGACCCCCTCCGAACACCGGGACGGCACGGCACGGCTGGTGAGCTGCGCGACGGTGAAGAAGCCCTACGCGACCATCGAGGTCACCAACCCGAACGCCGCCGACAGCAGCTTCGACGTCCACATCGTCTTCGAGGACGCGGACGACATGACGGTCGACGGCACCATCAAGGAGGTCAGCGTGCCCGCGAGCGGCACCAGGACCATCCAGGTGCCGGTCACGAACGCGCGGGAGAACGCCGCCGAGGTCGACCACTGCGACCTGGATCCGGTGGCTTCCTACAACTGGTGAACCTCACCGAGTCCTGAAGTCCGCGCGGCGGGCGGCGAACAGCTCCGCCTGCCGCGCGCCCGGCAGATTCCCCAGCGAGATCAGATGCGGCGCCTGCGCGAACGCCTGGGCGAGCCCGGCCTCCCGGGCCGCCCACAACGCCCGCACGGTCCCCTGCACGGCCTCGGCCGGACACCCGGCGATGACGGCGGCGCAGTCGGCGGCCACCGCCGACGCGCCACCGGCCTCTGCGAGTTGGGAGACCAGACCGACCTCGTACGCCCGCCGGGCCGACAGTCGCTCGGCGCCGCCCATGAGCACCATGCGCGCGACCTCGCCGTACGGCATGCGCTGCGCCATGAGCATCGACTCGTAGGCGCTGACCATGCCGTAGGTGGTGTGCGGATCGAAGAAGGTGGCGTCGGCCCCGGCGACCATGAACTCGCACTCACCGAGCAGGTAGAAGGCACCCCCGCAGGCCATCCCCTCCACCGCGGCGACGACCGGCTTCCACAGCCCGTTCGCCTTCGGCCCGACGCCCAGCAGCGGATCGTCCTGCATGTACGGCGAGTCGGGCTGCGGCACGACGACATCCCGGTCGATGCCCGTACAGAACGCCCGCCCCCCGCTCCCGGCGAGCACGACGGCCCGCACGGAGTCGTCGAACCGCAACTCCCGCCAGACCTCGCCGAGTTCCCGGACCATCTCCAGATCGATGGCGTTGAGCCGCTCCGGCCGGTTCAGCGTGACGACGGCGACGCCGGTGTCCTTGTCGACGTCGAGGCGGACCGTGTTCACACCAGCACCCACTGCGGCAGCCCGCCGGAGAAGACCGCCCGCACCCGGGCGCCGATCCGCAGGCGCGCCGGATCGAGGGAGTCCAACGGGGCCCCGGCCCGCGCCACCACGTTCCCCACGAGCCGTATCCGCGGGGCCTCCTCCAGCTCCACGACGACCACGTTGTACGGCGCCTGCGCCGCGTAGTCGGGCAGCAGCGGCGGATGCGGCACGACGTACGACCACACCCGCCCGCGCCCCGACACCGGCCGCCACTCGCTCGCGAACGACTGGCAGTGCGGGCAGCAGGGCCGGGGCGGGAAGCGAAGCTCACCGCAGTCGGCGCACGCCTGGACGCGCAGCTCGCCGCGGGCCGCGTACTCCCAGAAGGGCGCGCCGTCGGTGTCGGTGACGGGACTCAGCATGGCGGTCAGCTCCTGAGGAGGAGGGCGGAGGTGGGGACGCCTTCACCGGCCGTGACCAGGCAGGTCGCGGCGCCCGGGACCTGGGCGGTACTGGTCCCTCGTAGCTGCTTGACGCCCTCGTTGACGAGGTTGAAGCCGTGCACGTAGGCCTCGCTGAGCCCGCCGCCGCCAGTGTTGATCGGCAGCCGCCCGCCGATCTCCAGGGCGCCCTGCTCGGTGAAGGAGCCGCCCTCGCCCCGCCCGCAGAAGCCGTAGCCCTCCAGGGACAGCGGGATCAGCGCGGTGAAGGCGTCGTAGATCTGCGCGACGTCGATGTCCTCCGGCGTGAGGTCGGCGTGCTTCCACAGGTGCCGGGCGGCGGTCCAGGCGGGACCGGTGAGGGGGTCGTCGTTCCAGTAGTTGACCATGCCGTGGTGCTGGGCGGGCAGCCCCTGAGCGGCGGCGTGGACGTACACGGGCCGCTGCCGGCAGTCCCGGGCGCGCCCCTTGCTCACCACCACACAGGCGAGAGCCCCGTCCGTCTCCAGGCAGTTGTCGTAGAGGCACAGCGGCTCGCTGATCCACCGGGAGGTCATGTACGTCTCGCGGGTCAGCGGCCGTTCGTACATGACGGCGGCGGGGTTCTGGTTGGCGCGATTTCGGCAGGCCAGCGCAACATTGAACAGATGATCCCGGCTGACGCCGTACTCGTGCATGTACCGCCGGGCCAGCACGGCGATCTCGTCGACGGGCCGGAGCAGCCCGAAGGGACGGGTCCACTGGGCGGGAGTCGGCAACTGCACGGCCGTGTCGGTCCACGGCCGGGGCCCGCTCCCCCTCTTCCTGGAACGCCACGCGACCCCCACCGTCGCCTGCCCGGAGGCGATGGCGGCGGCGAGATGCGCGACGGTCGCACAGGAGCCGCCCCCGCCGTACCCCACCTTGCTGAAGAAGGTCAGATCCCCGAACCCGACGGCCTTCGCCAGTTCCACCTCATCGGTCTCCTCCATGGTGTACGAGGCCAGCGCGTCGACCTCGCCGGGCGCGATCCCCGCGTCGTCGAGCGCGGCGAGCACAGCCCGGCAGGCGAGCGTCTTCTCGTCCTCGGCCAACCGCCGGGCGAACGCGGTCTGCCCGATCCCGACGACGGCGGCGGCGTCCTTGACCCCTGCACCTGCCACGGTGGACACCCCCTCTCCTGACAGCTCATCAGATTACCGCTAATCTGACGGTTCGTCAGCTACGTGTTCTCCCGGGGGAGGCCGGTCCATGACGCCGTGGGAAACCATCCCGGAACTGGTGCGGTCGGCGGCCGAGCGGTACGCGGACACCGAGGCCGTGGTCGAGGGCCGTACGAGGATCACGTACGCCGAACTGGGCCGCCGCGTCGAACGCGCGGCGGCGGCCTGCCTGGCGCACGGGGTGCAGGTGGGCGACCGGGTCGCCGTCTGGGCCCCCAACACCCTGGACTGGATCGTCGCGGCCCTGGGCGCGGTGTCGGCGGGCGCGGTACTGGTACCGCTGAACACCCGCTTCAAGGGAGCGGAGGCGACGGACGTCCTGCGCCGCAGCGGGGCGAGGCTGCTGTTCGTCACGGGAACGTTCCTGGGCACGTCGTACGTGGCGTCGCTGAGACGGGCGGCCGGCGTCGGGGAACCGACCGAAGGGCGCCCGCTCCCCGCTCTGCCGGCCCTGGACCGGGTGGTGGTCCTCTCGGACGACGCACCGCCCGACTTCGAGACGTGGAAGAACTTCCTGGCGGCGGGGGAGGGCGTGGCGGGCTCCGAGGTGACCGCGCGAGAACGGCAGCTGACCGGCTCGACGACCTCGGACATCATCTTCACGTCGGGTACGACGGGCCGCCCCAAGGGCGCGGTGATCACCCACTCCCAGACCCTGAGGGCGTACGAGACCTGGGCGGACCTGGCCGGCCTGCGCCGATCCGACCGCTACCTGATCATCAACCCCTTCTTCCACACCTTCGGCTACAAGGCCGGGGTGATCGCCTGCCTCGTGCGCGGGGCGACGATGATCCCGCAGCCGGTGTTCAACGTGGACACGGCCCTGGCGAACATCGCGGCGGAACGGGTGTCGGTACTGCCGGGCCCGCCGACCCTGCACCAGCAGCTCCTTGACCACCCGGCCCGCGACGCCCACGACCTGTCGACCCTCCGCCTGGTGGTGACGGGAGCGGCGGTGGTCCCCCTCCGCCTGGTGGAACGCCTGCGCGAGGAACTCGGCGTCGGCACGGTCCTGACGGCGTACGGCCTCTCGGAGGCCACCGGAATCGTCACGATGTGCCGCCGCGACGACGCCCCCACGGTGATCGCCTCCACGTCCGGCCGCGCGATCCCCGGCACGGAGGTGAAAGTGGCCGCGCCTTCCGGCACCCCTGGCGAGGTACTGCTCCGGGGCTTCAACGTCATGCGGGGCTACTACGAGGACCCCGAGGCGACGGCGGAGGCGGTGACGGAGGACGGCTGGCTGCGCACGGGCGACGTGGGCGTCCTGGACGAGGCGGGCAACCTGCGCATCACGGACCGCCTCAAGGACATGTTCATAGTGGGCGGCTTCAACGCGTACCCGGCGGAGATAGAGCAACTCCTGTGCACCCACCCGGACGTGACGGACGCGGCGGTCATCGGCGTCCCGAACCCCCGCCTGGGCGAGGTCGCGAAGGCCTTCGTCGTACGCCGCCCCGGCTCGGCACTGACCTCGGACGACCTGATCGCCTGGTCCCGCCGGGAGATGGCGAACTACAAGGTGCCGAGGTCGGTGGAGTTCGTGCCGGGTCTGCCGCGCAACGCGAGCGGAAAGGTACTGAAGGGGGAGCTGAGGGGGAGGGGATGACCAACCCCGGCGCTGAGAGGTTGCCGTCGGTCCGCCCGCTTCTTGGCCAGTGTCGTGCTTCCGCGACCCGAGTAAAGGGCGCGTTCCGCGTCGCCTGCGGCGATGGCCCTCCGGGCCACCCTTGACTCGGCCCGCTCCAGCACGGGGTAGAAGCGAGCGGGCGGCCGGGGGAAAGTGGCCGCCTCACCGGTGCGGGGCCCTCGGCCGAGCCGGGCGCGCACCCGGGGCGAGGGGTGCGCGTCGGTGCCTCGTCAGCACGCCGGGTGGGTTTGGCGGCTTGCGGTCGGTGGGGGGAACGAGGGGGGTGGCTCCTGGCCTCTGTCGGGGGTCCCATGAGCCCCTCAGGTCACACGGGTGCCGGGATTGGCAGATCTGTTCCACTCCCACCGGCGACCCAGCCCTCTGACCTGCTTCTGCGCCTGCGCCGCTTGGAACAGATCTGCCAATCATCGTGTGAGGGGCCTGTGAGGCACCCACCGCCGCCCTAGGGGCAGCCGCCTATCGCACCCGGCGTGCATGTGAGGTGCGAGCGCGCCCCGCCCACTCGCCGCAAGCCGCTAAGCACACCCGGCGTGCATGTGAGGTGCGAGCGCGC
>NZ_JBVHWM010000080.1:0-43521 GCF_055564375.1 Streptomyces sp. NPDC029138
TTTTGACGGGCCCCGGCGGCGTGCTGGTGGGCACGGACGATGGTGGAGTCGACCGCGACGACCCAGTCGAGGTCGCCTTCGGCGTCGGCCTGGGCGAGCAGGGCGGTGAAGACCTTCGCCCAGGTGCCGTCGGCGGCCCACTTCCGCAGGCGGTTGTGGGCGCCCTTCCAGGAGCCGAAGTGCTCGGGCAGGTCCATCCATGGCGTCCCGGTGCGGTACTTGAACGCGATCGCGTCGATCACCTGCCGGTGATCCCGCCCCCGCCCTCCCCGCTTCGGAGTCCGGTCCGGCAGCAACGGCTCGATGCGTGCCCACTGGGCGTCAGTCAACGACACACCAGACCAACGATCCGATGATCTGAAGGAAACGGCCTAGCGATGAGACTGCTGAGGCGACTATGAAAGCCAGCGGTGTCCCGAGCCCGAGAGAAGGTGACGGGGGGCAGGCGCAGGTTCGGCTGCCTAGGGCTTACGTACTGTGGCTCGTCGGGATTCTGGTCTCGCTCGTGGGCAATGCGCTCTTCTACTTCGCTCTCGGCTGGGCGGCCAGTGCGTACGGCGGGAGTGTCGCGGGGCTGGTCCTGAGCGCAATCACGCTGCCGCGTGTTCTGCTCCTCCTCGTCGGGGGTGCGGTCAGCGACCGTGTCAGCGCGCGCCATGTGCTGATCACCGGCGACGCGGCGATGCTGGTGTTCTCCGTCGTTCTCGCGGCCGTCGCCTACTCCCTGGGTGCTCCGCCCTTGTTGCTCATCGCGACGGGCATCGCGATCGGTGTCGTCGACGCGTTCTATCTACCGGCCTCGGGATCCATGCCCCGTCGACTGGTACCCAAGGCCCAGTTGCCTCGCGCATTGTCTCTACGCCAGGTCGGCGGCCAGGTGATCAACATGGGAGGCGGTCCGCTGGCCGGTGTGCTGGTCGGCCTGGCCGGGTTCGCGGGCGCCGCTGTCGTCAACGCGCTCACCTTCGCCTTCACCCTCGTCGTCCTGATAGTCATCCGCCCGCAGCACGACGCGCCACCGGCCCCAAGGTCGGACGGTCTTCTCAAGGAAGCCCTGAGTGGGGTGAAGGTGGCCTTCTCCCATCCGGTGCTGCGCCCGGGACTGTGGCTCACCGGAGCGGCGGCCGGTTTCCTGTTGCCGGTGATGTCCCTGCTGGTCCCCCTGCTCGCTCGGGAGGAGCAGTGGAGCGCGGGATCCGCCGGGCTGGTGCTCGGCGCGCAGGGAGTGGGCATGGTGGCGGTCACCCTGGTGGTCGTGAAGCGCGGGCCGCTGGGGCGGCCCGGCTTGCTGGCGGCGAGCGCGCTCGTCCTGGCGGGTGCGGGCGTCCTCGCGCTTGGGCTCTCCACCAGCGCGACCGGAGCCACAGCCGCCGGCCTGATCATCGGCGTCGGTAACGGCACCTTCTCCGCACACATCGCGCCGCTGGTGCTCGCCTCGTCACCCGACACCCACTTGTCACGCATCCAGGCGGTGCTCGTCCTCGTGCAGAGCCTGGCCCTGCTGCTCATGAACAACGTGCTCGGCGCACTCGTCGACCTCGAAGGCGCCACCGTCATCGTTGTCGGCTGTGCCGTCCTGCTGATCAGTGTTGGGCTCGCAGGTCTGACCTCCGGCGAGCTGCGAAACGACCGAACGGGATTGGCACAGGGCTGATCTGAACCATCGATGGGAGCTGCTACGGCAGCGCTTTCAGACGCCGCCAACAGATCAGAGTACAGCCGAGGATGAGAAAGGCCTCGTGAACGTCATCGCGTATCTCCCAGCGGATCCGAAGCCGGCGGAACCAGTGCAGGTGGGCGAACGCGCGCTCCACAACCCAGCGTTGAGTTCCCAGACCGGAGCCGTGCGCGGTGCCGCGGCGGGCGATCAGTGGCTTCACGCCGAGGTCCCAGACCAGGCGGCGGTATTTGTCGTGGTCGTAGCCGCGGTCGCCAAGCACCGCGTCCGGGCGACGGCGGGGTCTGCCGCGCTTGCCCCGTATCGAAGGAACGGCTTGCAGAAGAGGGACGAGCCGGGTGACGTCGTTGCGGTTGCCGCCGGTCAAGGTGGCGGCGAGCGGGATGCCAGTGGCGTCGGTGATCAGGTGATGCTTGCTGCCCGTCCTGCCCCGGTCAACGGGGCTTCGTCCGGTCTTGGGTCCCCTTTTAGCGCCCGAATGTGGGAGCCGTCGACTGCCGCCCGAGTGAGGTCCAGGGCGTTCGCGCTGCGGAGTTTAGCGAGGAGAACCTCGTGCAGCCGGGGCCAGACCCCTGCCCCTGTCCACTCGGCCAGGCGGCGCCAGCACGTCATGCCCGAGCCGAAGCCGAGTTCCTGAGGAAGGTGCTCCCAGGCGATCCCAGTGTGCAGCACGAACAAGATGCCTTGGAACACCAGCCGATCCGGATGCCGCTTACGTCCCGGATGCACGGCTCGACGCTGAATCTTGGGCAACAGTGGTGCGATCACCGCCCACAGCTCGTCGTCTACTTCCCACGGCTTCGGCCGAGCCACTTCGCACCCCCGGATCACCTGTCCCGGAGTGATCCAACCACTTCGAAGATCATTTCGTTAGGAGTTCTAACACGACAACGACACTTCGTGACTACGGTCCGAGTGTCTCGTTGTCGTAGGTGTGGTAGTGGGGGTATTTGACGGTTGGTCAGGGCTGTTTGATGAGTTCGTGGGGCGGTTTGCTGGACGGTTCGGCCGCGTTGAGCCTCGACGCCGGATGCGGTCCTACCTGCTGGGACTGCTCAGCGAGGTTGAGCGGAAGAACGGCTGGACGCTGGCCGAGGCGGTGGGTGACGCCGGTCCGCAGGGAATGCAGCGTCTGCTGAACTCGTACTGCTGGGATGTCGATGGTGTCCGGGATGACGCACGCGCCCTCGCGGTAGAAGAGCTGGAAGACGGGGACGACGGCGTTTTGGTCGTAGACGAGACGGGCTTCCTGAAGAAGGGCCACAAGTCCGCCGGTGTGGCTCGCCAGTACTCAGGCACGGCCGGACGGATCGAGAATTCTCAGATCGGCGTTTTCCTTGCCTATGCCTCTCGACATGGACGGGCCCTGGTGGACCGGGAGTTGTATCTCCCGAAAGGATGGACCTCCGATCGTGAGCGGTGTCGCGCGGCCGGCATTCCGGACGGTGTCGAGTTCGCCACAAAACCTGCCCTCGCTCGTCGCATGGTCGAACGCGCTCTGGCAGCGGGGGTTCCGTTCGGCTGGGTGACCGCTGACGCGGTATACGGAGGCGACGGGCGGTTTCGTCTGTGGCTCGAATCGCGGGACATACCCCATGTCTTGGCAGTGACGAAGTCGCAGGCGGTCGTCTCGATGGGGTTGCTCAAGGAGCGGGCCCACCACCTCATCGCACGGGTGCCTGATGGCGCCTGGAGATCGCTGAGCTGCGGGAACGGTGTCCGAGGTCCGCGCATCTACGATTGGGTGGCCGAGCCCATTCGGCCCCTGCGCCGTTCAGGCTGGGACCACTGGCTACTGGCTCGCCGGAGCCGGTCGAAGCCCTCGGAGATCGCTTACTACATCTGTTTCGCCCCCGAAGGCACCGCCTTCGAGGAGTTGATCCGCGTCGCCGGCTCCCGCTGGTCGGTGGAGGAATGTTTCCAGACCGCGAAGAACGAGACCGGGCTGGACCACTACCAGGTCCGCGGCTACGAAGCTTGGTACCGACACATCACCCTGTCCATGACCGCCGCTGCTTTCCTCGTCATCCTCCGCCGCGCCTCCCAAAAGGGGGCTCCGAATCCGGCGAGAGACCGGCTTCCCTTCCCCTCACGGTGAATGAAGTCCGGAAGATCTGGAACCGTATCGTGCAGGAGCCGAAGGTTTCACCGAAACGGGCAGAGAAATGGTCGGTCTGGCGACGAAGAAGCAGCGTGAGGGCCCGCATCAGCCACCACCGAAGACGCGGCCATCACGAAGTGTCGTTGTCGTGCTAAAGGGTCACGCAGTGCCCCCATGCATCCGCTGATCATCCAGCGTAGCCACACCACACAAGCTGAGCCAGAACCGGTAGTCGGGTACATAGCCAGCCGTCGGGTGGGGAAGTCTTCATGGCCGTCGACCGGCCGCAGCGGCGGCAACGGTAGCGACCTTGGTCGGTGCCGTCCTCGGCGTGCGTGCGGGTTTCCCGGCGTACCGGGCCTACCGTCCGACAGGCGGTGACGGTGATGTCCTGGCCGCCCAGTGCTGAGCCCCGCTCCCGGATGCCGACGAGCCGGTCCTTCGCGAGTGCATGGAAGGCCTGCTGCGGATGGTGCTGCCGTCACCCGCCCGGATCGTCTCCCGGCCGCCGCGCAGAGAACGAGAGACGTGGGCGTCATCCTGGGCTACCTGTTCCAGCGGGACTTGGTGCAGGGGTACTCCAGCACCTCAGGGGTACGCGGGTGCAGTGCCCCCTTGTGGGCGCACCTGTGGGCAGCACCTGGAGAAGCAGTGGGAGATGAGATGAGGCTCCGCCAGTCGGCTCTGGCGCCGTTCCGGTGTTCCGCACAAGTGCTGGGCGGGCGCTATCGCCTGGACACGGTCATCGGTTCGGGTGGCGCCGGCGATGTCCACCGTGGCTTCGATCTGCGTCTGCAACGACCGGTGGCCGTCAAGGTCTTCCGCGCCGGTACCGGTGGCGACATTGAGGACGGCTTCCACAACGAGGCGGTGATCCTTGCCCGGTTGCGGCACCCCGGGCTGGTCACCGTCTACGATGCCGGTCGGCATGACGGACGTACCTACCTGGTGATGGAGCTGATCGAAGGCCCTACGTTGAAGGCGCGCATCGCCGCGGGTCCCCTGGCGCCCGGGGAGACCGCTGCCCTCGGGGCCGACCTCGCGCGTGCTCTGGCCCACGCGCACGAGGCAGGGATCGTTCACCGTGACGTGAAGCCCTCGAACATCATCCTGGACGCGTCCGGCCGCCCCCACCTGACCGACTTCGGCATCTCCCGGCTCCTTGACGCCACCACCCGTACCACCACCGGCACTCTCATCGGCACGGCCGCCTACCTGTCTCCCGAGCAGGTGCTCGGCCGGCCCGTCGGCCCGTCCGCCGATGTCTACGCCCTCGGGCTGGTGCTCCTCGAATGCGTCACGAGCCGACTCGAATATGACGGTGCCCCGTTGGAGGCCGCGATCGCGCGGCTCCACCGGCGGCCCGAACTTCCCGAGTCCCTGCCGGAGGAGTTCGCAGCCCTGCTGGGGGAGATGACCGCCCTGGAAGCCCAGGCCCGCCCATCAGCCGACGACTGCGCCCGGGTTCTGGCCACCCTGGCCGACACCATCGGTCGCAGGCCCGTCCCACCTCCGGCTGACGTCACGAGCCTGGTTCCCGAGCAGGTACCGGCGTGGGCCGACCTCACACACCCGCACGCGCCGGACGTCGATGGCACGGTCGCACCGAAGGCCGCGCCCGCGCGCGGACGCCACCTGATCGCCGGTACGGCCGCCGCGCTGGCGGCTGCCGTGGCCGCCACTGTTGCCGTATCCGACGGATCTGCGCACCACGAAGCGACACGCGCGGTGAGCAGCCCCTCCGCGAAAGCCGACGCACCAGGCGCGTCCGCTCCCAGCGACGAGGCGGGATCTGTCCCTGCCAAGCCCTCCCCTCGCGACGTCCCCGCCGGGCAGCTTCACGACCCCAGTCCCGAGCAAGCCTCCGGCCCCGCCCCCACTGTCCCGAGCCGGGAGCCGGCAGCCGACACAGGCGCCCACGGCACCACGGGCCCACCCGCAGGCAACACCGCACAGGGCACACCAGCCAGTGGGGTCGCCCGAACGTCCGATACGGCATCGCGTGGCAAGAGCGGAGCGCCCCCCTCCAGCGAGCGATCCGACAAGTCCCGGAACGCTGACGAGGTTCGTCAGAAGATGGCCCGGAAGAAGAATGCGGACTGACCAAGACCGCGTCCTATGTGGTGAGGCGGAGGAGTCGCTTGTAGCAGCAGATGGCTGCGGCGAGCGCGGGAAAGGCGAGGTAGTTGCGGGGATGGCGCTCGTAGCGGTGGTTGAACCGGCGGTAGCCGGTCAGCCAGGAGAGGGTGTCCATCACCGCGAGTCCCGCGATGTCGAGACGGGCGCGGCGATCCACCCAACGGTGGACCGGGTGCCGTCACCCCATACCCACCGCGCCGGGTGCACCGGCCGGACTGGTTGCCCAGCCGTGCGTCGACCGGTCAAGTGATCGCCGGCCTGGTCCCGTCAGGCAGCGCGCAGGCGTCGCCGGCGTAGGGGCGTGAAACGATCTGTCCGCCGGCGGCCGTGCAGTCGTCTCTGGAGATGTTCGGAGACGAGGCGGCCTCGGCGCTGACAGCGCCGACGGCGCTCACGCCGGCAAGGGTTGCCGCGGCCAGGGCGAGGCCCAGGATTCTTCGCATGCGCATGACTTCCTCCTCCTCTCAGGCGCCTTCGTTCGGCCTTCGGGAAGGACAAGTCTCAAGACGACGGCGCCCTCTTACTCAGCATGGACGCTCCGCATGAGGCCCGCGAGGCGAGGCTGGGGTGCCGCCCGGGCGGTGACTGCCCGGCCTCCCGGAGAGGCATGATGTCACCGACCTCGACCGGCCGCATCGGTACGTCGCGTGCGCGTCGGTAGGAGCGGGGCGACGTCGATGTCCTTGGCGTCGAGACTGCCCACCGAGGCCGCGTTGTGTCCGGGCAGGCCGGGAGGTCGAGGAGGAGACGGGCTGTACCTGCCTCCGACCGGTGCCGGCGGGCGGCTGCCGCGCGCGGTCCTCTAACGCGGTTCGTGGGCCGCCGCCCGGCAGGCACCGGTCGCGGCGCCGCCCGCCACTCCGGCCTCGGTCAGCCCGGTCACACAACTCTGCAGGTCTCCGACCACGCCACGGGTGCAGGCCGCTGTGACGGAGTCGGAAGCGGTGGCACCGGCCAGTTCGGCCATCTGTGTGCAGGCGGGGATGTCCGCCCGGACCGCGGGAGCGGCGAGGACCGCACCGCCGAGGGTGAGGGTCAGGCCGGTGAGGGCACCGGCGATACGCGTCGACGTGCGCATGGGACGCACCTGCCTTCCGGGTTGGTCGCGCGGTCCTGGTCACGGCGGCCGGATCCACGAGGTAAGGCCGCCAGGCCGAAGGAGAGAGTCCCGGACCGGATGAGACACACTCGGACCTCCACTCGCGGGCCCCTCACTCCAGCGTCGCATCCTCTCGCCCGCCCGTCCTGGGCACGCCGGGGGCGGCCGCGCTGAGTAACTGCGATTGCGCGAAGCGCGGTAGCCGGCCCGTCCGGCCGACCAGGTGGATCGCACGGCCCAGCGTCCCGCTCGGCCTGTCCCGTGCACACCGCCGGGCGCGGCTCGGCCGGGGAGGCGGCCGACTTTCGACCACCCGGCGGACCTGGGCGGCGGTGGCCTCGGCGATGTCGCCGGCCGGGCTGAGACGGATGGCGTCCAGGAGCCGACACCAGGACGTGCGGGCCCGATTCCAGGGCGGCTACGAACGAGTACGGCCAGCCGGGTATGAGCTGGTCCGAAGACCGTCCGATGTGGCCGTAGACGTGGCAGAACAGGCGGTCGGCGCTGGGGGGAAGCGTCGGGGCGGAGCCAGTTGCTGATGTCGACCGCGAGGACCAGGCGGCCGCCGGCGGCCTGCGGCACGGGCAGGCCGGCCAACACCTGCCGCAGCCGGGGCACGTCGATGTTCCCGCTGTTCATGGCGTCGTACATCGCGCCGTGCCCGCGCCGGTGCTCGGCCACCGACGTCAGGTCCACCGGCGCCCTCACCGGCCCGTCCGCAAACAGCAACGCATCCATGAGGTCGAACAGTTCATTGACGCGAGCGGTCAGACAGTTGCATAAGTCCTCCCGGAAGCCTGACGCTTTCACGAGCGCTTCCCCTGGACCATGATCAGGCAGCAGACTCATGCGAACACCCAGGTGAGCGGCCTGGCTAGAGGAGCGTCTCGACTCATCGATAGCCTTTGTCATCATGATGCGCGCTTGGATCCTGCCGATGCTGCTTGTGCTCTGCGGCTCAGCCGTCGCAACTGGGCTGGTATTCAAGGGGAATCCCGGTACAGCCGTAGCACTCCTGCTGGCATTCCTGGCGCTCGCAGGCGTGAACTCGCCCTTGATCTTCCCGAGGTCGATCGGTGCGCGGGAGGCACAACGTCGCAGCGTGGCCGACGGTCGGCCAGTCGTCTTCTGGCGTCCGGGCTGCAAATACTGCATGCGACTGCGTATCCGGCTGGGCCGCAGCGCCCGCCAGTTGCATTGGGTCAACATCTGGCTTGACCCGGCAGGAGCTGTAGCGGTGAGGGCAGCCAACGAAGGCAACGAGACTGTGCCGACCGTCGTCGTGGCGGGCCAGCCACACACCAACCCCGATCCCGAATGGGTGCGCGAACAGCTCCCCCCTTTCGCATGATCAGAAACCGCCTTGCGGAGGCGCCCGCAGACCCAAGCGGACAGAGGTTAGGAGACAAGCTCAGAGCAGGCGGGTGATGTGCCGTTCCCACGGTGCAGCCCAGTCGCTGTGCCCTTCGTCGCCGGGGCGAGGGGGCGGTGTCAAGGTCCTCGGGGAGGGTGATCTCTTCGGGCGTGTACGTGCCGTCGCTGAAGTAGCAGGTCCATACGACCTGGCGGGCGGAGTCGATGACGACGGCACTCACGGCACCGCCGTCGGCGAGGGCGCCTTCGTCCACTGTGGTGCGTCCCGTCTCGATCGCCGTGCTGCGGAGCACCTGGACGGCCATGCCGTGCGGGCGGGCGGCTCTGGCCGGTCAGGAGGTAGAGCGCCCATTGGGTGCTGACAGCGGTCTCGGCAGCCGCGGTCCCGCGCAGCGTCACCGACTTACCTGATGACCTCCGCATACATCAGGTGCACCGCCTTGGCGGCTGCGGAAGTGGGTGCGGGCGCATTCGGGGTGGCGGCACTGCCGCTCGCTGAAGCCCAGGAAGCTCATGCGCGTCTCCGTCTCGCGCCACACCAGGTCACATACCTGTGCCCGGAAGGCGCCCCGCTTCTGGATGGCGTCGCTGACGAGGTCCCACATGCCTACGCATGCGACCATCAGGCCGCCGGGAAGACGCTTCGCGACTGCCACCAGGTCCGGGAAGCGGTCCTGGATCAGCGCGCCGCGCCGGGACTGAGCCTACACTGGCTCAGGGCCACCGTCGGGGGTGAGGTCCAGCGCCCGGGGTGCCCGTCCAGCTTCAACTCGAAGGCGAGGTCGCCGGGTAGCGCGCCGCGCGCGGGCAACTGATCCCCGCATCGGCGTCACCGGGAATCGCAGCTCGCTGGGTCCGGTCTACGGCCACGGTCGCCGCCCTGCGACCCAAGGAGCGTCCAGAGGAAGGTCGCAGGCTCGGGGTACTGCCTCTGGGGCGCAGCCCGTCCACCCTCACGTGGACACGCGGCCTGGCGAACGTGGTGGCCGGCACCTGGGGAGCAGCGCACGGCCACGTCGCGTGGCGGCCGGAGTGCAGGCGGGACACGGGGGCGCGGCCGTGTCGAACAGGCGGTGACACGTGTGCCGGAAACGGCCGGTCCCCCGCTACGGCGTATCAGTGGGCCAACAGGACCGCGGCGGCCAGCGTGACGAGCACGGAGGCGCCACAGAATGCGAGGTGTGAGCGCGGATAGTCGTACCGCTCGCGCGTCACTCCGTTGTTGATCTCCTGCGCCCACACCGCGAACAGCTTGCGAGTCGGGTACATGCCGATGGTCAGCCCGATGAGCGCGAACGAGCACAGGACGAGCATGTCTGCCAGGGGGAAACCGCGCCAGGATCCGAACGCCACTGCTCCAGTGCCGCACACCACCCAGATGAAGGGGTAAACGGCCCAGAACCTCTGGATCGGTATCCATTTCGCCATGGCGGCGCAGTGGATCACCAGGGCAGCGACAGCCAACAGCCACGGCCAATCCGTGGTGACCGACGTGAACACGGACTTCCCCCTCAGTCACTTGAACCCGCAAAGAGTAGCAGCGAGGTGAGAGGTAGTTCGTTGGCCGGCGTCGGCAGTGCCGTCGACCCAGCACCTGCCGCTTCGCTGCCGGGGCCACGGTGGGCAGGGTGGGCGGGGCGGCGCGGCCGAGGGGGCGAGGGTCCCTTCTGAAACCGCCCCGGCGTGCGTCTTTCGGTCACCTCTGGTGAGTGACCGCCGCTCACACCGTCGACCGCTTGCGAACCCAGGGGCGCACGTGCGGCCGGTGACGTCAGGTGGGGGAGAGGTCGGGGCGGTATTCGAGCAGTGCGCTCTTCATCGTTGGGGCAGGCCCCGCCCTTGCGTGCTGGTGGCCGAACTCCCCGTTGGCTGACGCGTGGTGATTGGTCTTCGGGGAGGTCGAGGTGTCGGCCGACTCCGGTCACTGCCGTTCGGCGCGCGGCTACTTCTGCACTAGGGTGCTCGCTGCGCTGAGCCCTAGGGAGATCATGAAAGCCGCCGACGAGTCACCGACGCCGATCAGCACGCTGTTGAAGATCGCGAGTTTCCGGCGGTTCGTGTCGGCCAATCTCATCTCGGCCACAGGGTCTGCGATGGCCCCTCTCGCCCTGGCCTACTCTGTGATTGAGCAGGGCGGAGGAGCGGGGTCCCTCGGGCTGGTGCTCGCCACGAACACCGTCCCCACGATCGTGTTCCTGCTCGCGGGCGGCTTGTTCGCGGACCGCCTGTCCCGCAGTCGGCTCCTCTTCGTGGGGAATCTGCTGGCCGCCGGGGCACAGGGTGCGCTGGCCGTCACCGTGGCCACCGGACATGCGACGACAGTGTCGATCGCAGCGTGCGCCTTCGTCTCGGGAACGGCGGCGTCGTTCATCGTGCCGGCTGCGCAGGGCGCCGTCGCACAGATCGTTCCGGAGCAGCATTTGCAGCAGGCCAACGCGTTGCTCAGGCTGCCGAGCAACGCGGTCAAGGTGCTGGGGCCGGTCGTCGGCGGTGTCATCGTCGCTGCCAGCGGCGCGGCATGGGCACTGGCTTGGGACGCGTTCACGTTCGCCGCCGCGGCCGTCCTGCTTCTCGGCCTGCGATTGGATGCCCCGCTCGTTGCACCTGGCGGTTTCCTGAGCGACCTGCGGGTGGGCTGGGCGGGCTTCTGGTCGCGTACCTGGCTGTCGACCTACACGGCCGCAGGCGCGGTCCTGGTCGCTGCTTGGTTGGCGGGTTTCCAGCTTCTCGGCCCGCTCGTGGCCGCGGGGGAGTACGCCGGGGCCCGCGACTGGGGCCTGATTCAGGCGGCCTTCACGTGTGGTCTGCTGGCGGGGACCCTCCTCTGCCTGCGCTGGAAGCCGTACCGACTGCTCACGGTCGCGGTCGTCGCCGGTGGTGCTCTGGCGCTCCCCTTGGCGGCCATGGCCTGCACGGTGCCACTGGTTCTCGTCCTGCTGGCCGCCGCACTGGCCGGGGTCGGGCTGGATGTCGCGATCGTCGCCTGGACCACTGCGTTTCAACAGCGTGTGCCTCAGGCGGAACAGGGCCGCATGAGTGCCTTCAACGGTGTCGGGGAACGCCTCGCCATCCCCGTCGGTTACCTCATCACCGCCCTTGCGGCCCACTCATGGAGCAGCCAGGCAGTACTGCTGACCTGCGCGGGAATGATCGCTGCTGCGACCGTCCTGAACCTCTGCGTCCCGGACGTGTATCGCATCAACCGACTGACACCAGACGATCAGCCGAGAGCCACAAACGGGCATCGCACGGTAGAGCAGGCGTAGCGGCCACCACGACGACGGACCAGTTCTCGCCTGCGAGCTGTCCCCAGCGGGCGGCGGTTACGGGGCTGATGCCAAGAGCTTTGAGATCACTGATCGCTCAGTCTCCTTCAGCCGGTGGCTGGTTGAGTATGTGTCATCTGCTTGGCGTCCTAGAGTTCATTTTCATGGTGATCACTTCGGGAAGGTCAGCGCTGTGGCTTGACCAGCGGTTTGTTCTGCTTGCTTCGGCTCGGACCATCTCGGTTCTGGGCAATGGGTTCGCTCGGGTGGCCTTGGCCTTCTCTGTGCTGGCACTTCCCGGAGCCAGCCCCGGGAGGCTGTCGCTGGTGCTCGCCTGCCAATCGCTGCCCCAACTGGTGTTCATCCTGCTCGGCGGTGTGATCGCTGACCGGATGTCACGATCTCGCCTCATGGCCATCGCCGATGGCGTCGGGGCGTTCGCCTATGCGGGACTGGCCGCAATGGCCTTGACCGGGCATGCACCCTTGGCTCTGATGTGCGCGCTGGCGGTGATGGCGGGGCTGGCGACCGCTCTCTTCGCGCCGGCGATGGACGGTGTCGTGCCGCTCGTGGTCCCTGCGGACCGTTTGCAGCAGGCCAACGGTCTTCTGCGGATGAGCACGAACACTTGCCTCTTTCTCGGGCTGGCGCTGTCGGGTGTGGTCGTCGCGTGGGTCGGTGCAGGTTGGGCCTTGGCCCTGAACGCCGTCTCGTTCGTGGTCAGTGCGGTCCTAACGGGCCGCCTGCGGTTGCCCGCAAGGCCGGTCAAGACGTCGTCCGTGTGGACGGACCTGAGTGAGGGCTGGCAGGAGTTTGCCTCGCGGCAGTGGCTGTGGGTGGTGGTCGTCCAGTGCACGGCCGTGGTGGCCGTCTTCAGCGCGACTCTCGGAGTTCTGGGGCCGTTGGAGGCCCAGCAGCATCTGGGTGGGGCCAAGTCCTGGTCGATCATCGTGGCCGCCCAGGCTCTGGGAGCCATCGCCGGGGCCGGACTGGCTGTGCGGGTCCGGGTCAGCCGACCGATTCTGGTCGCGGTCATCGCCACGTTCCCGGCAGCTCTGCCCATGGTGTTCCTGAGTACCTCGGCACCGGTCTGGCTGATCGCCGCCGCCATGTTCTGCGCAGGTGTGGCCAGCGACGTCTTCAATGTTCTCTGGGCCAGCACTTTGCAACGCGAGATTCCTGAACGGGTTCTTTCTCGCGTCAGTTCCTATGACCTGTTCGGATCTCTGGCTTTCGCCCCGCTTGGCCTGCTCGCCGCTGGCCCTGTTGCTCAAGGTGTCGGTTCGGGCACGGCGCTGGCCGGTTGCGCAGCTGTCGTCGTACTCGCCACTGTTGCTGCCCTGGCGTCACCCCAGGTCCGGGCGCTCCGGCGCACCGCATCCCCGCTCCAGGTATCTGCAGTTATAAGCGATCACACTGGCGAAGAAGTCGCCCCTGATCCCTGCTGGTCTGAGACGCCGCGCACGTGAGACACCCGTGAGGCCGTCATCTCGGTGCCGCGCCTGGAGCGCAGCGTCACCCATCCCGCCTCCACGCAGACGAGGGCCCGGAATCCGTCCCGCTTCGGTTCGGCCGCCCCGCCCGGCGGCAGATCTGGCGCGGGCGCGGGAGTGCTCGGCATCGACTCCGGCAGCGTCCACGTCACCGCCCATGCCTTCCACGCAGACCATGAACCAAGCGAGTGACATGAACTGACCTGGCCATGTGCCGACGAAGCCCCAATCTCGGCAGGCCGGCAGTGGGCCAGACGGTTTCGGGCGCCTGGTTGTCGAGCGTTTCGCGCAGGTCGACGTAGCAGCGCAGCCGCACACCGGGCCGCCCCGGCTCCCCGGGGGGGGATCCGTGACCGAGGTCGCCCACCGCGCTGCGATCGCCTCCTGAGACACTAGGGCCGTCTCATCGTCGCCGGCCGCGACGTCCGCGACGATCAGCCCGGCTCCGGCATGTGCACTTCATCGAACGGTTCCGGGCATGGCCAGATGACGCACCCACCGGGTCGATTCTGACTACCCGCCGCTGGCAATCACCCGTGAAAGCAGCCACCGCGTTGGCGCTGACGGCCGATACTCAGCTGCCGGGGAGGGGGAAGCGGCTCTGAGCTTCCAGCCCCTGCCGCCGCCGAGCCTCAACAGCGGCCGTCGCCCCACTCACCGACCGGTCTTCTGGGACAGCGCGAGCTGGTCCTTGACCCAGGGGTCGAACACCGCGAGTCGCTGCTTGGACGACGGGTAGAAGGTCGCCAGCTGGTCCTCGATCCACGGGTCCGTGGGCTGCCGGGCGGCATGGTGGCAGTCGGCGAAGTGCTGAGTGCCACCCGGTACGCCGACAGTCGGATGGTGCTCGGGTGTCTGGGACGTGGTCGCCGTCGCGGGACCGCTGCCGATCGCCATGGCGCCTGCGGCGAGCACCGTGGAAGCGCCGACGATCGCGATCCGTCCGGTCATGTGCATGATTTTCTCCTTCTTACCGGGCCGCCACGCCCTGTCCATCTCGGCGGGACAACGCGTGACACGTGTTCCCGGCAGTGGTGCAGTGCGGCCAGACGGCGCGCATACCCGTTCTTCATACCCCGCACACTTACGGGATATTTCAGACACCGGAACCCTGTCCGTATCCGCTCACCAGCGGTACCGACTGCACACTCTGTGTGTCCGGGTTGGGGCTGACCTGCACAACGCGGACTGGAGCAGGTGCAGGGTGGGCATCAAGCTCTCGGCGTGCTCCTTGTCCGGGCCGGTTAGGGTGCCGTCCTTGCCGTAGCGGAGCACGATGTCGCGCTGTTGCCGTTCTGACGACTGATGGTCTTCCGGCGGGCCGAGCCCACACGGACGGCAGAGACCGACATGGGGCCAGCCTCTGCCGTGTTCAGTGATCCGGGTTTCCGGGATGAGAGCTTCGCCGTCGCGCCCGCTGTACCGGACGCATTCTTGCTACCACTGGTCGGGCAAGTCGGCGTGGTCGCTGACGATGAGCTGGTAGGCACCGGCGGGGTCGGCGGCGAAGTCGTGCATGAGGGCGCACATCTTCTGGGCGGCTTCACGGTCGGCGACGATGGCGATGCCGGAGGCGCTGGTGGCCGAGCACCGCCCCGACCGGCCGGTTGACCGGCCGGCGCCCGCCGATGGCCGGTACCGCCGCGATCGGCGCGGTCGCGCATCCGCCGGCCACCGCTGTCGAGGAAGGCCGCGGCCTGCCCGCGATGGGCGGCGGCCTGGCCGACACCGCCCATCGAGGAGGGCCGCGGCCTGCCCTCGATAAGCGGCATCCTGGCCGACCCCGCCTAGCGTCTAGCGACCGGCCTGACGGCCCGGCCTCACTTCAGGTGCCGGCCGAAGAACCGGTCCCCGTCGTCCACCTCGAACCACGGGGTGCCGGCGTGCCCGCCCATGTTGGCGTGCAGCGTCTTCTCCTTGGTGCCGAAGGCGTCGAACAGGTCCAGGGCCCGCTGCCGGGGGTTCCCTTCGTCGTCCCACTGGAGCAGGAACAGCAGCGGAATGGTGACCTGCCGGGCCTCCTCGCGCTGGGCGCGGGGCACGTAGCCCCCGGCGAAGAAGCCGGCGGCCGCGATGCGCGGTTCGACCACCGCCAGCCGAATGCCGATGGCGGTCATCCCCGAGTAGCCGACCGGGCCGCCGATCTCGGGCAGCGAAAGGAGGGCGTCCAGAGTGGTCTGCCATTCCGGGACCGCCTTCTCGACCAGCGGGCCGACGAAGGACTCGAAGATCTCGTCGACCGGCTCGCCGGCCGCCATAGCCCGGCGGAGGTCGGCGCGCGCCTGCTCATCGGCGGCGGAACGGGGCCGGTCCCCGTGCCCGGGGTGGTCGATGGCGGCCACCGCGTAGCCGTACGCCGCGGACTGCCGGGCCCGGGCCACCAGCCGCGGCTCCCGCCTGTGCAGGCCGCCGTTGTGGCCGATCAGGATCAGCGGGGCCGGTTCGGACCCGGACGTCCACAGGGTGCCGGGGATCTCGCCGAGGGTGAATTCGCGCTCGAGCAGGCCGTCGTCGAGGCGCTGCTCAGAAGTGAATCGCATGGTCGTGCCTTTCGGGAGTGCTCTTGAACGGCGCTCCCGGACGACCTATCGCCCGACCGTGACCCCGCAGGGGAGCACCCATGTCGATACGTTCACGGGTACCACCTCCTCGGTCTCTCGCACGGCCTCCGGAAAAGTAGCAGTGGTCGCCGTGGTCCGCCAACGGGTTTTTGCGGAGGCTCCGTGGCCGGAAGCCACGGAGCCACTCGCCTGGGGTCTGTTGCGAAATGGACTGCGGACAGGGACGGTCAGGTTCGGTGCTGCGGATGGTGTGAAGCAGACCAGGCGTTCATACCCCGCAGCCCTTTTCCGAGTGGGCCGGCCCGTCCCGCCAGGACGAGATGCAGCATCGCGGCCCCCGACGAGTGGTGACCACCACCAGCGGGTGCTTCGCCGCTCGTCGGGGGCGCTGCCGGCCACGGCCGGGCATGGCGAGGATGCGCTATCCGTTGCGAACGGTGGTGAACCGGTAGGTACCCGCGCCCAGATCCGAGACGGTGACGCGGCCGTTCGCCACCCGAACGTCACCCTCCAACGCCTTGGACCCGTCCCAGAGGACGCGCCCTCGGCTCCGGACCATCATCTGGCGGCTGTCTCCTGGGAGCGCGACGGTGCCCCGAGTTCCGGCAGGCACGAGAACGGTCAGCTGGAAGGTCCTCTCGGAAGCCTCCCACGAGACCCTCAGCGGCCCCTGCGGAGTGGGCAGTTGGCCCTGAGCCCAGGCCACATCCCCCGGATGAGGCCGCACTTCCCACGTGGCATAGCCAGGTGAAGTCGGCCTGGCTCCGAGCAGTTGATGCGTCAGAGCCGGCAAGACACCTGTGGACCATCCGTGGGCCATGCTGGTGTAGGCGCCCTCGTACAACGACCCGCCGGGGCCGATGCCTTCCCAGTGCGTGATGCCGGGATCATGGCTGTCCATCCAGCCGTAGGTCCGCCGGATCTGATCGAGGGCGGACTCTGCCCGACCGGTCTCGAACCGCGCCACGATCTCGGGGTACGACGTGAAGGCGTACACGCGCTGTGAGGCATCGCCGAAGAGGGTGTCGTTGTCCATGAAGGCGTTGCCGTAGGGCCGTTGGGTGGTGGCATCGAGGTGCGACAGGGCCGATGCGGCGCGGGCGCTGTCGGTGACGCCTGCGGTGATGGCGAGGGCGTTGCCGTCCTGTGCATGACGCACCGGCCCGGTCGCTGAATCGAGGTAGGCGCCGGCGTCGTCGTCCCACAGGTGGGCGTTGATCGCCTCCTTCACTCTGTCTGCCCGACGAGTCCAGCGATCCGCATCGGCCGCATGGCCCAGCCAGCGTGCCAGCCGTGCCGCGTCGTTGAGGGCCTGGACGTAGGCGGCGTTGTAATAGGTGATTCTTCCCGTGCGGCCCAGGAAGGCGTAGTCGCCGTACCCGCCTGTGTTGTTGAGGCCCTTGCTGAGCAGCCCGGCGTCGTCGGTCACACTCGGATACCAGACATCAAGCACCTTGATCAGATGCGGGTAGTAGCGGGCCGCGTAGGCACGGTCCCCGGTGTACAGCACGTAATCCCAGCTACAGGTCACCCACCACAGCGGATAGTCGAACAACGGGAGTGTGTAGTCGGCTATGGACGCCGGAGGTATCCACCCGTCGGCACGCTGGTGCTCGGCCAGATCGGCCAGGACATCCCGCGCCGCGGCAGCCGCCTCGTCGTGGGTCAGGTACAGAGTCCGCGCCGACACGGCCAGGTCGCCGACGTAGGGGTCCCGGTCGCGCTTGGCCCCGTCGTGCAGCACCAGTTTGCCCTCGAGCGACCGGCTCCAGGCGTTGCGGGGATCGACATCGTCTTGGCGGAAGGTGTCGGTGACCAGTTCGTTGGTGTAGGAAGCGCCGTACCAGTAACGGTTGAGATCGTCGTCGGAGCACAGGAACCATCCGCGGTAGGTGCTGGGCGTGCCCAGGTAGCCACTGAAATCGAGACTGACGGAGTCGATCTCCACCGTGCCCCAGGCCTGCGCAGCGGGAGCATCGGTCGCCAACGCGTCAAGCGTGATCTTGAGATAGCGGAAGCCGTGCAGGCCGTCCGCATAGACCTTGTCCCCGTGCTGGAAGCCCTTGCGGTCGACCCAGTCGGCGCCCGCGGCCGGCACGGCGAACTGGTCGGTTCCCTGGCCGGCCCCGCCGGCCTGGTCGGAGCGGGTGAAGTCGGACCGGTCGGTCAGAAACTGCCTGGTCTCGGAGAAGGCGAGTCTCACACCTGGGGAGTTGTCAGAGGCCGAGGTGAAACGGATCCGCGGGAACCCCACGACGACTTTGCCGAAGTCCACTGTGACACTCGGCGCCGCGACCGGGGCGATGGGCTCGGGCCACACTTCGTTGACGCGGGTGAAGGCTCCTCGGGGAGTGTCCTGCACGTCCGTCACGGTGATACGGACCCTGGTGGTGCTCACCGGCGTCGTGAAGGGAACAGCACACTGGATGACATCGTTGTCCTCGACCGCTGCGACGTTCTGCCAGGAGTCGCCCCGCCAGACGTCGACCGTGAAGTCGGCAGGAACGCCGTCGCTGTTGGAGACGAGCGTGATCCCCCTCAGTTCTCTGGCGGCAGGAAGGGTGATGGTCAGCGTGTCCGGATAGGCAGCCACCGTGTCGTCGTTCCAGAAGGTGTCGGGGTCGCCGTCGATGGCGTTGCCGGCGTCGTAGGTGCGTGGCTGTCCGTCGTTGCCGTTGTTGCCCGCGTGCGACGACGAGGCCTGTGCCGTGGTTCCGTCGGGCCAGCGGGGCGGTGGTGAAGGCTCCTCGCGGTGGAGAATCGTGCGAGGGCCGCCGGCTCTCAGCAGCGCTTCGGCGTTTCGGACATCGCCCGAGGTGGCAAGTACTCCGATCGGCCGCACGGTGGCGGAAGAGGGGGCCTGTACGTAGCGCTGCCACCCTCGCCCCATCCGGGGCGGCCTCGAAGTCGCTGCCGCGGGGTTTGCCTCTCCTGCTGTCGGCGGTGTGGACGCGTGCGCGAGCGGAAGGCCGGTTGCGGACAGGGCCACAGCGCCTGACCCGGCAGCGACGATGGCGCGCCGACTGGGTCCTGACGGGGGAGTGTTCTCGGGAGTACCGCTCGACGTCATGGAGTGTCCCATCCCTCATGGCTGGATTGAAACGATTCATTCCCGGTGTACGACGTGACGTTATCTCCGGACCCGCCTCCGGTAAAGACGTTGTGCAACTGCCGCTGCAAATGGCCATGGCAGTGCGCGGCGCGCCCGAGAGATGATCCCCGGCTTGTCCTGCCGCTGGATGCCGCCGGGTGTCCTGCCGCTGGGTGCCGCCGGGCGCGCGGTTCCACATCGGCGGCATCATCGGCAAGCGTCGTGGTGAGAGGCTGGGGTCCATCGGCCGACTTCGTCCGCGAGAGCGGCATGCTCGTCGGTCCGTCGCCGAACCCGTCGGCCGCTCCCTCCAGAATCTCGTGGCGATCATGTCCGCCTGGCAAGCGCGGACTTGGCCTCACCCGGATGCGGGAGGGGCTCGACATGACCACGTTCGGCGGGCGCCCGGTCTTCCACGTGTTCGTGGCCCTCGCCGAGTTCATTCGCGAACTCCTTGTGCAGGGCACCGCGTGGACCTGGAGGCCGTCCGCGCCCACGGCGCTCGCCTTGCGGAAGCGGGCGCGGAAGGCTGACGGCGTGACGTCAGGGTGGGTGCGTTGCCCCGATAGGTCGAGGTCTTGGTGACGGCCACCGCCGTCCGCGTCCCGTCGTGGCCGCCGGCGCCGCTCAGGCCCATGCCGGCCGGACTGAGCCGTGGCTACGTGCCTTCATCCCGCCTGCGGACGGGGACGACAGCGCCTCGTCCTGAGCGTCGCATGCGCCTCGGGAAGGCGAACTC
The DNA here is from genome assembly GCF_055564375.1 of Streptomyces sp. NPDC029138. Lineage (NCBI taxonomy): Bacteria > Bacillati > Actinomycetota > Actinomycetes > Kitasatosporales > Streptomycetaceae > Streptomyces > Streptomyces sp. NPDC029138. The sequence goes on from NZ_JBVHWM010000080.1 coordinate 19,542, forward strand.
AGCGGCGTGCGACGGTGCTTGGGTCATTGACAGCGATCCGGTCGGCATGACACGTTCTCAATCTGCCCCAGCCGAGACAACGTTGTCACGGAGGTGTGCCCTATGCGGCTGTCCGTCAGACGGATAACGGCCCGCGCAACCGCTGTGGGCGTCAGCGCGCTCATACCAGGTCTGCTGTTCGGAGGTGTGCTTCCGCCTGTCGTGGCGGCTGCGGAGCCGGCTTCCGATCCTGCCGCGCTGGTGAATCCCTTCGTCGGCACCCAGAACTTCGGGAACACCTTCCCCGGTGCCGCCGCCCCGTTCGGCATGGTCCAGGTCAGCCCGGACACGGGCGGGCAGGGCGGATACGACTATCAGCAGGACAAAATCCTCGGGTTCAGCCAGACCCACCTCTCAGGAGTCGGCTGTGGCGTCTCCGGCGAACTGCCCGTCATGCCGACCACCGGAGCGGTCGACAGCGTGAACCCCGACACGTACCGGTCCACGTACACCCACGACGACGAGGAAGCCAGCCCTGGCTACTACCGGGTGGGGCTGTCGACGTACGACATCGATGCCGAGCTGACCGCCACGCGGCGCACCGGCTGGCAGCGGTACACCTTCCCGTCCACCGGCGCGGCGAATGTGCTGTTCAACACCGGCAGGGCCAACCAGAAGGTGTTCGACTCCGAAGTTCACGTGGTCGGCGACCGCACGGTGGAGGGGCGGGTGCGTGCCGGAGAGTTCTGCGCCGGACACGACAAGCACACCGTCTACTTCACCGCCACCTTCGACCGGCCCTTCAAGGACCACGGCACCTGGCGCGGTTCCACACGCAGCCCCGGCACGCGCGACGCCGAAGGAGAGAGCGGCAACGGCGCCTGGGTGACCTTCGACACCACGGACGACCGGGACGTCGTCCTGAAGGTGGGGCTGTCGTACACCGGCATGGACGGAGCCCGCAGAAATCTCGCGGAGGAAACCGGCGACTCGTACGACTTCGATGCCACGCGCGCGGCGCTACGCGCCACCTGGGAGAAACAGCTCTCCTCGATCAAGGTCGGCGGCGGGGCTCCGGACCGCCAGAAGGTGTTCTACACCGCCCTCTACCACGCCCAGTTGCACCCGAACCTGGCCGGTGACGTCGACGGCCGCTACATGGGGTTCGACGGCGCGGTGCACACAGCCGCCGACTTCACGCCGTATCAGAACCTGTCGCTGTGGGACACCTACCGGCCACAGAACCAGCTTCTGGAGATGCTGGAGCCACGTGTCGCCCGGGACGTCGCGTTGTCGGTCGTCGCGATCGGCAAGGACGGCGGGTGGCTGCCCCGGTGGGCGCTCGCCAACAGCGAGACCAACATCATGACCGGCGACCCGGTGACGCCGTTCCTCGTCGAGGCATGGTCGAAGGGCCTGCTGGCCGGGCACGAGAACGAGGCCTACGCGCTGCTGAAGAAGAACGCGACCAGCGCCCCGCCCGCGGCCTCCCCGTACAACGGCCGCTCCGCCGTGGACCAGTACAGCACGCGCGGATACATCCCGTCCGGCCTGGAGCTGAACAAGGACTGCGCGGACAAGGGCGGCGACAACGACTGCGCACACCCGGCCTCGGCGACCCTGGAGTACGCGGCGGCGGACGCGTCACTGGCCCTGATGGCCAAGGGGCTCGGGCACGACTCCGATGCGCGGAAGCTCGCTGCCCGCGGCCAGTGGTACCGCAACCTGTGGGACCCCTCGATCGGCCAGTTCCGGCCCCGCACGACCGCCGGGACGTGGATGACACCGTACGACCCGGTCGAAGCGGGCCACCAGTTCCACGAGGGCGGCGCGCACCAGTACCAGTGGCTCGTGCCGCAGGACCCCGACGGTCTCATCGGTCTCATGGGCGGCCGGAAAGCCACCGAGAAGCGCCTCGACTCCTTCTTCGCCTACGACAAGCTGCTCACCGACCCGGCCGGCACGGCGCGCGAGGACTGGATCTCCCAGCCGTACGACTACTACGGCAAGCCGACCTACAACCCCAACAACGAACCCGACCTGCTCGCGCCCTACATGTATCTGTGGGCGGGCGCGCCGGCGAAGACGGCGACCGTCGTGCGCGCCGCGATGACCCTGTTCTCCAACGGTCCGGACGGCATGACCGGCAACGACGATCTGGGCACCATGTCGGCCTGGTACGTGTTCTCCTCGCTCGGCCTGTACCCGACGATGAGCGGCGGAGACTTCCTGGCGCTGTCCAGCCCGCAGTTCGAGTCGGCTGTCATCACGATCGGCGGGTACGGGAAGCGGCAGGGCGGCACACTGACGATCAACGCGCCGGGCGCGAGTGACACCAACCGGTCTGTACGACACGTGTCGTTCGACGGGCGGGACGTACGGCGCACATGGCTGGACTGGGCCAGGGTCGCGCACGGCGGCACCCTGGTCCACCGGCTCGGTGCGACGCCGTCGGACTGGGGCACCGATGCGGGTGCCCAGCCGCCGTCGGTCAACCGGGCGGACGCCGACGGCCGACGGCACCTGGACGCGTCCTTGCGCGGCTCCTCCGACGTCGTCCCGGTCGGGGACAGGGAGCAAACCGCCCACCTGACCCTGGACGTCCTCGGTCAGGCCCCTGGTGAGCTGCGGGCGTCGGTGACGGCGCAGGAACCCACCGGCTGGCAGGTGACGACAAAGCCGCGCTCGCCGCTGCGGATCCGGTCCCTGCACCTCCCCGTGCAGAAGACGGTGTCCGCGGAGGTGACCGTGCCCCCCGGCACCGCCGCCGGGTCCTACCCGGTGCGCGTCACGGTCGAGGCGAAGGGAGCAGGCCGCGTCATCCTGGACGCCACCGTAGAGGTGCGTCCGGCCGCGGAATGTGCGACAGCCACGGACAAGGAGTGCGCAGTGGACCTGAGCAGGGACATGTCGCGCGACGGCACGGCCACCGCGGATGAGCCCGGCCAGGGCGACTTCGACGGATCCGGCTGGAGTTACGACGCCGGCCTGCTTCCGGCCGCCGGTCCTGTCACCTGGGGCGACGTGAGGTACGAGGCACCGGATCCGACCGGGACCGCGGCGAACTTCGTCGAGGCCCGCGGCCAGACACTCTTGCTGCCCGCCCGCAGCCACAAAACCCTGCGCCTTGTGGCGGCATCGCACAACGGGCCGGTGACGACCGGGCTGACCGTCCGATACGCCGACGGCGACACCTCCGAGGTTCCGCTCAAGGTCGGCGACTGGGCCGGACCGGCCCCCGACGGCAGTACCGTCGTCCTCGACATGCCCCACCGCATCAAGGCGGGCCAAGGCGTCGACGGGCCGCCGGTCCGGCTGTTCGGCCATTCCATCGAGCTGGACGACGCCAAGGTGATCCGCTCATTGACACTGCCGGACGATCCGCGGGTCGAGGTGTACGCGATCACGCTGTCGTAGGCGGCGCTCGGGCACAGCCATCGGAAGCCGTCCAGAGCACCTCGGCTGCCACCCACGCAGCCTGTACCTCCCTCTGATCCTGGCCGTGTTCGTCGAGAGGCTGCACAGTGATTTCAGGCGGGATGCAGTGCCGGCCGCGTATCCGGCTCTCGGCTCCGCGCCGGCACTCCACCGCAGGACCGACGCCTTCGCACGTACCCCACCTGGTCGCCCTGGTCCAGGCCGGCGCCCGCTTCGCACGCGGCATACTCGTCGAACGCTCCCATCAGGAGGCAGTGTGAGCGCCTTCAAGCCCGAAACGATCCACACCGACCGGCTGACCCTGCTGCCCGTGCAGGTCGAGCACGCCGACGAGATGGCCGTCGTGTTGTCCGACCCCGGCCTGCACACCTTCATCGGCGGCACTCCGGACACCGCCCAGGCTCTGCGCGCCCGCTACGAACGCTGGGCCGCCGGTCGCCCGAGCCCGACGAATCCTGGTGCAACTGGGTGATCCAGCTCCGCGACGCTGCCTGCCTGGCCGGCACGATGCAGGCGACGATCACCACCGACGACCGCGGAGCCGCCGCGGAGATCGCCTGGGTGGTGGGAATCCCCTGGCAGCGGCGCGGCATCGCCACCGAGGCGGCCCAAGGCCTTGTCACCTGGCTCCGGCAGCAGCCGGTGCACACGGTCGTCGCCCACATCCACCCCGATCACGAGGCGTCCAGTGCCGTCGCCACCGCAGCCGGACTCACTCCCACCGACCACTGGCACGACGGAGAGATCAGGTGGCAGCTGGCCATCAGCTGACCGCACGATCACGATCCACAGGTCTTGACGACTACTCGGTCGACATCGGCGTCGCGTTGTCCACCGTACCGAGGTGGGGCAGTTCGCGGCGGCGGTCGGGCGCTCTACGACCCGCCCCAGCGAATCGGCCCACCTCGACTGGGCCGACTCGCTCTACGACCCGCCCCAGCGAATCGGCCCACCTCGACTGGGCCGACGACACTCCCCGGCACCCCGCCTCCGACCATCGTGCACCGGCTTCCCGGAGCGACGACTGGAGAGCGGCCGGGATGAGCCCGTCGGCACCGGTCGGGAGTCCTGTTCGGTGCGGTGAGACTGACTCCCGCGTTCTCGGCCAGGGATGCCGAGTCGCGTTCGGCGTCGCGCGACAGGAGCGAGTAGTGGATCTGGTGGGCGACAAACCTGGCCTGGGTGTGCAGCGCGGAGATGCCGAGTGCCTTGCTGCTCCCTGCCGCACCGCGTCATCGAGTGGCGTACACCCGCTGCCCCTTGCCCCCGAAGGGCATCGCCCCCAGGGAGACCTCAGAGACCCAGACCGCGGTACGGCCCAGCAGACGCTACTTCACGAGCTACTCCTCACAGAGACCGAGATAGTTTACTGTTCAACTTACTGCATCTGCGGGAGGAACCGTGGCATGTGCGCCGCGGTGCGGACCCGTACCTCCTGCTTCGAAAGGGAGTGCCATGACGACCAGCTTTGAAGGCCCTGAGCCCAGCAGACGTCGAACTCTGCTGAAGGGCGCGGCACTTGTGGCTGGTACCCCAGCGGCGCTGGGGCTGCTGGGCGCGGCCACAGCGGGATCTGCTCACGCGAGCGAGGCGGACGCGCTACCGGACTTCGCGCCGGTCCCCGCGGCCGCGGCCGGTCCGGCCCTGAACGCGGACGGCTACTACGTCGGCCGGATCCGGGGCAATCTCTACTGGGTGACCGACGCCTACTACCAGGCCATGTTCCTCACCACCGTGGAAGGCGTCGTGCTCGTCGATGCGCCACCCACGATCGGACACAACCTCCTGCGGGCCATCGAACAGGTCACCAGGGCCAACGGCATGCCGCGCAAGGTGACACACCTGATCTACTCCCACTCCCACGCCGACCACCTCGGAGCCTCGGTCCTGCTGGGCAAGGACGTGGTGCGCATCGGGCACACCGAGAACCGTCGTCTGCTCCGCCTGGACCGCGACCCCAACCGGCCCGTCCCGACGGAGACGTTCGACGACCGCTACGTCCTCCGGGTCGGCGGCGAACGGCTCGAACTCGCCTACCACGGCCCGAACCACTCGCCCGACAACATCTTCATCCATGCCCCAGCGCACGAGACGCTCATGGTCGTGGACGTGCTCTACCCGGGTTGGGTGCCGTTCAAGAACCTGGCCGTCTCCCAGGACATCCCCGCCTGGGTGAAGGCGCACGACGTGGCGATGGACTACCCCTGGCAGACGCTGGTCGGCGGCCACCTCGGGCGCCTCGGCGTCCGGGCCGACGGCCGGCTCCAGATGCAGTACATGGCCGACCTCGACGAAGCCGTCCGCAATGCCTCGGCAACGGTGGACCCGACGCCCGGCCGACGTCTTCACCGTCGACAACGCCTATGCGCTGCTGGAATCCCAGAGGATCGACGGCGGCCTCCTCGGCCCCTTCGGCATCCGCCCGTAAAGCAGCCGCGCGCATGGACGGCAGGCCGGCGACATCGCCGGCCTGTAGCCATCACTCGGGCAGGTCGAGAGGCTTGAAGTGGATCAGCGCCCAGGTAGTTGGCGTACCCGACGCGATCCTGCTGGGACCAGTACTTGGCGCCGGAGTCCCATGCCTCGGCGAGCTGTACGGCGTGGTCGGCGTCGACTCAGTCTCCGAACGACGGCTCGCGGTCGTAGCCGGTACGGTCCTCTGCGGCGACCGGCAGTGCGGCCGCCGCGTCGGTCCGCGGCACTGTGTAGCTGGATGTCGGCTTGGCGGCGTGGACGCCAGCCGCGAGGAGTCGATCGCGGTGGTCTTGGTCCGGCGCGAGGCGTGGCCGGCGCCGGGTGGCCGTTCCGGAGCCGGAGGGCGAGCCACTCGGTCGCGTCCGGCGCGGTGCGCTGCCCCGTGAACGTCCAGCGTCGAGCACGGAGTCTCGCTTGGACGTCAGTCCCACGCGTTGAAGAGCACTCCGCCCAATGTGGTGATGCCGTAGAGGCGAACTTCCCGCCACTCGTCCTCCGTTAGGACCGAGGTGTCGATGTCCGAGAGCGACAGAGTGAGCTGCGCGCGATCAAGCACTACAAAGCCCAGCTCCGTAAAGGTATGGGCCCACGGTGGTGGTGCGAGGAACTCCTCGGTGTACCAGTCCCGGCGTTCCTGAGCGAATGCGATCCAGGGGTGGTAGGCGTGACACAGGATGACGCACTCGCCTGTGCCCTCGATGACCGTCGCGGTGTGGAACGTACGAGGGTACGTCTGTTCCTCTATCTCGCCCACATGGCCTTTGGCCGCCCGGGCTGCTGCATACAGCGCTGCCCGGAACGTCCGCTGGTCGGTTTCCGGTAGCGGCCCGTCCTTCGGCTGGAAGAAGCCCGTGGCGCCTCGCGGCAGTGTGAACGCTGCGTCCTTGTCTACGGCCATGTGGCTCATTCTGCCGAGGAGAAACGCTGCCGACGTCTCACCTGTAGGACCCAGCCCACATGGTGAGCGACGGCCGGGCGGCGGTTTTTCGAGCCGGGTGGCCGCCCGAGACCCAAGGGTCTGCTGGAACAGGTGGAACGTGTGCTCCAGGTCGAAACGGCGAGGAAGGACTGCCAGCGGCGGTCCACGTCGTCTGTGGTGGCGCCGGTAGACCCACGGCGGCGTCGGCCGTCGCTGACACGGTCGGAGCGGAGCCGGCCGAGGATCTCGATGGGCAGGTCGTTGAGCAGGTGGGCGATGCGGCGTGCGTCGTATCCGGCGCCCAGCACGACCAGGAGGCGGGCTGTCTCCAGCGCGGCCACGATCGAGTACGGCCAGCCTGGCACCATCCGGTACTTGCCCTCGCCCCGGCCAAAGGTGTTCGGCCGCTCGGCCCGGCCGCGCCCACGACGTCATCGCCGCCCGCCGCGACCGCATCCATGCCCACCTGCCTGCTGCCGGCCTCGGCGCCCCGCACCACCCGGGCTTCGTCGGCCTGGACGGCGACGGGGACGATCCCGTGGTCGTCACCGGCTTCAAGGCCACCCGCGCCCGCAGGCTCGCAACCACCGAGAAGGAGGCCGACCGGGCCCTGGCCGCCGGACGCGTCCCCGTCGCACGCGGCTTTGTCTACCTGAATGAAGAACTGGCGGATCCCCACCAAGCTCCGTACTGACCCCGCCGCGCCACCCACCTGTTTCGCGCGTTGCTCGTTCTGACGAACATCGAGGCCACTACCGGCGATTGATGTCTACCGCAGGTAGCCCGTGATCAGCCCATGCCCCCGGAACAGCGTCACCGGGCCGGTATCGGCTGAGTGAGGTTCACCGGGTTGCCGTCGGGGTCCTGGATGTGGGCGACGCGCTGTCCCCACGGCATGTCGTTGGCGCCGCCGCGGACCGAGCCGCCCAGCGCCTCCACCCGGCCGAGCGTCTCGTCGACGTCGTCGACACCGATGCTGAGCAGGATCCGCGACGCCGCCCCAGTCCCCGGGTCCGCCTTGGCCACCAACCCGAGGTCGGTGTCGCCGATGCGCAAGCCGAGGTAGAAGGCCGGGCCTTCCGCCGGTACCCGGAAGATCTCCTCAGCGCCGAACAACTTCGTATAGAAGCCGAGCAGAACGTTCTGGTCGGCAGTCACGATCACTGGCTGGATGGTGGACATGGCACTCCTGTCGAGAACGGTCGGGTCGCTGGGTAGACCGTTCGAGGACGGTGAACTCATCGGCAAACCACTCCGCCCGACGATCCACGACACAGACTGCCGGCCACGACCAGCGCGAGCACCCCGAAAGGAGGTCACCCCATCCCCCTGGCAAGCCACTCCAAGATGGCGGAGCCTCGGGAGAAGCGGGGGCATGCGCCCGAGCGGCAGCCTGGCACACGGTGCGCCATCCGTAAGTGTCCTCGGCGTCGGCAGATCCCTCGACAGCGGACCTGCGCCTGCGGCGGTTGACGGTTGCCGGGACCTCTGCCGCGTGGGCCGGTCTGCCAGAAGGCGGGCGCCGCGTTCGGTGGGGGACCGGTGTTCGAGGCCGCTCACCGGTGGTGGAAGCGGCCTCGAACAACCGTGGAGCACCTGCCCGGTGGCGAAGACGGCCACCAGGGGTGCTCCACAGTGCCTTCGTTCACCCGGGGTTCGGCATCACCCTGCCTGCGGCGCCGCGGATCCGTGATCGGCCAGGTACTCCTCCGCGCCCGGTATCCGATGCGTGTCCTCCGCGTCCACCAGGCCGCCCGGCGCGTCCGCGTCCGGCTTGAGCGTGTACGCGGAGAGGCTCGCGGGACGGTGCACGTCGGAGAAGTCCTGCGGGACGCCTAGACCGGTGTCCGCGTCACGCTGCGAGCGGTGTGCCTTCACGACGTCCTCGCGGGCGAGACTTCCCGCGGCGCAGGCCTTCTTCAGGTCGGCGCCGAGCAGCTTGGCGGCGTTGTAGCCGGACAGCACACCCGAGTCGACGGGGGAGCCGGGATACTTGTCCTGATAGGCCGTCACCATCTTTCGTACGCCCGGGAGGTCGGAGCTGACCGCGGGGGCGGAGCTGACCACGTGGAGCATCGCCTTCAGGGCCGGGGCGGCCGGGGTCTTCATCAGCTGCGGGGCGAAGCCCGGCGCGCTGCTGACGACGGGGACGCGCAGGCCCCGGGAGGCGGCGACACCGACGAGGGACGCGGTCTGCGCGGGCCCGGCGCTGACCAGGATCGCCTTCACCCCCTCCTTGCGCAGCGCGGAAACCTGGGCGGACAGGTCGGTGTCGGTCGCCTTGATCTTCTGTCCGACGACCTTCACGCCCGCCTTCCTCGCCGCCCAGGTGGATCCCTCCAGGGCGTTGGCGCCGTAGTCGCCCTCGAAGTAGACGTGGCCGATGGTGTCGCCCTTCCGCAGTTTCTTCGTGCGGGTGAGGAAGTCGACGGCGGCGATCATGTCGAGGTCGTAGGTGGTGCCGAGGACCTGGACGGAGTCCTTTCCGAGCAGGGAGGCGGCCCAGGCCTGCGGAAAGGTGAGCAGGTGGTCGCGCTGGACGTCGTCGAGCAGGGCGGCGACCACGGGCGAGCCGATGACCTGGGGCAGGGCGACGACGTCGGGGGAGATGTCGGCGTAGGCGGTGACCGCCTTCTGGACGTCGTAACCGTGGTCCTTGACGATGATCTCCACCTTGCGGCCGCAGATGCCGCCGGCCGCGTTGGTCTCGTCGGCCCACATCTGCTGGGCCTGGACGATGCTCTTGCCGAGGGTCGCGTAGGGGCCGGTCAGGTCGGTGAGGGCGCCCAGCCGGATGGTCTCGGCGGAGACTCCGGGGCCGGTGCGGACGCCGTCGGCGCCTTCGGTGCCGCTCTTGCCGCCCGCCTTGGCGCTGCATCCGGTGGCGGCGACCAGCAGGGCCAGGGCTCCGGCTATGACGGCCGTGGTGACACGGCGTCTGGGGTGCGGGGTGTTCACGGGGTCTGCTCCTCGGGTCGTACAGGTGCGACGGGGTGCGCGGACGGAGGGGCGGGCGGATGCCCGGAGGCACGCGTGGACGGATGAGGGGACGGACGTCCGGAGGGACGCGTGGACGGATGAGGGGAAGGATGTCCGGACGGACGCGCGGACGGGCGGGCATGCGGGCCGGGCCGTCGGCCGGGCCGGACGCGGGCGCGCAGGCGGCGGGTGAGGCCGTGCAGGCCGTCGGGGGCGTAGAGCAGGACGACGACGATGGCGGCGCCGTAGAGGTAGCGGGCCGCTTCCGTCGGGCCGACCGTGCCGTCGGCGGAGCCCGGGACGGCCACCAGGGGCAACTGGTCGGCGTACCGGGTCAGCAGCAGGGGCAGCGCGGTGACGAAGACCGCGCCCGCCGTGGCCCCGGCGACCGAGCCCAGGCCGCCGAGCACGATCATGGCGAGGTAGTCGACCGAGAGGGCGAGGGAGAAGTAGTCGGGGACGATCCGCCGGAAGGCCAGGGCCAGCAGGACGCCGGCCGTCCCCGCGTACATCGACGACACCACGAAGGCCGCCGCGCGGTGGCGGGCCACGTCCACGCCCATCACGGAGGCCGCGATCTCGCTGTCCCGCAGCGCCGCGAGGGCCCGGCCGGGTCGGGAGCGCACCAGGCCCCGGCCGGTGAACCAGGTCAGCCCCAACAGGGCCACGGCCAGGAACCACAGGCGCTCCTCGGCACCGAACGGCACTCCCAGCACCGTCAGTTCGGGCTCGTCCGCCGTGAAGCCGAAACCGCCGAGACGGAGCGGCGGCACGGAGCGGCCGTTGAAGCCGCCGGTGACGGAGTCCGCGGTGAGCAGCAGATGGTGACCGAGGAAGACCAGGGCGAGCGTGGCGACGCCCAGATAGATGCCGCGCACCCGGCCCGCGACGGGGCTGAACAGACCGCCCGCGGCGCCGGCCAGCAGTACGGCGAGGACGGCGGCGACGGCCGTCGGCAACCCCGGGCCCGGCTCGCCGGCCAGCCAGGTGTAGCCGTAGGCGCCGACCGCGAGGAAGAAGGCGTGGCCGAGGGAGAGCTGGCCGGCCGTGCCGCTGAGCAGCGACAGCCCGACGGCGCCGATGGCTGCGGCCACCGAGAACAGACCGATGCGCAGCCAGAAGGCGTCCAGGTAGAACGGAGGAACGCACAGGACGAGGGCGACCAGGAGCGTCCGGACGGGCTTCGGCAGACGGCGGTCAGACACGGGCCGCTCCCCTCGTGCCGAACAGTCCGGTGGGCCTGACCAGCAGGACCAGGATCATCACGGCGTACGGGGCGACATCGCCGAACCCCTCGCCCAGCCCGTGCAGTTCCGACTGATGGCCGGCGACCAGTGCCTCCGTCAGCCCGATGAGCAGGCTGCCGGCGAGCGCGCCGGGCGGCGAGGCCATGCCGCCGAGGATGGCGGCCGGGAACGCCTTCAGCGCGATCTGACCGGTGGTCCGCTCCAGGCCCGGCGCGGGGAACGCGGCGAGGAACACCGCCGCCAGCGCGGCCAGCGCACCCGCCAGACACCAGGCGAGCGTACGCACCCGGGACAGGCGTACGCCCATGAGCGCGGCCGCCTCCAGGTCCTCGCCGGCGGCCCGCAGGGACAACCCCCAGCGGGTGTACCGGAACAGGCCGAAGACGACCGCGATGGCCACCGCGGACACCGCGATCGCGGCGAGCCTGCTGTCGGCGACCGTCACCGGCCCGACCCTGGTCACCGCGTCGCCCCACGGATCGCCCAGCGACAGCAGGTCGCCCCCGATGCGCCGGGACAGGTCGGTGAGCAGCACGATGTCGACACCGATCGTGACGATCGTCTGGACGTGCGCGGTGTGCGGGTCGGGATCTCCGCGTCGCAGCAGCAGCCGGTCGATGACGCCGGCGACGACGGCGGTGGCGAGGACGCCCACCGCGAGGGCCCCGGCGAAGCCGAGGTCGTCGTGCAGGACGGCGGTGAGGTAGCCGCCGAGCAGGAGCAGGGAACCGTGGGCGAAGTTCAGGACGCCCGACGCCTTGAAGATGACGACGAAGCCGAGTGCGACCAGGGCGTAGACCGCGCCGAGGGCGAGCCCGCCGAGCAGGTCGTCGAGAAGACCGGTCACGCGGCTCCCTCCTGTGGCGTGCCGAGGTAGGCGCGCAGCACCTCGGGATCGCGGCGGACCTCGTCCGGCGTGCCGTGGGCGATACGACGGCCGAAGTCGAGGACCGTCACCTCGTCGGCGAGGCGCATCACCAGGCCCATGTCGTGCTCCACCAGCAGGACGGACAGGTCGAGTTCGGCGCGGATCCGCCCGATCACCTCGGCGGTGCGGACGCGTTCGGCGGCGTTCATGCCGGCCACCGGCTCGTCCAGAAGCAGCACGCGCGGCTCCAGGCACAGCGCGCGGGCCAGCTCCACCCGTTTGCGGTCGCCGTAGGACAGCAGGCCCACCGGGCTGTCGAAGTGCGCCCCCAGGCCGGTCAGTTCGGCGATCCGCCGGGCGTGGGAGAGGTGGTCGCGCTCTTCGCGCACCGCCCACGGCAGACGCAGCGCGCTCGCCAGGAAACCGGACCGCGCGTGGAGGTGCCGGCCGAGCATCAGATTGTCGGCGACCGTGCCCGCGGTGGTGACGATGTTCTGGAACGTGCGGGCCACGCCGAGCGCGGCGATGCGGTGCGGGGCGAGCCGGGTCAGGTCCGTGCCGCCGAGCCGGACCGTGCCGCTCGCGGGGCGGGCGAGACCGGACAGCACGTTGAAACAGGTGGACTTGCCGGCGCCGTTGGGCCCGATGAGGGCGTGCACCGTGTGGGGTGCGACGGTGAAGGAGACGCCGTCCAGGGCGGTGAGACCGGTGAACCGGACCGTGACGTCCCGCACGCTCAGAACGGGAACGGTCATGCGGCCCCCTCCTCGCCCAGGTAGAGGCGGCGTACCGCGTCCGTGCCGGCGAGAGCGGCGGCGGGGCCGGACAGCCGTACCTCCCCGGTCTCCAGGACATGGGCGTGGTCGGCGAGGGACAGGGCCATCCCGGCGTTCTGCTCCACCAGCAGCACGGCGGTGCCCTGGGCGTGGATCTCGCGGACCACCTCGGCGATCCGGTCCACCATGAGCGGGGCGAGGCCGAGCGACGGCTCGTCCAGCAGCAGCAGACGCGGGGCGGCCATGAGGGCGCGGCCGATGGCCAGCATCTGCTGCTCACCGCCGGACAGCAGCCCCGCGGCCTGCCGGCGGCGTTCGGCCAGCCGCGGGAACAGCGTGAAGACGCGGTCGCGGGCCTCGGCCACCTGCGCGGAGCCGCGACGGCTGAGACCGAGGCCGCCGCTGCGCAGGTTGTCGTCGACGGTGAGGCCGGTGAAGACCCGCCGCCCCTCAGGCACCTGCACCACCCCGGCCCGTACGGCGGCGACGGGGTCGCGGCCGTCGAGGTCGGTGCCGCCGTAGCGGACGCGGCCGGCGCTGATCGTGCCCCGGTGCAGGCGGAGCGTGCCCGACAGGGCGCGCAGCAGCGTGGTCTTCCCGGCGCCGTTGGCGCCGAGCAACGCGACCACACTGTCGTGCGGCACGGTCAGGGACACGTCACGCAGAGCGGAGACGGCACGCCCGTACGTCACGTCCACATGCTCGACGCGCAGGGCGGGCAGGTCGTCCGGTGGTGCTTCGGGCATCGCGGCTCCTCTGGGCCGGACCGGCGCACGGCCCGGGCTTGGTCCTTGGTTCTCGGTGCTTGGTCCTTGCGCTGGGGAGGAAGCTCACGAGACCACGGGTGGCCGAAGCGGGGACAGGCACGCGGGCGCGGTCGGTGCGGCGGCCCAGTGCGCACCCGGGGGAGTTGTGCGGGTGCCCAGCGGTTGGGGCGGTGGCGTGCGTGTGGGCCGGCGGGTGGTGCTGGAGCCGGCGGGTGGTTGGGGGCCCGTCCGGGCGGAGTCGGCGGGCGGGGCAGGGGTCGGCGCTCCGGACGCTCCGGGCGGGCCGGCGGAGCGCTGGGTTGGTGGTGGCGGCGTGCCAGTCGCTGCGGGGGCGGTGGACCAGGTACGACCGCACCCGGTCGGCACGGGCCCGGCGAGCGGTCGGAGGCGACTGGCCCGAGCGCGGTACGCGGGGCAGGGGAGCGGCCGGTCCGGGCGCAGTAGCGGGGCAGGGGGGCGGGCCGGTCCAGGCAGGGCTTCACGCGAGCCGGGGTTGGCTGTTGACGGTGGAGTCGCCGGGTGGTCAGGAGGTTGGCCGCCGAGGGCCGAGTCGGCGGGCGGTCAGGGCCAGGGCGATCTCGACCAGGTCGGCGGGGCGGGACAGGGAACGGCCGGTCAGCTGCTCGTAGCGGCGCAGGCGGTTCAGAACGGTGTTGCGGTGGCAGTACAGCCGTCCGCTCGCCCGCTGGGCGGAGCCGTCGCAGGCCAGCCAGACGGCCAGTGTGTCGAGCAGCACGTCCGCGTCCGCCGGTTCCAGCCGGGCGAGCGGGCCGAACGCGCGCTCGACGAGCAGGCCGGCGAGTTCCGGGCAGGACACGACGAGTGCCTCGGGGAGATGGTCGTCGAGCCGCACCGTGCCGCCCCTGTCGCCGCACAGCCGCAGGGCGGTGTCCGCCAGCCGGCGCGCCTCGCCGACGCCGGCCAGTCCGTCGAAGGGGAGGCCGATCCCGACGCGCAGCCCGGGCGGCGGCTGGTCCGGCGCCGGCACGACGCCGTCTTCGGCCAGGACGATGCCATGGTCCGTCTCGGGACCGGTGTGCCAGTGGACCCGCACACTCGGGGGCAACAGGGCCCGTACGGCATCGGCGGACCGCACACCCGCGACCGCGACGACGACGTACCGCCCCTGCTCGGGCAGACCGAGGGCCTGCGCGGTCTCCGGCAGGTCGGCGATGCGGCCGGTACCGTCCAGCAGCGCGGCGGCGAGCAGCCGCACCCGGTTCTCGCGCCGCCACGCGAGCCGTCGTTCGGTCTGCCGGTAGGCGTCCGCGACGAGCGTGCAGTGTTCGTCGACGAAGTCCCAGACGTCACCGGCCACATGCACCAGCAGCCGTACGTCCTCCGGAGCGGTGCGGGAGGTGACGTCGACGAGTTCCTGCCACACCAGCGAGCCGCCCAGCCGGAAGGCGTGCAGCAGCGCGTCCAGGGGCAACCCCTGTTCGGCACGGCCGACACCGATACGCCAGGAGCAGCGGTGTGCGGCCTCGCGGGTACCGCGCGGGTCGATCAGCGAGGAGACGCTGTGCCGCAACGAACGGTGCACCTCCTGCCAGACACCCGGGTGGTCGTCGTCCAGCGCGGCCCGGTAGGCCGGTTCCCGCTCCCGCAGGGCGGAGACCAGCCGGTCGGTGAGACCGGGCAGGTCGTCCAGCAGCGCCCGGGCGGCGCGGTGCAGCACCCGCAGGGCCTCGGCGTCGATCAGCGACCGGGGATGCGGTGCGCGCGGCCGGGGCGCCGGCTGGGGTCCCGGGCGGAACGCGGGTCGTGGCCGTACGGCAGGGCGCATGGAAGTCTCCCCCAGGGTCGGCTGACGCGTCGTGCTCCGAAGAATGACATACCGTCCGGTCGGTCCCTAGAGTTGTGCACTGGTCTTTTCCGCCTGCTCCACCAGGCGTGCCAGCTCCACCCGGGAGCGGACACCGAGCGCGGCGAAGACGTTGCGCAGGTGATAGTCGATGGTGCGGGTGCTCACCGACAGGCTCAGGGCCACCTCGCGGTTGGTGAGGCCCTGGGCGACGCGGCGGGCGATGCGCAACTGCTGCGGGGTGAGCCGGTCCAGCCCGTCCGGCAGGAACCCGCTCGAGGCCGAGGCGCCGGCCCCTCCCATCGCCGCGCCCGCTGCGGCCGTCCCCGCCGTCCGGATCATCCCCGCCGTCCTGGCCACCCCGTTCGCCCGCAGTTCGGCCGCCGCCTGCTGTGCCCACGGACGAGCACCGCAGCGTTCGAAGTCGAGCAGAGCGGCCCGCAGATGGCCGCGCGCCTCGCGCAGCCGGCGGCGTCTGCGCAGCCACTTGCCGTACAGCAACTCGGTGCGGGCCCGCTCGAAGTCCCCGGCGGCCTCCCCGTGCCGCCGCAGGGCCTCACGGTACAGCGCGTCGGCCGGCTCGGGCGGCGCCAGCAGGGCGCGACAGCGCAACAGCTGGGCCGGGGCCTGGCGGTCGGCGCCACACGCCGCCCAGCGCGCGAAGTCCTCGACCGCCTCCCGGGCCTCGTCCGGCTGCCCGGCCAGCGCGCACGCCTCCACGTAGCACGGCACGGCGAGCATCCAGACGGCGAAGTGCCCGCGCCCCGAGCCGGGCCGGACCAGGGGGCCCAGTCGCTCGGCGGCCTCGCGCGGACGGCCGTGGCCCAGATCGGCGCGGGCGGCGGCCCACTGGGCCAGCGCGGCGGCCTGCGCCAGCCCGTGCCGTCGGGCGGTGGCCAGCGCGGCGGTCACATGCTCGGCGACGGTGTGCGCCTCGCCCTCGATCGACGCCGCCAGGGCCAGCACGGCGTGGTGATGGGCGGCCGTGTTGCGCTGCCCGGTGCGGTACGCGCTGCCGAGGCCTTCCTCGGCATGGGCCCGGGCCGACGCATGCCGTCCCGCCCGGAGTTCGCCGTAGGCCAGGAACTCCAGAGCCCGCGCCTCGTGCACGGCGGACCCGTCCGCGCGAGCCACCGCGAGCGCCCGCGCAGCGGTCCGCCGGGCGGCGGTGGTGTCGCCGAGCAGCAGGGCCGCGGCGGCCGCTCGCAGGAGCGTGTCGGGGGCCTTCGGTGGGCGCGGGGGCTGCCGGGAGGCGTCGGCCGTGTGGGGGAGCTGGTCGGGGCCGTGTGTGATGTGTGCTTGTGGAGGGTGGTCGGCGGTCGAGGGCGGAAGCTGTTCGGCGCCGGCTGCGGTGTGCGCCTGCCCGGGGCTGTCGCCGGCTGTGTGCGGCTCTTCGTGGCAGTCGTCGGTTGTGTGCGGGAGCTGGTCATGGCGGTCGTCGGCCGTGTGCGGGAGCCGGTCGTGGTCGTCGGCCGTGTGCGCGAGCCGCTCACGTTCGGCCGCCGTCCACGCGCGGTCCACCACCCGCCGCAGGGGCGCGGCGGCCAGGTCGAAGCGGCCTTGCAGGACGGCCCGCATGCCCGCCCGGTGGTCGCGCAGGGCCACGGACGGTACGACGGTGTCGGCCGGCCCAGAGGCGAGGCGGGGACCGGCGAACGGGAGAAGGCCCCCAGGTGACTGCGTCCCGCCACCCGGGCCGCTCGCGTCTCCCGCGCTGTGAGCGCCGGACCACGAGCAGCCCCGGACCGGGCCCTCCTCCGCCAGCGCGCGCAGGCACGCAGCCAGGTCGCCCGCCGACCAGGCGGCGTCCGCGGCGGCCAAGGCGGCCTCGGCGGACCGCTCAGGGTCGTGCGGAGCGAACAACTCCGCGGCGAGCAGCAAGGTCTCGCGGGCGTCGTCGACGGGGCCGTCCCACCGCAGCACCGTTCCGCGCAGCAGCTCGGCACGCGCGCGTACCGTCGGGGGCGCCGGGCGACCGCGGGCCGTGTGGAGCAGCCGCAGGGCCCGGTCGGACTGCCCGGCCAGCAGCGCCTGTTCGGCGGCGGCCGTGTACCACCGGACCTGCTGAGTGCTGTCCCCGGTGAGGTCGGCGGCGCGGGTGAGGGCCGTGCAGCGCAGTACGGGCGACGCCGCCGGATCCGCCTGGGCCGTGGCGGCGGCGAGGTCGGCCGCGAGCGACGGAGCCGGAGCCGCGATGGCCCAGGAGTGGTGCAGCATCGCCATGAGGCCGCGCCGGTCGGGCAACGCACACGCCAGCTCGTCGTGGGCGGCACGGCGCCGCTCGGCCGACGCGTCGGCGTACACCGTGTGGCACAGCAACGTGCTGCGGAAACCGATCCGACCGTCGATTGCATGGAGCACCTCGGGCAGCGGGGCGACGTACGGTGAGAACGGGCTGCCACCGCTTTCACCGCTGCCGTACGGGGCGGGGACGAGGTGCGACACCGGCCGACCGCTGTCGGCGGCATGCGGCCCACACAGCTCGACGCGTCGCGGACCACGCCGTCCCTCGGAGCTGTCGAACCGCCAGGACGGCGGGCCGGAGCCCGGCGCGGAACGGTTATTGTCGGCCAGTGGCCGCGGCGGTGGCCCGAGGCGGGACGCGCCCGCGGAAAGCCGCGCGGCTGCGCGCCGCGCGAGATCGGCGTCGACGGTGGCCTCTCCCGACACCCGTAAGGCAGCGGCGGTCACCAGCAGAAGGTCGCGTTGTCCCGGAAGCGCCCCGGTGAGGTGGCCGCCGACCAGCGCGGTCAGCGTCTCGGCATCGACCACGGGCCGCGGCAGGGGGGCGAGCCCGCGCAACTGGGCCGGGGTCAGGCGGTGGAACACACGCAGCAGGAGGGCGGGATTGCCCTCCGCCGCGGCTGAGATCTCGTCGCGCACCCCGGGGTCGAGCCCGTCCTGTGCGATGTCGTCCAGCAGGGCGGCGGAGTCCTGCGGGGACAGGGGAGCCAGGCGCAGCAGCGGCAGGCCGGCGAACTCGGGATCCACGGGACGGTGTCCGGCGACGGTGAACAGGAGGGCGACACGGCCCCCTTCGGGTAAGTGAGCGGCGAGTCGGCCGAGCGCGGACCGGGAGGCGGCGTCCCACAGATGGGCGTCGTCGACGCACAGGAGAACGGTCCGGGGCGCGGCCGTGGACTCCAGCGCACCGACGAGTTCCCGCACCGGGTCGGCGGCGCTGACGACGGGTGCCCCCGCCGCGCTGCACAACGAGAGGATCCCGGTCAGCGGCTCCCGGAACTCCCCGGCCCTGGCGCGCACGGTCACGACGGGCCCGGCGGTGAAGGCGCGGGCGGCGTGGGCGAGGAAAGCCGAGCGACCGCCCCCCGGCTCGCCGGTCACGACACAGGCACCGCCGCCACGCAGCCGGTCCGACAACGCTGCCATCACGTGCCGTTGTGGACCCGGCCGGTACCGCGGTGAGGCGAGTCCCAGGGGCGTCTGTCCGGTCATCCCACGACCTTACTGACGCGTAAGGAAGCGTGGAAGCCGTGCGTCCGGGCCTCCCGTCCCAGGCTTCAGGGCCGTCACCTGCGCGTTCCCGGCGAGTTGGCAGGGAGCGGTTTGTGCCGCGGCACACCGCGCGCGGCTCCGAACGGTGCTTCGGCACAACGCCGGCGGCGGCCGCCGTCACGGGCGACCGCCGCCGGGTCACGGACGGACGATCAATCCATGGGTACGCACACGCGGTCAGCTGGTGTGCGGGCAGTTCCCCCGGTACTCCTCGATGGTGAGGCTCGGCCGCGGCAGCGGACACAGGAACTGCTCGTATCGGGTGTCGTTGTCGATGAACCGCTTCAGCCACGAGACGCTGTACTTCGCGATCGTCGTGTTCGAGGTGTTGGGCGTGAAGTGGGTGGCGCCGTTCAGCTCCAGGTACGCGCGGTCGAGGGAGCTGGGGAGCGTGTTGTAGAAGGGTTCGGCGTGGGTCGCGACGGGAGCGATCGTGTCACCGTCGGCGCCGAAGATCAGAGTGGGTGTCTTGACCTCGGGCCAGGTCTTGTCGAGGTTCCACGGGGTCAGCGGGATCGCCGCCTGCAACGAGGGACGCGACTTCGCGGCCTCCAGACTGCCGCCGCCGCCCATCGAGTGACCCATGACGCCGAGACGGGTGGAGTCGATACGACCGCGGACCGAGCTGCTCTTCGTCAGATAGTCGAGCGCGGCGAGCAGTTGGTTCCCCCGGGAGTCCGGCTGGTCCAGCGTGGTGAGCGTGTCGATGGTGAAGACCACGAACCCCTGGGACGCCAGACGCGGGCCCAGCCAGGAGATGGAGGACTGGGTGCCGGTGTAGCCGGGCGAGACGGCCACGGCCCCGAAGGTGCCGTCGGCGGTGCTGGTCGGGTAGTAGATGGTGCCCCCGCCGAATCCGCTGACGGCGAGCCGGGAGACGGTCGTCTCCGACACCGCGTACGGTCCGCGGAGCGCCTCGATGCTCGATTCGGTCGGCGCGGGACCACGCTCGAAGGGGTTGTCCGCACCGTGGGCCGCCGGCCCGCCGAGTGTGGTCAGGCCGAAGACGGCGCTGACGGCGGCGGCGAGGGCCGCGAGCCGTCCGGTACGACGGCCACGACGGCTGGTACGCGGTTCAGGAAGGGCCGGGTGCGGACGGTGGGCCGGTGACGTGGTGCCGGTGTGTGGGTGCTGCACGACGAGTCGTCCTCTCTGTCGCGGCGAGCTGCCCGTTCGGCCTCGCAGGCACGCACATGCGTCCGACGCCGAAGGGCACCGCCATTGGGCTGGCGGTGCCACTGTCGACGCCGGGCGGGCATGACGGGACCGGCAATGTCACCGGTCTCGTCGACCACGCGGCCGGCGGGCCGCGCAAACCTGACCGGGTCTGCTGCTGATGGGCGCTCCCTGGTGTTCCGCGACTGCCATCCGCCGTCCAGCCCACCGGCCCGGCCCCCGAGCGCCCCGGGACACGTCACCCTGCCCGGCCCACCGTCGAGGCCTCCGGCCTGTACCCCTACGATCTGCCGCTGCCGCTGCCGCTGCCGCTGCCGCTGCCGCTGCCGCTGCCGCTGCCGCTGCCGCTGCCGCTGCCGCTGCCGCTGCCGCTGCCGCGCCCCGACCCGGCCCGGCGCGCCGCCTCCAGGCCGCCCTCGATCGGCTGCGCCACGAGTACGAGGACACCGCCACCCTCCCGCTCAGCCTGCACACCGCCGTGCTGCGCCACACCCTGCCCGCGTTCCTGCTGCGCCCCGCGCATCTCGCCGTCGGCTCCAGGGGAGGCCTCCCGTGGGCAGACCGACACCACCGTTCGGGTGAAGTCGCGCTACGACGTCTCACCCGGGTGGGCCCGACTCGGAAGCGGCCGTCGTGGGGAGGCACTTCGCATGCCTGTGATCTTCTTCGACATCGGGGCGCCTCTGGCGGACGCCCGTGTGGAACCCGACGGCTCTCTGACACTGCGCCCCCGACCGCGCGTCATGGCCGTGCTCGACGCCCTCCGCGACGTACGCACCGGCATCATTTCCGACCCCGGGCCGGGCGCCGATGCCGCGTCACGTGCCGCGGCCGCGCTGCGTGAGGCGTTCCCCGGCCGGTTCACGGACGAGGCACTGGTGCACTGGGGGGCGAAGGACGGCCGCGGGATCTTCGACCGGGCGGTCGCCGGCGCGGGGGAGGCCACGGTCGGCGACTGTGTCTTCGTGGGCGATGACGCCCGGGAGCGCGCGTTCGCCCGCGAGGCGGGGATGCGCTCGGCGGCCGACCCGGTGTTCGCGCGCGC
This sequence comes from Streptomyces sp. NPDC029138, assembly GCF_055564375.1. Lineage (NCBI taxonomy): Bacteria > Bacillati > Actinomycetota > Actinomycetes > Kitasatosporales > Streptomycetaceae > Streptomyces > Streptomyces sp. NPDC029138. The sequence continues at coordinate 40,531 of NZ_JBVHWM010000080.1, forward strand.
CGCGACGGAGAACCGTCCAGTGCACCGGGCGTGGATCGAGCTGCCGGACGGCCGGGGCCTGCCCGAGCTGACCACAGCGGTGAACGACACGGAGGCCGTTGTCGTGCGGAGCGTCTCCGAACGGCTCGTGCTCGCGATGGTGACCACGCGGGGCACCGAAGCACTCGAACGCGCCGGTTTCCCGGTGGACCTGCAAGAACTGGTCGACGGCGGACCGATGGACGACGCCGAGCGCCGGGCGTCCGAGAAATTCATCAGTGATCTGCTGGCGCGGGGCGAGGCGGTGTACGAGGGCGAGAAGCCGACGCCGCGTACCACGCACATCGTCACGAGCGAGGACGACGGGCGGCTCACCGCCCGTCGTCTGCGCTTTCGTTGACCCGGCCGATCACTCAGTCGAAGCACCGCCGGACCAGGGCGAGGCCCTCACCGGTCGTGCTCTGGGCGATCTCGTGGGTCTTCAGCCGGGAGGGACTGTCGTCGACGATCGCCGCGGCGGTCCGGTGCTCCTCGGGCACGTGGACGCGGCCCCGCCGGAAGAGGTCCTCGAGGTACGACGTGGCGACCTGCTCGGGGTCGGCGGGCCGCACCGAGCCGCCTGCGGGGTCGGAGCTCGCGATGCCGAAGCGTCGTTCCTGCGCCGGGGCGGACAGGGTGAGGGGCTGGGTGATGCCGTACATCGCCCCGTGGACGGTGACGGCCGTCAGACCCTCCTCCTCACTGCCGCCCGGCGTCGCCTCAGCCATGCCGGCGCCTCGGCGAGCCACCTCCGGCTCGGTGATGGCCGTGGCGGCCTCCAGGGCGAGGATGCCGTGGCGGATGAACGCCGAGCGCAGGGTCGGGCCGTATGTGCCGCCGTTGCGGCGCTGGTCCGCGGCGATCATGTGACCCGCGACCTGTGCGTAGTACCCGGACACCACGGGCGCGGCCACGACGGCGTCCACCAGCAGCTGGCCCGCGATCTCGGCCGCCCTGGCCAGGCCGGCCTGGTCCTGTAGGTCCTGCTGGCGGAAGACCCCGGCGACGATCTTCAGGAACGCGCCGCTGAACACTCGGGAGAACGAGTGCGGCTCGCTGGACAGCGTGTTCGCGGGCCCGCTGGGCGGCAGATGGACCGGGTCGCGGTAGAAGAAGTTGTTCGACATGTTGCGCAGGCAGTCCGGATCGACCGCGTTCGGGTGGCCCTGCCGGATCGCGGCGCCCAGTTGCTCGGCCATCCTCGACACCCGCGAGGACAGCTCAAGGTCGCTCTGAGTCTCGGCGAGTACCGCGATCCGCAGCGGTTCCAGCCGGAGAGAGGCCAGCAGTGCGCTGATGTCGCCGAAGGCTTCGTGCAGGGAGGCCGTCTCCGCGCTCGCGGCGTTGAACAGCTGGGGGCGCAGGGCGTCGAGGACCCCGTGCCCCATCTCGTGCGCGACGATCTCGGGACTCTCGCAGGCGGCGACGGTGACCCCTGCTACCGTGCTGCGGAAGAACCACAGGCCCTTGCGGTCGTAGAAGGCGTTGAGGTCGACTCCCGCGTTGAGGTGCGCGGTGAGGGCGCGGCCGACCGTGGGGCGCCACTGGGTTCCGGTGGGAACCAGCGGACCCCAGGTCTGGGCGGCCCTGCTGAGGGCATCGGCCGCCACCCAGTAGCGGAACGCCTCGGTGCCCGGTCCGGCACCGTCCGGCTGCGGCGCGGGGTCGGCGATGGCCGTCGGGAACGGCTGCGTGTCGAGCTGGGGAACGGGATGCGGTACGGGCATGTTGACCCGGGGAGGAAATCCGGGGTCGTCCTCGTACACCAGAACCGTCGGGATCGCCGCTGTCTGTTGCTGCACCGTCATGGTGGCTTCCTGAGAGGGGAGAGTTGCGGATGATGGAAGTTGACGGGGAAACTTTTGCCAAGAGCCCGTCGTGTTCAGTACGAGCCCGCCGCAGCCCGGCGTCAATTCGAACAAGGCGGGTAGACGCCTCCAGTAGGTGGGCCGTGGCGGCCGGACAGGCGGTTGTCCACGGCCCATGGACGGTGCGCACTCCCACAGGCCAGGGAGAATGACATGACGGCCGGACGGGTGACGGCGCGAGCGTGAGCCGGGTACGGCCACCGGATGATCGATCGCCCTGACCCGTCTGCTCGGGCCCCTGCGCGACGGGTACCGGGCTGTGGACCGGCTGTTGGAGTCCCCCACCCTCCGGCAGTGGTGCGTGATGGTGGCCGGGGCGGCGCTGCTCACCCCCCTCCTGCTGCTCGGCGCTCCCTTCCCCGTGGTGAGAGACCCCCTCGCACCCCTCCGCGAACGGCGCGAGCAGCGCCGCCAGGAGCGGATGATCCGCCTGGGCGCCCAAGGAACTGGACTGGGCGCTCAAGGAACTCCTCTTCGACGGTGACCGTCTGGCCCCCGGGGCCGGTTCGCGCAGTGGTTGATCACTGAGCGGCTGCCGCGGCGGAGCGCCCGGTCGACGGCCGCCTTCAAGGCCTGGATCGACCAGATCTTCATGGCGGGGCGCACCTTCGCCTACGGCTCCGAGGGCCCCGAAGGTCTGCTGACCGGCAAGAAGACCGTCGTGATCCGTGCCTCCGGCAGCGACTTCACCGACCCTTCCCTCGCCGCTATGGACTTCCACGCTCCTTACCTGCGCAGCGCGCTCGCCTTCGTCGGCATCACGGACGTGGAGATCATCTCGGTCAACGGCATGGCCTCTCCTCAGCTCGAGGAAGCCCTTGAGAAGGGCACGCAGGCAATCGAGGCCTCTCTCGCGGCCTGACCGTCGGTGAGCCCGACGCGGTCCGTCGTGTCAGGGCATCGGGTTCTGTGGGGCTCACGCCGGCCGGACGGCGACCGGGGTGGCGGTTTGCGGCACCTTCAGGCGATCCTGTGCCGCCATACCGAAGAGTGGCGGGGGGGGGGGGGGGGGGGGAGGGCGGGGGGGGCGAACAGAGAAAACGGCCCACGAGTGGGGAGGAGCAGCAGCGCCGTGGCCTGGGGGAGGGCAGGGCCGACTGTGCCG
>NZ_JBVHWM010000081.1:0-40572 GCF_055564375.1 Streptomyces sp. NPDC029138
ACCCCCCTCCCTCCCCCCTCACTTTTCCCCTCCCCCACAGGCCGCCCACCCCCCCCCCCCGGGGGGGGGGGGCTTTCCCCCCCCCCCCCCCCCCCCCCCCCCCCCCCCCCACGACAGGCATCTTCACCGGGCACGTCACCGCCACGGGCGACGGACAGACCGTCCGCACCGCAATGGTCGTGGAGCGCGAGGCGGAGCGGTACACCCTGACCGTGAGAGCCCTGGACCGCACCGGCGCGCCCGCGCCGGCGCCGGCGTGGTTCGCCCAGATGGTCGGGCTGTCCGGGCCCGATGAGGGCGTCTACACCGTCCTGACCGACGACGCGTACACCCTGCGCGTCCCCAAGGGCCGGTACTTCCTGAGCGGTGTGGTCAAGGCGGACCCTTCGGGGTCGTACTCCCAGGGCATGGATTGGATCAACCAGCCCCGTCTGGACATCACCCAGGACACCACGGTGACACTGGACGCGCGCACCACCAAGCCGATCGACGTCACCGTCCCCGACCGCGCCGCCCGCCAGACGTTCGGCAGCATCAGCGTGGACACCGAGACGGCCTCCAAGTTCGGCATGGGCTTCGGGATCTTCACCGGCTCCTTCGCGAAGTTCCGCACCGCTCACCTCGGCCCCAAGGTCGACCTCCGGGAACAACCTCTGGACCAGCAGCTCGCGATCTCCTTCTCCACCGGCGCCACGGGCCGCGACGACTACTACACCATGTACCAGCCGAAGACGGACTCGGTCATGACCGGCCTGACCCACCACACCGAGCGCCGCGAGTTCGCCGATGTCTCCGTCAAGCTCGGAGCACCGGCGAAGAACAAGGTGGGTTTCATCACCCCGGAAACAGAGGCAGGTGTCGGTCTCGGCACCGACCGCGCCCTGCCCTACACCGGTACCGTCCACCTGCTGTCGCCGAACCCCACCTGGGGATTGCTGTTCACCCAGGTCGACGAGAACGACTCCTGGGAGAGCAGCTACTACCCGCACGAACGGACGTACAAGCCGGGCCGTACCTACCGGGAAGTGTTCAACGTCGGTGTGTTCGGGCCCGATCTTCCCCCGGGCGCCGGTCTGTTCCGTGAGGGTGAGAACCTCTTGGGACGGCTGCCGCTGTTCTCCGATCGCTACGACAGGCCCAACGACAACAACTCCCCTTACAAGGAAGCCCGGACGAGCCTCTACCGTGACGGCCGGCTGGTCTACTCGAGCATCTATCCGATGGACTTCTTCTTCGTCGCGGGCGATGAGCGAGCCGACTACCGGCTGACGGCCTCGATCGACCGCGGCTCGGTGGCCGACGTTTCCACGAAGGTCACCGCGAGCTGGACGTTCTCCTCGGAGTTCGCCCCGGGCATCACCACCCTGCCCACCTCCGTGGTGCGCTTCACTCCCGCGCTGTCCCTCGACAACACCGCCGAGGCAGGGGTGAAGATGGACGTGCCCGTGAGCGTGCGGGGTTCTGCGGCGGGTGACAACCTCAAGTCCCTGACGGTGCAGGTCTCCTACGACCAGGGAGCCCACTGGCACAAGCTGCCGGTGCGCCACGGAGCCGTCCAGGTCACGAACCCGAGCGCCGGCGGCAGTGTCTCCTTCGAGGCCACAGCCGTCGACAAGCAGGGCAACACCGTCCACGAGACGATCCAGGACGCCTACCTGACCCACTGACGCACTGATGCCCTCCGAGCTCCAGGCCGGATGCTCCGGCCTGGAGCCGGGGGTCCAGCAGGTCTGGTCAGCAGCGCGCGGCCACCTGCGTGCCGACGCCGGGGCACCAGTTCGCTTCATCGGCGGAGAGGTGAACCAGACGCCGGCTTTCGAGCCGGTCCCAAGGCTGTCCTGCGTGTCAAAGCCCGAGCGTGTACGCGGACCGTCGGCTGCCGGCGCCTGCGGAACATGCGAAGACGAGCGCCCGGGACGGGCGGGGAGCCTCCCGGGCGTCGGCAGGCGGCGGGCCGGTCCGAACAGGTCCAGGGGGTGAAGCTGAGCTGCTCGACCTCCAGCAGGCTCCGCGCCTCAAGCACCATCACGACGGCAAGTCGAACGAGCACCCGGACCGCTCCCGCCACCCGTCGATGCGGCGTCCGGCCAAGCGGTGCCCGATGCCCTGACTGCGGAGGCCGCGGCGGCACCCCGCACGAGCGGTTCCGAGCCCTGGCTGTCATGCAGGTTCGCACCCGACATGCCGGCCGACAGTGGGCCGACCTCCGGACCGGCTGGGGCATCAGGGTAAGCGGCCCGAACTCGCCCCTGCGCGGGCCTTGATGGCCGAGCTTCGGGCTGCCCGCAGGGCGCGGATGGCCTCGGCTATGCCATTGCGGGACTCCGGTGTCCCCTTGGCGCGGCCCGGGAGCATGGCCGTCGCCGCGACGTAGGCGTCGGCGGGGTCGGACCTGCCGTTGCCTCTTCGAGCCTTGAGGCCGGGCCGCTCGACCTCCACGACGGTGACGCCGTGTCTGCCCGGGACACCTCCGCCTGATCGTGGCTACTTCCGACAGTTTCACCAGCGCTTTCGTACTCGCGGCCGCGATCGCTCTCGCGGGGCGCGGTGGCAACGGCGCTTCTGGTCACCGGCCGCGAGCGGCAGGCACGTACGCTCGACCGAGCAGGCCGGGCGGGAACTGTGGTGCCCGCGGGGCCGACGACTGATCGTCATGGTCCGGGGGCGCCCGTGCCCGCCCCGCCTCTTCGGGGCGGCCGAAGGCGCCGCGATGATCCTCAACGAACTGGAAACGGCTCACCAGTTGTCTCGCCGACTCTCGCTGTCGCGGTCGTCGCTGCCGTTGCCGCTATCGGGATCCTGGAAGGCGGCGCGCAAAGCCAACGGGCCGCGCAGGCCCTGTGCCGTATCGAGCAGGAGCGCCTGCACGCCGAACTCACCCCGCACTTCCGCTGCATGATCAGGCCCGTTCCACGGCCATGCTGCGGGTCCACTTCGAAGGTCCGCCCGGCTTGCTGTCCCACGGCGCCATCAAGATCACCGTGTCCATACGCGACGACAACCCGCACCGGGGCAATGGGCCCCAACTCGCAGGCACCTCGACTCCCGAAGAGGTACGCGCGGACCTCACGGGGAACGTCTGCTGCGGCACGCCGTGGCCGATGTCCGCCATCGCCAGTACCGGGATGCCGAGGTCGCCGAGCCGGTCGTACAGCAGCTCCTCGACGCGCTCGCGCGTGCCGTAGTGCGTGAACGTGCCGCAGACGATGCCGGCGGCCCCGACGAAGTAGCCACCGCGTCGCAGCCGGGTGAGGAACCGGTCGAGCCGGGAGGTCTCCTCGTCCGCGTCCTCCAGCAGGAGATGCCGCCGCGCGCGGGCAGTGAGGTGTCGGTGCCCAGGGAGCGGGGGAGCAGGGTGACCGTGCGGCCCGGCGTGACGCCCTGCGCGGTGCCTCCGAGGCTGCCGCGCCGTCCGACGATCGTCGCACGCACTCCGCGCGGCCCACCGCCATTGCGTCGGGAGGCGGTTCAGCACGCGCAACCCGCCGGAGTCGTCGGCGAGCCACAGGTCTTGGACCTCGCGCTGGTAACGGTAGCGGAGTTGACGACCGCGGCCCATGGTGAACGTGACGCGCTGATGTGCATCGCGTGCGTCTACAGCGCGTTCCTGTCGCAGGTCGGGGCGCCGGCCCCATGTGCCGCAGCGAGTCAGCCGAGGACGCTTCGTGTTCCATGTGGTGGCCGACCAGACCGTCCTGCCCACCGAACGCACCGCGTAGCTAGAAGTGAAATCACCGAGTGGCCGTCGATACAGCACTCCAGTGGACGATGCCTCTCGCCGGACCGGCAGGCCATGGGCTTCACTGCGGAGCCGGGAGAAGGAGACGCCGGAGGCGGGCTGCCTATTTCCCCGTGTTGGGTCCGTGGTGAAACCGCAGACTGCTTGTGAACATCGCGGTTCCATTCTGTGCCCTTCACTACAGCTTCGCCGCAAAGAGATGAGCCGGGGTGCCGCGATATGGCCGGTCGGAGGGCTGTTTGGTGACCTCGCATCCGCCCGCAGGAGATTGAGCAGCCTCGATTCAGTGGCCAGGAACGTGCGCGTGGACGGTTCTATGATCGCCAATGAACTATTCGCTTCGCGTCCGTCCTTCTGTCGCCGGCGGTTCTTGGCGACCGCGAACGCAAGCAGCTGAGCGGGCCGTGTGACGGTAACGCATGTGGAGAAAGGTGAACTCAATGGCTCTCAGGTTGCGCCGACGTCGGCGTTCCCATGGCGCCTCTGGTGCCGTGCCATGCCTCTCGGTCCCCCTGCCGCCCGATGCCGGGGCGTTCGGCTTCGTGGTCGTAGATCCCACGGGGCAGCCCATGGGCGGAGCCGAGGTCACGGTGACCGCGCTCGACAGCCACCGGGTGGCCACGCGGGGCAGCACGGACCCCCACGGGTATTTCATGGCAACGCTGTCACCGGGCTCCTACAGCGTGCTGACCGTGGCCGAGGGTCTGTCACCCGCCCGCGAGGAGCTGGACATCGCCGCCGGGGTGGCTCTGCCCCCGAGGCACATCGCGCTCGAGCCCGCCCGACAGCTTGAACTCCCGACAGCCGGAACTTGGCTGTTCGACCCTCCGCACACCGCGATCCGGTTCATCGCCAAGCACGTGGGCATGGCCCATGTCCACGGGCGGTTCACACGTTTCGAGGGCGGCATCCGTGTCGCGCCGAACATGGCCGACTCGCACGTTTCGGTGCGCATTGACGCCTCCAGCATCTCCACGGGCAACAACACGCGGGACAATCACCTTCGCTCCGCCGATTTCCTGGACGTCGAACGCTTCCCGTACATCGACTTCACCAGCACCCGATTCGCCTACCGTGGCGGCTCCAAGTGGACCCTGCACGGGACGCTCACCATGCACGGCACCAGCCGCTCCGTCGGACTCGACACGACCTACCTCGGGACGGTCAACGGAGGCTACGAGCAGGAACTGCGCTGCGCGGCTCTCGCCAAGGCGGAGCTCCACCGGGAGGATTTCACCCTCAACTGGCGCTCCATGCTGGCCCGTGGCATCGCCGTCGTTGGTCCGACCGTCCAACTGGAGCTGGACGTACAGGCGATGTACCACACCCACGACACGCCCACGCCGCCGAAGTAGGGACTCACAGGGAGACGCATGACGCGGACTGCGGTCCGACAGATACCTCGCAGTCGTTCGCGGGGTGCTGATGCGGCCCATCCGGCAGCTCACCCCCCACATCATGCTGATCTTGTACAGCTTTGCAGTCGACCGCATGGAAACCAGACGAGACTACCCATCTCGCCGGGCAGTGCCCGGCGAAGCCGTGATAACACGGAGCGGTCTGACGGAAAGGGCTCACGATTATGGGAATCTTCAGTCGCCGCCAGAGCGTCGCCATCGACCCGGCTACGGCTGTCGGCACCGGCACCGGCACCTCCGACACGGTGGCCGCACCCCGGAGTGTCGCGCTCGACCCGGCATTTCAGGCACTGACCGGGCTTTGGACCATCGACCGCTCCCACAGCCGCATCGGATTCTCCGTCAGGCACGCTATGGTGACGACGGTCCGGGGGGCTTTCACCGACTACGACAGCAGGTTGTACTTCGATGGAGCCCGGCCCTCCGAGTCGCGGGCCGAGCTCGTCGTCCGGGTCGCCAGCGTCGACACGGGCGTGGAGCAAAGGGACGCGCACATCATCGGCCCCGACTTCTTCGACGCGCGCCGCTACCCGGAGATGACCTTCCGCACCACCTCCACCAGCCACGAAGGCGGTGGGAGCTTCCGCATGACCGGGGACTTGACCATCCGCGACATCACCCGGCCCGTCCACCTGCAACTCGACTACCTCGGGTCGGTTTTGGATCCGTTCGGCTACGAGCGAGCCGGCTTTGACGGCACCACCACCATCGACCGCACCGAATGGGGTCTGGCCTACAACCAGCGCCTCAAGACGGGCGGCACCATGGTGAGCGAGAAGGTCCGACTGCAGTTCGACATCGCCGCGATCCGCTCTGCCTCGTAGAGGAGCGCTGGTGTGCCAGTCGGCCCATCGGCCGGCTCGTACGACGAGCGGTCCGGCGGCCGGGTCTCCAGCGCTCGCCCCCGTGCCACTCCCACCGTCGTGACTGTGACTGAGGTCTGGTTGGCTGGTCTGGCCAAGTCTGTGCTCAGGACTCTGTGCTCTGCCTTTCTCCGGCAGCCGATGTGCCAACGTGTGAAAGGCACCGGCTTTCCGTCGTCATCACGGAGGAGAGCGGGCCGCGCAACAGGCAGGTCCTGGAGGACTACCGAACTTTTGGCCTGGCACCATAAGCCGCTGTGACCAGACGCCTCCGCGTCACGGCACATCAGCAACGACCTCAAGCACCGCGCCCGCGACCTCGTCGCCCATGAGGGCATCCCCTACAGTTCTGCCCTCGCTCGCCTCCGCACGCCGTCCACCGAGCGATCCCGCCCGCGCACCACGGACCCGGCTCCGGAGAACTTCACAAACCTCGACGTGTACCTGCCGCTGCCGGACCTGCAGGGTGCTCGCCCCTGCGAAACCTGCCTCGGCACCGGTCGTGAGCCGGAGGACCCTGGCTTCGAGAACCAGACCTACTTCGTGCGGACCGACGGCGACGGCGCTCCGGTCGGCGTGGAAGTGGCCTGCGCCATCTGTCACGGCTGCGGCCGGGCAGAGCACGACCTGCAGAACGGGTGCGGCCACCCCCACACCGACGAATGGCTGAACGTCGACGACGACCAGGACGACGAGCGGGACGACGACGAGCGGGAAGCCCCCATCGCTCCGTGCCCACGACGATGCTCGGGCAGCAGCGTCAAGTCCACATTCGATGCCGGAAGAGAACGAACAAGAAGCGGCTCCCGCCCCACTCCTCGCCCTGCAAGGGTGCACAAGCTCCTCTCCGGCCGCGCAGGCAGTGGTGAGGGAGGACTCCGCAGGTACCGAGAGGCGACTTCACTTCACTACAGGGGGTTGTCTGAGCACGGACAGCCGGATAGGACTGTCCGCGTGACTGATCAACGCAGCTTCGCCCGTACCGTCATCGCGCTCTCCCTAGCCGTGATCGCCTGTTGTGCGCTCACTTTCACCATCATGCTGCTGGCCGGGAGTCCCGCCGTGCAGCCGCAGCGCGTCCTGGATCAGGACGCGCTGGCGCGGGCCGTGCTCAACAACGTCAACTCCGCCGACTTCGCCAAGCCCCCGACCATCGACGATGTCAGCTGCCCCGCTTCCGTCCCCGTCGAGGCGGGCCGGGAGTTCGAGTGCAACGTCGACGGCGTCGGCGACGGCAACAGCAGCGGCCATGCCTGGGTCAAGGTGAAGATCAAGGACGATCAGGGCGACCTGTCACTGGGCTGAGGAACGGCAGAGCGAGCGGGACCGCAGCCGTGGCATCGGAGCCGTCCCGGCCCCTGCTGGCGACACTAGTGGACCGCCTATAACCCCAGGCCACGGGCAAGACCGTCAAACGCCCCGGGACTCTAACTGATCGTTTCAGAATGAGACGTGCAGGCCGGGCGGCTGTCAGTCGTCGAGGCGTTGAAGGATCTGTGTGAACTCGCCGTTCTTGATGAGACCGGTGAGGACCTTGGTCATGTTGCTGATGCCGGCATCGCGGACGATGAGCCCGTCCGAGCACCAGAAGTAGCGGCCTGCGAGGGCTTCCCCGGTGGCGGCCCATCGCTTCACGAGGATCTCGACCTGGGCGAGGGTGATGATGGTCGCGCGCGCAGCTCACCGCGGCGGCCGGACCTCCAGCGTGCCCCGGCCCAACTGCCAGGCGCTCCGGGTGGCCCGGCAGATCAGGCACGACTTCTGGGAGACCGTCTCCGACCTGTTCAACCGTCACGACCTGCGCGCCCTCAGGATCTGGGCGCACTCGCTGGACATGGCCCTGCGCTCGCAGCCCTACGGACTGCAGACCGACGCCATCGCCTCGGCGGCGATCCTGGACATCCCCGAGGGTGAGTCCCTCGGCTTCAAGAACCTCGACGACTACCGCTGCCTGGCCGGCGGCCGCGACATGGCCGGGCACACCGTGCTGTCCTGCGAGGCCGGCGCGTACAACGGCACGGCGTACAGCACCACCTGGGACCGCTTCCTGCGGACGATGGGCGGCGCGTACGCGGCGGGAGTCAACCAGACCGTCGTGCACGGATTCTCCTACGCCACCGCCCCGCAGGTGAGCTGGCCAGGGTTCGCCGCCTTCAGCCCGTACAACGGCGCCCCCGGCTACGGCGAGTCGTGGGGACCCCGGCAGCCCACCTGGGGCCACGTCGAGGACATCGCCGGCTACCTGGGCCGCGTGCACCGTGTGCTGCAGTCCGGCACCGTCCGCGTGGACGTCGCCGTCTTCCGGCAGACCGGCTACACGGCCACCGGCATCGGCGCGTCCTGGTTCACCGCCACCGGCGTCCCGCTCGGCTGGGCGCACCAGTTCCTCAGCGGCCCGCTGCTGGACCTGCCGAGCGCCACGGTCTCCGGTGGCCGGCTGGCGCCCGACGGGCCCGCCTACAAGGCGCTGTTCGTCGAGGGGGACTGACTTCTTCTACGGCTCCACCCCGACGCTCGCCGTCACCGACGCGCGCAAGCTGCTGGAGCTGGCCGAGGCGGACCTGCCCATGGTCCTGTTCGGCGCCTTCGACCAGGCGCTGACCCCCGGTGTGCCCGGCGACGGGGAGACCCACCGACTGCGCGCGCTGATGGCCCGGCTGCTCGCCCTGCCAAGCGTTGTCCGCGTCACCGACAAGGCCGCCGTCGGCGACGCTCTCGCCGAGCTCGGCGTCACCTCGGACGTCCGCTACGCCACCTCCTCCACGCTCCTCAACGCCCACCGGGCCACCGACGACGCGGACTTCTACTACCTCTGCAACGGCAAGCACGCCGAGACCGTCAAGCCCGCGGTGGCCGCGATCGACCACGACGTCACCCTGCGCAGCACCCGGGGCCGCGGGGCGACGGTGCCGTATCTCCTCGACGCCTGGACGGGCCGGGCGGTGCGGCTCGCCCGCTACACCCAGGACGGCGACGACGTCACCCTGCGCGTCACGCTCCAGCCGGGGGAGACGGTGATCATCGCGCTGGGGCGGCCCGGACTGTTCGGCGACCGCTACGGCGACCGCCCGCACGCCGTCGCCTCGGACGCGGACGACGTGCTGTTCACCGGCCGCGGACTGACCGTACGGGCCGGCGCGGCGGGCACCCGCACCACCCGCCTGTCCGACGGCCGCACGGTCAGCACGACTCTGCCGTCCGTGCCCGCCCCGATCACCCCGGCGGCGTGGGAACTGGAGGTGGAGGACTGGTACCCCGGCTCCGACGCCACCCGTACCGAGCGCGTCCGGCGCACCCTGACCCTGGACGCGCTCGCGCCCTGGTCGAAGATCCCCGAACTGGCCGACTCCGCGGGCGTCGGCCGCTACCGCACCGGGGGCACCCTGCCGGACGACTGGACCGCGTCCCATGGGGCCGTCCTCGAACTCGGGCAGGTCTCCGACACCGTCCGTGTCACCGTCAACGGCACCTCCTTGCCCGCGGTCGACCGCCTGCACCCCGTCGTCGACGTCGGCCCCTACCTGCGCGGCGGCGACAACAGCTTCGAGATCGAAGTGGCCACCCCGCTCATCAACCGGCTCCCGGTCACCCAGCCGTCCGTGTTCGGTACGGCCGCCCGCCAGGACTACGGCCTGGTCGGTCCCGTCCAACTCGTTCCGTACGCGCAGGCGGTGATGTCCTGACGCCACGGGGGCGCCCCGGCTCCGGCCGGCGCGCCCCGCCGCGGGCGCGCGGGCGCGCCGGCACACGTGTCCGCGCGCCCGTCAGTGCGGCAGCCCGGCCCGCAGGCAGGGCGAGGGAGTTCGGTGCCTGACCGACATGATCCGTAGGAAGATCTCGCGGGACGCAGCATGCGCAGACGCCCGACAGGCCCACGCAGCGCGACCTTCGCGACGTTCGCTGGTCCTGGGCGGCGGCGGGCTGGTCGGGGTGACCGTCCACGCCTCGGCGACCGGGGCGGCTTTGGCGGTGACGCGGCCAGACCCGCAGCGCCATGGCCGCAAGGAACTCGCCCTGCTGGACCGGCAGAGCGAGGAAACGTACCAGCGGCTGCAGACGACCGGCCCGGGGGATCAGCGGCAGACAGCAGCTTCGCCGACTACGCCGTCATGAACCCCGCCTGCTCGGCCTGCCAGACCTAATTCACCGCCACGGTCGGCCCACGCTGGATCTACTGCTCGGACGCAGAGCGCAGACACTGCTGGAGCGCGACCCGTTGGAGCCAACCGCGACCCGGAACCGTCCACACTGCCAGCAGCCGGTGACCATCGTCGCGCTGCTGGCGACCCCGGAAGCCGCCCGCCCCTGCGTCTCCACGGCAATCCCCGGCGTCACTCCGCTGCGAAGCACTCCATGACGTCCACGGACGGTCACTGATCACCGGGCTCGCCGACCTGACGGTCGGTGGGCCCGCACCGTCAGGCCATCGAACGCAGCTGGTCCAGTTCGCTGCCGATCGCATCCCGCAGCGCGTCGTGCTGCGGGCCGAGCCTGAACCGCTCGTCGCTCCAACGCTCACGCGGATACAGCCACACCGGTTTGCCCACCAGCTCGGCCGGCTCCCACTCGAACCGTGGCCAGACATGGGCATGCAAGAACGGGTCGGTGTTGCCGAGGATCTCCAGATTGACCCGCCGGAAATCGGGGTCCAGCCGTCGGCAGGCCCGCTCAACCGCTTCGCCGAGTTGGTCCATGCCGGCCAGAAACGACAGCCGTTTGGCCCTCGGCAGGTCAGACAGCCGTTGAACTCCCGGCTCGTCCGCGAGGAGAACGGAGTACCCGGGCAGGAACTGAACGTCGCCGATCACCGCGAAGCCAGACGCAAGCCGCCGCAGCACGGTCGGGTTCTCGCCCCGCAGAGCGGCCCCGATCCGGTCCATCCGCCAGTCACCGATCATGGACCGAGCCTATCCGCAGGTGATCACCAAGAATCGCCATCATCTTCGCCGCCCAGGAGGCCGGCGCCAGCGACTGGCAATGCGGGGTGATAGAGGTCCAGGACCGGCGGGTTGAAAGCCCAGTCGTCGGAACCATTGCGCGGGGCGGACCCGTCCTCGGTCGGCTCAACCTGGCGAACCCGGCACCCATCAGGTCCGACTTCCATCAGATGGCCGACCGGTTCATCATCCTTCTCGTCCCAGCGCCGCCGTCGGTACACGATGTCGTACAGGCATCCGGGGCGCGTCAACGTCGACTTCCTCCAGCCCTTCGCCCTTGAACCGGGTCAGTGTCTCCGGGTCGGTGACTACCTCCACCCAGGCGAATGCTTCGAGCACGATCCGCGCGGAATGCGCACGGACCCACCACCGCGAGCCCCCCATGCCGTGGTCGCGCAGGACAAGGAAGCGACGCTTGGGCATGCAAGACCGGACACACCGCGGCCCCGTTCCCCGATCCCGCCGCCTGCGCGTGCCGGCGCCCGGCGTGGCCGCGTCTCGCCAGCCGGTCATGCCCACCTCGCGTCGGCGGCCCGTGGCCGGACAGATCCCGCCTACCGGCCCCTGACCAGCCTGGATCCTTCCAGGGTGCAGCGGTAGAGCACCGATCGGCCGGCTCGGGTGCGGGTGACCAGGCCCGCCCGGTGCAGCACACCGAGGTGGTACGAGACCGTCGCAGGGCTGAGGAAGTGACGTGCCGCCAGCTGCGTGGTGGAGGCCGGTTGTGCCAGTGCGGCGAGGAGTCCGGCGCGGGTGGGGCCGAGCAGCTTGGCCGTCTCGGTCGAGGGGGCTTCCGGGGCGATGACGTTGGCGTGCGCGCTGCCGTTGTCACGTACGGGATAGACGAGCATGGGGGGCCGGTCCTCGTCACGTGTCGGGTCCACGGCCACGGCCGGCCGGGGTGCGACGATCGACGGCACGACCACCACCAGGGGCACCCGCAGCGCGATCCGTAACCGGCTCTCGACGCGCAGCGTGCCGTCGGCCCACTCGATCTCGGGATGCAAGGAGTTGAAGAGCCTTTCCGCTCCGTGCCCGGCCAGCACGCCGGCGCATCGGCCGATCTCCGCGTCGAGGGCGGCCTTGGCGGCCTCCCAGTGCGGGGCGAAGGCCAGATCCCAGTAGCGCCGCATCTCGTCCGCCGCCTGCCGGGTTACGTGCGCACCGCCCCGGGCCATCGCCCGCCGCACCTCCGCCGGCAGCTCGCAACCGGCGAGGCCGTTGCGCGGCCGCCCGTCGCGTAACGCCTCCAGCTCGCTCAGGACGCGTTCGGGCGGGGTGGAGCGGACCTGCCGAAACTCATCCTCGACGGTGGGGAAGGGACGCGACGGATACGGGCTGAGGAAGTCCGGCACGTATCCGGGTGCGTCCAGGGCCAGTTCGGACAACAGCGGCAGTCGTGCCCGGCGCAGCACGCGTCGCGCGCGAGCGACCCACGGGTGGGCGTCAGAGCTCGGTTGAAGTCCCCAGGGCAGCAACGTCGCCACGACCTCGTGCAACGGCGAGACCGCGAAACGGGAGCGGGCGAGCCCGGTGGCGTCGACGGTGAGTTCGATCATGATCCTCCCACTGCTGCCCGGTCCTGCCGGCCCGGCAACCATCCCTTCGAAGCTGCTCGAATCGTGGCACGAAACCTCGCGGTGACGGACCTGATCGACGCAGGCTGAAACAGCCGAGCAGTCATGTACGCCAACCGCCGTACGGGCACGACTCGTTGGGCTGTGAACCGCAGGGGAGGAAACCGGGTGCGCCGTCACCACCAAGCCGCCGTCGCAGTAGTCGTCATCGCGACGGCAGTCGGAGCGATGGGTCTCACGCACACGCGGTCTCAGACGTTCCCGCAGCGACCTCACGCGCTCAGCGAGGAAGAGAAGGACCTGCTGCACGAGGCCGAAGAGACGCTGACCCGTTCCTGCATGGCGAGCAAGGGCTTCAGAACCTGGGTGGTGCCCCGGCGGCCCGTGCCCGACGACCGCGAATTCCCCTACGTCGTCGATGACGTGGAGTGGGCGTCCAAGCATGGCTACGGAAGTGACATCCTCGCTCGGCGAGCCGAGGTGCGCGGCTCCGACCCCAACCGGCAGTACTTCGCCGGCCTGACACCGGAGGAGCGACAGCGTGCGCTGGACGCACTCCACGGGGAGAGGACGGGGAAGCGCATATCGGTCCGGTCCCCGAACGGCCTGACGGTCAGCCGTGTGGACGGCGGCTGCGCCGCGGATGCCCAGAAAGAGCTCTACGGGGACCTCGAGACATGGTTCCGGGTTCTGACCGTCACGGATGCTCTCGAAACGCTGCGCACCAGCATGACCACCGGCGACGCCGAGTTCGCGAGGTCGGTCAAGGACTGGTCCGCGTGCATGCGCGCACGCGGACTCCCCTACAAGAACCCGCAGGAGGCCCGTGGCGAATACTTGGACCCGCATCACCGGATCAGCCGGAAGAGCGAAATACGCGCAGCGGTCACCGAGGCACGCTGCGCGGCGAGTTCCGGTCTCTCCCGCACCGTTCACCGTCTCGACGCGCAGCACGACAAACGCCTGCGCGACCAGTACGCGGATGAGGTGCGCACCAGGCTCAGGTTGGAGAACGAAGCGCTTCCGCGCGCCCGAGCCGCTGTCCGTCCGTCGTGACGGACCGTCACAGCAACCGACCAGGGAAGAGGACGCCATGAAGAAGATCAGCATCGCCCTGACCGCCCTCACACTCACGGCCATGGCCGCGGCCGCCCCCACCGCCTCCGCACAGCCCGCGCCGTCGTCGGCGGCTCCGAAGGGCGCCGTGGCCGCTGCTGCCGACGGCTACCTGTACGCGTGGGACGGCTTCGCGCGCGGCGGAGCCCGGTGCCGCTGGCAGCTGGACGACGCCGACTGGAGCACCTGCTCCGGCATCAGCATGAGAAATCGGGCGAGCTCTCTCGAGAACCGCGGCTACGCCGGCGCCTACGAGGACGTCGACCTCTTCTACAGCCCCTCCTGGGGAGGTTCCAGGAACTGCCTGCCCAACGGCTACTACCTCGACAACCTCACGGGCATCTACTTCTTGTGGGACGGCAAGGCGGGCCAAGGGCAGTCGATGAACAACAACATCGCCAGCCACCGCTGGACCAACAACTGCTGACGTCGGCCGAGGGAGCCCTCACCCTCGCAGCAGCCGAGCTCACCCGCATGTGAGCGACGAAGCCGGCGTCCTTCGAGGCGTGTCGCGCGGGGGCTTCGGACCGGGTGGGCGAATGGTCACCGGCACGTGAAGGCAGGGCCGCCTGAGCGGTTCGCGGTCGTCGACCGGCGAACTCCAGGCGGCACTGCCGACGTGAGAGCCCTGGTTCGACCGCAACATCACCACCTGTGACCGTTTCGGGATCTGGACAGCTAGGGCTACGCCTGGCTGGCCCAGCGAAACAACGGGGCTGCCGCGCACGAACGACTGGCCCGTGCATGGCTGACGCCGTCCCCCCGGCCGCCCCGGTCAGCATGGGTTACGGCACGGGGCCGAGGCTACCCTCCAGGGTGGTGCGGGTGATCAAGGGGCGGTTCCAGCGGGCAAGGATCTCGTTGGCGAGGTCCACGACCGGCAGGGGATCGACGTCGTTGCGCACCTCGATGGCGGCGGCCAGCAGGCTGCGCGGGACCATGTCGGCGTCCAGGAGCACACGCCAGTCCTGGGGGCAGAGCGCCAGGAACTCCAGGCCGGTGAGCCGGGAGATCTCCAACGGGTCGGCGAGCGTGCCCGGGTAGGCGCCAAGGGTCCGCAGGCGCGGCAAGTCCACGACAGGCTCCAGGCTGAGCGGTTCGCCCTCCCACACGCCGATGCTCAGGACCTCAAGTCCGGGGTGCGCGGCGGCCTCGACGCTCTTCAGGCCGCGGATGTTGACCCGGGCCGCGGCGGGCGGTTCCTCCGTCCGCGGGGCGCCGCGGCGCTGTGCGGGCAGGCGGAGCATCAGTTCGGTGAGGGAGCCGGCGACCAGGCCCGCGCCGACGCTCTCCTCGTGGCTGAGCACGATGATCTGCCCCGTGTGCCCGGCTGGCCCCGGCGTCAGGTCGACTGCGAGCCGGTCGCCGTCGCTGTTGCCGAAGACGATCCAGCCCGGCGATCCGACCAGCCCCTGCACCGCGGCGCCGGGCGGCGTACCGACCGTCTCCATCGCCGCGAACCGCCACGGGGAGTGCCGGGAGGGCGCGTCGGCGATGTACAGCTCGTCCAGGGGGAGCGGTTCGCAGGTCACCGTCTCCATGAGGTGCCACATCGCCTCGTCGTCGGCCAGGTCGTCCCACCGGGCCCGCGTCACCCGGTAGAGCGCCTTGAGCTCGTCGGGCAGCGGTATCCCAAGGCGCGCCTCCGCCGCGGCGATCTCCTCCTCCGTCGCGCCGACGGCGTCGGGGAGGCGTTCGCGCAGGAAGCTCTCCAGTGCTGCCGGATCCGCCGACGGCGAGGGCTTCGCGTCGGGCACCGGATCGGGCAGCCGGCGCCAGGGCTTGGGTACGGCGCCATCGACCAGTACGAGCGCGCCCGGGAGCGGCCCGCTGACCTCGGCCTCCACGGCGGGCCCGAACTCGAGCAAGTGCAGCACGGCCGGCCCGTCCGGGGACATCCGGGCCACGAAGGAGGCGCCGTCGGCGTCGGCCTCCGCCAGCGCGCCCCGCACGCGCTGCACGGCGTCGAACTCGGGCCGTCTGTCCGCCGCGCCAGACGCCTGCCCGTGCATGGTGAACATCGTCCCCCATGGCATGGGCACGCTGTACGCCTGGGTGCCGATCCGTCCGGCGACGTGACCGCCCAGAGCGCCCGGCGTCGCGGTGTGAGCGGATCGCAGGATGTGCAGCAGAGGCTCCCAGGTCGTGAACTCATGCAGCGTGGACAAGAGGTGCCTCCGATCGGCACGGTCAACGTGGCAAGGTGATTATCACGGGAGGCACTGACAGCCTCCTTTCCCAGGATCACTGTCACGCGAACAGGGAGGCACCGGCGGCATCTCGATGGACGACCAGGTTGTGGCATCAGTTCGTGACGGCGGAGCCGGACCGGTTCAACTGAGACACGATCTGCCATCCAGTGGCCCGGGGACCAGATCAACCGCGATCCCCGCGTTCTGCCGTCTCAAACGATCTGGTCACCGCGTGCGGCGGCCCATGCCCGCGCCCGTTGACACCGTTCCGGCCGTCCGATGCAGACCAGCGCAGTGGTCCGTCAGCTCAGGCAGTGCATGCTTCCCGCCGTCGACAGGCCCTGCGGCGGTCATGACGGCGCCTATGGCTCAGAGCATGCTCAGCAGCCATCCACACAGACCGAAGAAGAAGCCGACACAGAACAGACGGAAAGCAATGACCTGCTGGCGCTTCACAGTGCGTTTGTCGGCCTGTCGCTGATCCAGTCCGACGTCGGCCGCGCGCTTCAGTTCGTGTTCTTCAACGTCTTCCCCCCTGATCAACCAGCCCCCGCAGAATGCCACAACCATGGCCCGGCAGCTCCCCGTACCCGCTCCGGCCGGCAGCCTGCCGCCGACGACACCCCGCTGGGCCCGTACTCTGCCGCGCTAGGCTCGCTCGGCATGATCTTGCTGAGCGATCCGCGAGTGATCGACACCCCGGTGGCCGACTGTGGTGAACCCGGCGGAGATCGCCACCGTTGCGTCCGTGGCGCTGGATCCGCGAGAACGGGTCGAGCACGGAGCGCACGGACGAGTCAGGACCGGCGTGCTCGAACGCCTGCGCTCAGCCTCCGCGAGGCTTCCCGCCGGCATCAGGCTCCTCGTGATCGAGGGCCATCGCAGCCCGGTCGAGCAGGCTCGTCGGTTCGCCCTGTACGAGGACCGCCTGCGCCGTTCGGGTATCAGTGACCCCGCAGAGCTTCGGCGCCGGGCCAGCGCGTTCGTCTCCCCGGTGGAGGTGGCCCCGCACTGTGCCGGCGCGGCAGTGGACCTGTACAACACCTATCTGCCGAACGCCAACGGCGTAATCATCGGCGAGCAGCAGAACTTCACCCAGAACAACACCGACGGCGTCGACCCCACGCTGTTCGTCCAACTGGCCGGGTACGTGGGACAGGTCAGCAGCACGCTGGGCATGCCCGAGCCGGACCGGGTGGAGCTGGAGCGCGTCGCCCAGGACCTCCACGACGAAGCAACCTCCGAAAACCCCGAGCCGTGCCCTCTGCGGCAGTTCGCCACCCAGCTCAAGGACAAACTCCTGGAGGCCGGCACCACCATGGCCGCCACGATGGGTGTCCAGATGGCTGAGCACGCCCTCGGAGCGCTGGTGCAGTAGCACCGCCGTACAACGCCACGGAGCCCCGGGAGGTCTGTCCTCCAGGGGCTCCAGCCTTCGTGCACGTTCCAGCGAGCGAGGTCGTTTCCCTATGCCGCCCAGTCGAGTCCGAGTTCCGCGAGCGCCTGGAGCTTGTCGGCAGTCAGCTTCCCGCGCTTGCTCTTGCTGTTGCTCAGGAACACCCCGAGCTTGATCTCTGTCCCGTCCTCCAGCCGCTCTGCGTGCGTCCTGGGGACCGTCACGGAGCCCGTACGGGCTTGTACTGCGCCAGAGCCGCAACGTGCCGCTCGGAGGCCTCCATGGGTGTGGTGACGGCATCGCGGGCTCCTCCGGATTCCGGGGCAGCGGGCGTTATGCCGAGGTGCTCCAGGCGCTCGCGCTGGCCGCCTGTCAGGCCTGCTGGACGTTGTGCTGCCTCTGCTTGGCCAGTCACTTCCCGACGTCCATCCCTTACGCCATGGCGCAGGCTCCATCCCGGCTTCTTCCTCGCCTGGCGGGTGAAACCGCGTGCTCTGTGGATTCATCAGATTGTGTGGGCAAACCGCGGTTTGGCTGTTTCGCCGTTCTTGTCCCGCTGATGCTCGTAGAGCGTCCGTTGCCGTCCGGGGAGCGTTGTCCGTGACCTGGGCATGCCCGGCCGCACGCACGATCCGAACAACAGAGACGAGTCATCGTGCATTTGACTCCGCATGAGCAGGAACGCTTGCTGATCCACGTCGCGGCCGACGTGGCCGGCAAGCGCCGCGACCGAGGGCTGCGTTTGAACTACCCCGAGACGATGGCCCTGCTGACTGTTCACGTCTTCGAGGCGGCGCGCGACGGTAAGACGGTCAGCGACATCATGGACTCGGGCCGACGGCTACTCACCCGTGACGACGTGATGGACGGCGTCCCAGAGATGATCAAGAACGTCCAGGTGGAGGCAACCTTCCCGGACGGCACTAAACTGGTCACCATCCACGACCCCATCCCGGAGGCCCCCGAGGAACCCGAGGTCTACCCGGGCAAGGTCGAGCACCCCCAGCCACCCCGCAAGCGAGACTCCCCAGTCGACTGCGACGACAGCGGCAATCCGTCCGCAAAGTGCGACGAGGACGACGACACAGCCTCCCGGTACGACGCGATCTGCTTCAACGTGCGTCTCGACGGGAATCCGCTGGGCGTCAGCCTGCAGACGGACGCCACCACCTTGCCGGGGCCTGGCAAGACGAAGATCAAGGTGAAGAACGAGTCCGACCGCCCCATCCAGGTCGGCTCCCACTATCACTTCGCCGAGGTCAACCCGGGGCTGAAGGTCGTCAGCGTCGAGGTCCCCGCCGGTCAGACAGTTCCCCAGGACCGCAGTCTGTGGAACTGCGATGCGGCGAGGGGCCGGCGGATCAACATCGCCGCGGGCACGTCCGTGAGGTTCGAACCGGGCGACGAGTGCTGCGTGGAACTGGTGCAGATCCAGGGCGAGGTCACGGCCGGCGGCAGCGACACCAGCGACCTCACCAAGATCCAGGGACTGCGCGAAGGGATCGTCCGATGAGCAATCCGCAGGGACGAGGCCGCGACCAGGCGCCGCAGCATGGGAAGGGCCGGCCGAAGGCGAGCAATGAGCTGACGCGGGCGGATTACACCGCGCTGTACGGGCCGACCACGCGGGACAGGGTCCGGCTCGCCGACACCGACCTCACGCTGGAGATCGAGGCCGACTGGAGCGGCGGCCCTTCGTACAGCGGCAATGAGATGATCTTCGGCGGCGGCAAGGTGGTCCGCGAGTCGATGGGGATGTCGCACCTGGCCAGGGACGGGCGGAACAGTAAAGGCGAGGCCACGGATCACAGGCTCGTGGACACCGTCATCACCGGCGCGCTGATCCTCGACTGGTGGGGCGTGGTCAAGGCCGACATCGGCATCCGCGACGGCAGGATCGCGGCCCTCGGCAAGGCGTACAACCCCGAGACGATGGATCCGATTCCGAGCAATCGGTTCGAGATGCCGGACCGTACGACTGCCGGCAACGCCATGCCCATTCCGGTGACGCCGGTGAGTTTCGCGGTCGGGCCGAGCACCGAGGTCATCTCCGGCAACGGGCGGATCCTCACCGCGGGTGGCGTGGACACCCATGTCCACTTCATCTGCCCCGAGGAGATCCACGAGGCGCTGGCCTCGGGGGTGACCACCCTGATCGGCGGCGGCACGGGACCGGCCGAGGGCAGTACGGCCACCACCGTGACACCGGGCGCATGGCACATCAGGCGGCTCTTCGAGGCGCTGGATGAGTTCCCGGTCAACATCGGCCTGCTCGGCAAGGGCAGCACGATGAACAAGCACGAGCTCAACGCACAGGTGGACGCCGGTGTCTGCGGCTTCAAGGTCCACGAGGACTGGGGCGCCACGCCCGCGGTGATCGACCGGGCCCTGGACATCTGCGAAGAGCGCGGTGTCCAGCTCGCTCTGCACGCCGACTCACTGAACGAGTCCGGGTTCTTGGAGAGCACACGGGCAGCCTTCACCGGCGACGCCAGGGACGCAGACGGAAAGTTTACGGCGAAGAAGGCACGCTCCATCCACATCTTCCACGTCGAGGGCGCCGGCGGCGGTCACGCGCCCGACATGATCGAACTGGTCAAGGACCCGAACGTCCTGCCGGCCTCCACCAACCCGACGCGTCCCCTGACGGTCAACACCGTCAAGGAGCACGTCGACATGATGATCGTGTGCCATCACCTCAATCCGGAGATCCCGGCCGACAGGGCCTTCGCCGACTCCCGGATCCGGCCGTCCACCATGGCCGCGGAGGACCTCCTCCACGACATGGGCGCCATCTCGATGATGTCCTCCGACGCCCAGGCGATGGGCCGCATCGGAGAGATGATCATGCGTACCTGGCAGACCGCGCACGTCATGAAGTGCCGATACGGGGCACTGAGGGAGGACCTCGAAGCCGCGAAGGTCCGCACGATCATCGACGACACGAACCACTCCTTCAACGACCAGCAGCTGCAGCCCAACGACAACTTCCGCGCGCGCCGGTACGTCGCCAAGTACACGGTCAACCCGGCGATCACACACGGCATCGACGGCCACACCGGCTCCGTGGAAACCGGGAAGCTCGCCGACCTGGTGCTGTGGGAGCCGAAGTTCTTCGGCGTCAAACCGCACAAGCTCCTCAAGGGCGGCCAGCTCGCCTACGCGCAAGTCGGCGACGCCAACGCGTCGATCACCACGCCGCAGCCCTACCTGCCCCGGGCAGTCTGGGGCTCCACTGGCCGCTCCCCGGGACGCAACTCGGTGAACTTCGTGGCTCCTGGCGTGGCCGGCAGCCTGAACGGAGACGGCACCAGCAGTAATCCGGGTCTCGGTCTCGACAAGGACTTCGTGGACATCACCAGCACCCGCCAGATCACGAAGGCCGACATGAAACTGAACGACACGGTGCCCCGGAGCCTCGAGGTCGACCACAACAGCTTCGAGGTCACCATCGGCGGCGCGACCACCAGCGACGCCCGCACCGAACTCAACGGCGCCACGGTGCCGCGCTCCTACGTCACCGAAGTCCCCCTGGCACAGCGGTACTTCCTCTTCTGAGCCCAGCCGCCGGCCCGCCGCCCCGGCCGGGCCCCAGCCGGAGCCCTGTGCGCCCACCCGGAGCCCCGCAACACCAATCCGACCCTGCGAAAGGCAGCCGCTCGCCCATGAGCCGCGCAGCCCTGCTCCTCCTGGCCGACGGCCGCTTCCCCGCTGGCGGGCACGCCCACTCCGGCGGAATCGAAGCCGCCGTCGCCCGCCAAGCCGTACACGACACCCACAGCCTGGAGGCGTTCTGCCGCGGGCGCCTGCACACCACCGGCCTGACGGCGGCTGGGCTGGCTGCCGCAGCGGCCGCCGGAGTCGACCCGCTGCTGCTGGACGACGCCGCCGACGCGCGCACCCCCGCCCCCGCGCTGCGTGCCGTCGCCCGCAGGCTCGGTCGGCAGATGATGCGCGCAGCCCGTGCCACCTTCCCGTCCGACGACCTGGAACTGCTGGCCACCGAACGTCCCCAGGGCGCCCACCAGCCCATCGTGCTGGGCCTGGCCGCCCGGGCCGCCGGGCTCACCCCGCTGGATGCCGCCTATGCCGCCGCGTACGAGAACATCGGCGGCCCGGCTACGGCAGCGGTGCGCCTGCTGAGCCTCGACCCGCTCGACGCCTCAGGACTGCTGGCTCGCCTCAGCTCCGACACCGACGCCGTCGCCACCGCTGCCGCCGAGGCCGCGGGCCGCGTCACGGCCGAGGGCATCGACGTCCTGCCGTCGGCGTCCTCGCCATTGCTGGACATCACCGGCGAACAGCACGCCGCCTGGACCGTCCGGCTCTTCGCCTCCTGAAACCTTCCCTTCCCTTCCCACCTGGAGTTCCTCGTGCACCTCGACCACCCCGAGACCATGCCGCAGCGTCACACCCACAGCACCGAGCCACTCCGCGCCGACGGCAGCCACCGCGCCCTGCGCGTCGGCCTGGGCGGCCCCGTCGGCTCCGGCAAGACCGCGACCGTCGCCGCGCTCTGCCGCACCCTGCGAGATACCTGGCCCATCGCCGTCGTCACCAACGACATCTACACCCGCGAAGACGCCGAGTACCTGCGGCGCGAAGCCGTCCTGCCACCCGAGCGCATCACCGCCGTCGAAACCGGCGCCTGCCCCCACACCGCGATCCGCGACGACATCTCCGCCAACCTGGAAGCCGTCGAACACCTCGAAGCAACCCTCCACCCCCTCGACCTCGTACTCATCGAGTCTGGCGGCGACAACCTCACCGCCACCTTCTCCAAGGGCCTCGTCGACGTGCAGATCTTCGTCATCGACGTAGCCAGCGGCGACGACATCCCCCGCAAGGGCGGACCCGGCATCACCACCGCCGACCTCCTCATCATCAACAAAACCGACCTCGCCCCGCACGTCGGCGCCGACCTGGACACCATGGCGATCGACGCGAAACGACAGCGCGGCGACCTCCCCATCATCTTCACCAGCCTCATCATCGACGACGGCATCCGCGATGTCGCCGACTGGGTCACCGACCACCTCACTCAGTGGCGCGCCGGGGCAACCGCATGAGCCCCTCTACGCAACTCACCGCAGCTGAAACCACGTCAGGCCCCGGCCTCCCCCCAGCCGGAACCCAGCAGCCCGCCGGACACCCGGACGGCGTACGTGCCACGGCCCGCATCCGCGCCGCGCACAACGGACGCGTCACCACCCTCCCGCAACTGCACAGCGATGGCCCCTTCCACCTGCGGCGTCTGCGCACCCACGGCAACGCCGCCACAGTGGGGATCATCAGCGCGATGAGCGCGCCCCTCGGCGGCGACCGGCTCACCCTCGACATCACCGCCGAGGACCGGGCCGACCTGGAGATCACCACGGCCGCCGCCACACTGGCCCTGCGCGGACCCACCACCGACGCGGCCACCTACGACGTGCGCCTCACCATCGCAGAACACGCCCGTCTGCGCTGGCTACCACAGCCCATGATCAGCGCCGCCGACAGCAACCTGCGCCAGACATACACCGTCGATCTTGCCGCCACCTCACGCCTGGTGCTGCGAGAAGAACAGCTCCTGGGCCGGGCCGAGGAGGAACCCGGCCACCTCGTCACCCGGATCCTGGTCCACCGCGCCGGACGCCCACTGCTCGACCAGTACACCGCCTACGGGGCTCCGGAACCCGGATGGGACGGCCCGGCCGTCCTGAACGGGAACCGCGCCGTCGGCCAACTCCTCATCGTGGACCCGCGCCTCGACGTCCGACGGGACCCCGTCCTGCTCGGCGGCGAAGGCACCAAGGATGGCTGTGCCTGCCTCGCGCCACTGGCAGGCGGCCCGGCACTGCTCGCCACGGCCGTCGCACCCACCACCTCAAGGTTGCGACACCTGCTCGACCAAGCGCACGCACACGCTCTCGCCCCCCTATAGGCGAGCGGGCCCGCCGTGCCGGTGGCCAGAGCGGAGAACGCACCGAGGTGGGTCCGTGAAAAACCAGGTGCCCACCGCCGCGACGGCGCACATACTGCCTGACCTAAATCACCCGTTCGATGTAACTCGCCGGGAATTGCCGACCATGCTCGACCAGTATCGGAAGGGTTCCCGGAGCGGTTCTCTCCTGTGCCGCCGTACTGGAAGGTGTTCGTGATGAGCCGAGGCTTGATCATCGTGGATGTGCAGAAGGACTTCTGCGAGGGAGGCAGCGTCCCCGTCGCGGGAGGTGCGCGGATCGCCTCGGCCATCGCGGACCTGGTGGAGCACAGTGCCGGACGTGACTACGAGTACATCGTGGCTACCCGGGATCACCACATCGATCCCGGCAGCCACTTCTCCGAACACCCGGACTTCAAGGACAGCTTCCCCGTCCACTGCGTAGCCGGAGGCGAGGGCAGCGAGTTCCACCCCAACTTCGCCCCCGCCGTCACCGGCGGCAAAGTCGACGCCGTCTTCTTCAAGGGCGCGCACAGCGCCTCCAAGAGCGGCTTCGAAGGCGCCGACGAACAGGGCACGCCTCTGGCCGACTGGTTGCGTGAGCGCGGAGTGGAGGACGTCGACGTGGTAGGTATCGCCACCGACCACTGCGTACGCGCGACCGCGCTGGACGCGGTGAAGGCCGGCTTCCGGGCCCGCGTACGCCTGGACTACTCCGTCGGTGTCGCCCAGGACACCACGGCAGCCACCCTTGAGGACTTCCGGCAGGCAGGCGTCACCGTCTCTGGAACTGTCCCCGCATAAGCCAGCAACACTCACTGAGTGTCCCGGGCAGACTCGCCCCTCGAACCGGCCCGGCGTCATGAGTCGCACAGTGATCGACCCGCGCCGCCGCGGAGCACCGTTCTACTTCCAGCATATGGACGCACCACGCCCGCGTCGCCGGCCTCCCGTGTCAGAGGACAGCGGCGCCCGCCGGATGGTCGCTCGGTGACGGCGCACGGCGGAATGTCACACCGTCGACTTTCGCCACACCTCTAGCAAGTGACGGCGGGACTCTGCCCGGAGTCCCGCGCCACCTGCGTGAGGTGCGAGCGATGCTCAGATCCTGTGGATCGGGTCGGGAGGGCGTACCTTCCCGGGTGATCGATCGACTGGTATCAAGTGGCCCGCGTTGCCGCGCGGGCCGGGAAGGCACGCCCGTGCTCAGCGTAGTGAACGCCGACGGCACCACCGTCAATGGCTCCTCCCTCATCGATGAGATCGTCCGCGAGGGGCGAGGCGGATGCTGGCCGCCGCCTTGGAGGCCGAAGTCAACGCCTACATAGATGAGTTGGCCGACATGCGTGACGGCAACGGGCGCCGTCTGGTGGTGCGCAACGGCTACCACCAGCCGAGGAAGGTCACGACCGCGGCCGGGGCGGTCGAGGTCAGGGCGCCGCGGGTGAACGACAAGCGGGTGGACGAAGCCACAGGCGAGTGCAAGCGGTTCTCCTCATCGATCTTGCCGCCGTGGTGCCGCAAGTCACCGAAGGTCAGCGAGGTGCTGCCACTGCTCTATCTGCACGGCCTGTCCTCCGGCGACTTCCTGTCCGCGCTGGAGCAGTTCCTCGGCTCGGGGGCGGGCCTGTGACCGGCGACGGTCACCCGGCTCACCCAGCAGTGGCAGGCCGACCACCAGACGTTCGGCGAGCGCGACCTGTCCGGCAGCGACTACGTCTACGTGTGGGCCGATGGCATCCACCTGCGCATACGCCTGCGGGAGAGGAAGTCGTGCGTGCTCGTTCTGACAGGGGTGCGCGCGGACGGCACCAAGGAACTGATCGCCATGAGCGACGGCTACGGCGAATCAGCCGACTCCTGGGGCGACTTGCTGCGCGACTGCCAGCGGCGCGGGATGCGTGCTCCGGTCCTGGCGTTCGGTGACGGCGCGCTCGGTTTCTGGACGGCCCTGGACGAGGCCTTCCCCGAGGCCAGGCACCAAAGGTGCTGGGTTCACAAGATCGCCAACACCCTCCACGCCCTCCCGAAGTCGGCCCAGCCCGGAGCGAAGAAGGCCCTGCAGGAGATCTACAACGCCGAGGACCGCGACCACGCGCTCGTGGCGGTCGCGGCGTTCGAGAAGGCCTACGGCGCGAAGTTCCCCAAGGCCGTCAATAAGATCATCGACGACGTGGACGAGCTGCTGGCCTTCTACGACTTTCCCGCCGAGCACTGGATCCACCTGCGCACCACGAATCCCATCGCGTCCGCGTTCGCCACCGTCCGCCTGCGCACGAAGGTCACCAAGGGGGCCGGCAGTGCGGCTGCCGCCCTGGCGATGGTCTTCAAGCTGGTGGAATCCGCACAGCAGCGGTGGCGGGCCGTCAACGCTCCTCACCTCGTCGCCCTCGTCCGGGCCGGAGCCCGCTTCGAGCGCGGTCACCTCGTCGAACGCGGTCAGGTGACCGCCGCGTGAGCCGACATGCGTCCGCACAGGCACCATGGATGGTTCTGGTCGGCCCGGCCGGCACCGGAAAGACCACACTCGGCCGGGAGATCGCGGCAAGGACGCAAAGACCGTTCGTCGATCTGGATGCCGTCGCGGACGGGTACTACGCGCAGGTGGGATGGAGCATCGCCAAACTCCGCGAGCGCATTGCCGCCATCGGGCGCCTCGCGGCCGAGGCCGAGTGGGAACCGGCCCGAGCACACGCCGTGGCATGTGCTGTCGAGGATCACCCCGACGCTGTGATCGCGCTGGGCGCAGGCCACACCAGCTACACCGGCCGCGAGCACCTGGCCACGGTTCGCACCGCATTGGATCGCTGCTGTGACGTTGTCCGCGTCCTGCCCTCCGCTCACCGCGAGATCTCACTGGCCGTCCTACGGCGACGCTGCACGGCGGACAAGGGCCGATCCTGGATCATCGACGGACACGACTTCCTCGCCCACTGGCTCGACGACCCCGGCACCCAGCTGGTCGCGACACGGACGATCTACACCAGCGACGAGACTCCAGCCCAGACCGCCGCACGACTGCTCCGACTCAGCTGAGCATGGACACGACCAACACGACAGATCCACAGGTATTGACAGTTACTCGTGAGGGAGCTTCGTCATGACGTACACCAGCAGTGCCCGGCAGCCCGGACCGGAGCCGCGCCCGGCCTGGTCAAGGGGTGCTGAACGCCCTTCGGGCGGACCGGAATCCAACGCCGTGAACGGTGCCGCGGACGATTCCAACGTCATGTCGATCACCGCAGCTCACACCGCCCGACAGGGCGCCTTCCGGCGCGCTGACACGGCAGCATGTCGCAGGCCGGCTCGCTAAGGAGGTCTGGGACTACGAGCGCTACGCCGGGCACCGCGTCTGGGAGGGCGCCCGCGGGACGATCGGCGTGACGTACCCGTTCTGGCAGCGCCACCGCTTCACCCGCTCCCAGACCTTCCCGCGGCTGCATGTCGTCCTGGCGGGCAAGGAGGAGCACCTGCTCGACAGCCGCCTCCAGGCGCTCGCTGCCGACGTGAAGGGCATCGCCGTCGCGGTCTGGGTGAACACCCTGCCGCGACTCCAGCGAGGCGAGCCCTGGTACGAGATCGGCGTCGACGACCCGGACCGGCGCCGCGCCCGATACCCCGAGCCGCCCGGCCGCTGAGGCAGAGCTGCCGGAGACGACGACGCTCCCCCACGCAACAGCCGCGGGGGAGCGCCCTCGTTGAGCACGCCGCGCCGGTCAGGCCGGGGCGGCCTGCTTCGCCAGCGCGGCGAGCGGGGAGCGCCGGCCCTTCTCCACCGCGCGCAGCTGCTCCCAGTCGACCTCCGGGTGCGCGGGGACGACCGCGTCGACGGACGCCGTGGTGTAGAGCGCGACATCGACGGCCCCGGCCCGGCTCGTGCCGAAGCGGACCTCGATCGACTGCGGGGAGCGGACCCAACCGAGCCGCACCATGTGGTCGAACTCCACCCTGCGCACCCCAAGCCGGGCGGCGGCCTGCTCGGGCCCGAGCGGGGTGTCGGCGGCGACCAGGTCCGCCAGGTCCTCGCGCTGGCAGGCCTCCGCGACCTGGCCGGGGTGGTGCAGCGTCCCGTCCGGGTTCGCGCTCAGGTCGACCAGCAGGCCGCGGTCGACGAACCGCCGGACCACGAAGGCCGTCACGTTCGCCTTCTCGCCGATCACGTTCGGGGTGCCGAGTGCGTCGGCGATCCGGTCGGCCGCCGCGCCGCCGGAGATGGGCGGGGAGGGCATCGCGGCCCGGATGGCGTCGGCGTCCAGCGCCTCCACAGCGGCCCGGGACTACTGCCACGAGGACGCGTCTGGTTCGGGGATGAGCCCGGTGTGCCGGGCCCACCGGAAGGTGGCTGCGGGCACCTTCAGGCGCTTGGCGGCCTGGCTCGCGTCGTACTCGGTTCGTCGCATGAGATCACCTCTCGCTCGTTCGCCGGGAAGCGGCGAACAGAACATGACAGAACACCTGAAAGCTGTAAATACTCGTTGTAAATGCGCAAGTTGGACGTGCGCCGCTAGAACTGCGCCCGCGTACGCGAGGGAAAATCACCCGCCCGGGCGCCACTGCGAGCGCCGACCGAGCCGACGTCGCCATCGAGGAGGCGACGGACGCCGGGTTGCCGGTGACCGCCCGCCCGGCGGGACGGCTCCCGAAGTCGCCGCGCCGCCCGGCGGGATGACGAGGGCCACGGCGGGCCCGTACGACAGCAGTACATGGACCGGGCGATTCCCCAGTTCGTCGGAATCCCGGCACCTGCCGTCATCTGCTGGACCACCGCCCACTCCGATGTGCACTGGGCGAACCTCACCGCGTCGCCCCTGGGGCTCTTGGACTGGGAGGGCTGGGGCCGCGCGCCGGAGGGGTTCGACGCCGCCACGCTTTACGCCTACACACTGCTCCAGCCGGACACAGCCGCCCGCGTCCGCACCGTCTTCCCGATCCTGGGCAGCCAGGCCGGCCTCGCCGCCGAAGCGACCATGTGCGCCCAGCTGCTGCAGAGCGTGGCCCGCGGCGACAACCTGGTCCTCGAGGACCGGCTCCGGGACTGGGCGGAGGAACTCCGCCGGCGCTGACGGCAAGGACCGGTCGGAGCTTGTTGCCGCGGCTCGTTCCCGGATGCGGCGGGGAGGTTCGGCGGCTGACCGGAAGGACAAGTGATCAGCCACCCATCCGATGTCACGGACCTCGATCGCTCCGGCGTGCGGCATGTACTGAATCCAGCACCGCCGGCCGAACGCCTCCCGGATCTCCTCCACGGAGCCCGGGTCGCGCACATCGGGCCAGATACGTGGATCCATTCGCGCGACGTCCCCGAGAGCCATCACCTCCTGGCGGGCCCGGTCGTCCGGACCTCGGAATACCCCCGCGTCGGCGAGGAGGACCCAGGCGACGAGGCCGTGATCCGCATTCGCGTCGGAGCACCCCCGCGTCGGCGGGGAGCACATCGGCATGGTCTAGCTCCTCGATCCTGCGCGCGGAACAACCCCGCGTCGGCATCGGGCCCACGATCACCGTCGCAGCCACCGCCTCCTCGCAGATCACCGGCCCCGGCGACGTCCTCGCCATCGCCCCCGACCAGGTCACCGACTGGCTCGCGCCGTTGCCAGTGGAGGCCCTGCACGGGATCGGCCCTCGCCAGGCCACCGTGCTCCGTGACTACGGCATCCAGTCGGTCGGACTGCTCGCCGCCGTTTCCCCGGCCACCGTGCAGCGCCTGCTGGTCAAGAAGCCCGGCCGGCTTGCCGCCGACCGCGCCCGCGGCATCGACCCCCGCCCCGTTGTGCCCCGGAACCTGCCGGCCTCCGCCGCCCTACGCCACCGCTTCACCCACCACACCCTGGACGGCGCCGTCGTCCGGGCCGCACTCCTCGACCTCGTCGTCCAGCTCGGCCTCCAGCTGCGCCGCCGCGGCCAGGCCGCCCGGGCGATCACCCTGACCCTGCGCTTCGCGGGCGGCACCGCCTGGGAGAAGACCCGCCGCCTGCCCGAAGCCTCCGCCCACGAGGAGGACCTGCGCTCGCTCGCCTACCAGCTGATGGACGCCGCCGTCCTGCAACGCGCCCGCCTGACCGGGATCGTGCTGAAAGGTGAGGACCTCATCGATGCCGACCAGGTCGCCGAACAGATCAGTCTGGACAGCGCCCGCGAGTCCCGCCTGGTCGCCGAGCAGGCCATGGACCGCATCCGCGACAAGCTCGGACCCGTATCCATCGGGCCGGCCGCCGTCGTGCCCTTGCGCCGGGCCTCATGACTGCTTTCCCGCTCAGGCGAGATGACGCGAGCGCGGCGCCGAACGCCCGAGAGCCGGATCGGCCGCCCATGACCGGTGCTGGCCGCTTCCACCTGCTGCTCATCTCTGGCGGCCGGGCGGTGCAGCTCGGCTGGTGGCGCCGTGAGGAGGTCGCGCGCGGGACAAGTTCCGCCGCTGGATCGGCGAGTACGGCAGCAGGACGCCCGCGTCACCCTCACCGACGACGAGACCGCCGACGTGCTGGCCACCTGGCCCGCCGGGCAGTAGGCCCAGCTACTCGACGGCCGGGTCTTCCCGGGCATGCCGTACGGCCTTCTTCACCGCTTGCTCCAGCTCGTACCGGCTGGCCCCAGAGGCCTCGGCGCGTGGGACTGAGTGCTCCAGTTGGCCATTCTGAGCGTCGGGTTGGCCAAGGAGGCCAACTGCGGTGAGCTGCCCGGCTCAGCCTTCCGATGGCAGAGGAGGTGGGATTGCCGGGTGCGCGTTGCGTCGCCAGAAAGTGGGGCGCCACCAGTACAGGACCCCTGGGTCATCGGGCCACTCGCCACTACTGGCCGGTTCTTCGAAGGAGTCCCGAGACGTGTCGATCGGACGCCACCCGGGATCCAACGGCTCGTCGTGAGCCGGAGGCCGCACGTTCTTGAGGAAGCGCTCCTCCATAGCGCCGAAGCACTGATAGTTCCGTTGCGCGTCCACCAGGCACACTGCATTGGCTCCAAAACTCCACGGCCACCGCAGCTGCGCCAGATCGTCCTCCCAGTAGCACACGGAGCAGATCTCATAGCCTCCATGCTCGCCGAACATTTGATGCCCGCAGCATGGGCATGGAAGCCAGCCCTCCGGCGGAGGCGCAATGCCGTTGTCCGGGTCCACCGGGGACTCGCCTTGGGACTCCTCCAGCTCGGCCGCCAGCTGCCCGTCTGCCTCGTTCATGGAAGTGAGCCTACGTCCCGATCAAGCAGGTAGACGCTGACAATGAAGTGGCCAACCGGAACGTTCACTGGCCAACTGTGGCACTCAGTCACACACGACCAGGCCAAACACGCCTTACCCGCTATCACGCACCAACTCGCAAGAACAATCTTGGTCGGCTGGCACACCGGTCAGGATCGGCCGTCCCGTCGCCGGGATGAGGCGCCGTGGTAGATCGGCGTCGCCTCCGCCGCCCGCGGACGACGGCATCGACTGCGGAGCAAGCGCAAGCCCTGCCGAGGGTCCAACCCGGGCGACGATTGTGACGACGCGTAGCCGCCGGAGCGTCCGTACCTACCCCGTTTCAGGAGCCAGATGGGTGGTGCGAGTCAGGAGGCAGTGTGAGCCCGGTCGGCAAGGGCGTCCCAATCGGAGGGACCAGGCCGATAGGAGCCGTGCCAATGGCCTCAACAAAGGTAACTGTGCCGCCGGAGAACTCCGCCCTGGGGAAAGCGACCGTGCTGCCGGTGAACCACGCCCTTCGGAAGATTAGGGTGCCGCCGGTGAATTTGGCCCT
The DNA here is from genome assembly GCF_055564375.1 of Streptomyces sp. NPDC029138. Classification (NCBI taxonomy): domain Bacteria; kingdom Bacillati; phylum Actinomycetota; class Actinomycetes; order Kitasatosporales; family Streptomycetaceae; genus Streptomyces; species Streptomyces sp. NPDC029138. The sequence continues at coordinate 30,895 of NZ_JBVHWM010000081.1, forward strand.
CTCGACGGTGACCGTGCCGCCGTTGAACCTTGCCTGCTCGAAGAAGACGGCGCCGCCAGCGAACCTCGCCATGTCGAAGAAGACCATTCCGCCGGAGAACTCCGCCCCGCTAAAGTCGACCTCGCCGCCGGTGAACGACGAACATCCGTTTTGCTGCACGCCTCCACTGCTTGTGCAGCACGACCCGCTGCACAAGCAGCACCCGTGTGCCGCCTGGGCTCTGGCCTCGGAATGTCATCGCTCTCCGGGACCACCGAGGGGCCCTCGGTGGTCCCGGAGAGCAGACATAGCAGCGCCCCGGACCAGCCAGCTTGCGTTCTAGTGGTCGTCGCAACACCCCAGCCCAGGGGATGCGATGGACTTCAAGATCCGGGAGAGTCGGAAGCCAAAGGGCTCGAAGAAGCTGACGCGTGAAACGGAAGGCATACTTCCTGCTCATGCGTCAGGGCGTGAGCAACACCGAGGCATGCCGAGTCCTTGGCGTCAACCGTCGAATCGGCAAGCGTTGGCGTCACGGAACGAACGCGACCGGCAAGAAGAAGGGGGCACCGCCGGCCGCACAGCCTGCGGTGCCCTCGTCCGGCCCCTCACGCTACCTGCGGGAATCGGACCGCATCCACATCGCCGACCGGTTGCGCGAGAACGCGTCCATCCGCCAGATCGCCGCGGAACTCGGGCGCAGCCCCTCCACGGTCAGCCGTGAGATACGCCGCAACGGCGCCCTCTGGCGCGGGACCGACTGGACCTACCGTCCCTACGCGGCCCAGCGCCGGGCAGACCTCCGCCGGCCCCGCCCGAAATCCGGCAAGACCGGCCAGAACCCTGAGCTGCGAGACTTCGTCCAGCATCACCTGGCCATGCGCTGGAGCCCGGAACAGATCTGCCAGGCTCTGCGGACCGCTTTCCCCGACCGGCCGGAGATGCACGTGGTCCACGAGACGATCTACCAGGCCCTATACGTCCAGGGCCGCGGAGAACTACGGCGCGAGCTCACCAAGGCCCTGCGGACCGGGCGCGCCCTGCGCAAGCCCAGACGCCAGGCACAGCAACGCCAGCCGCGCTACGCACACCCCATGGTCATGATCAGCGAACGTCCGGCCGAAGCCGCCGACCGGGCCGTCCCGGGCCACTGGGAAGGCGACCTGATCATCGGCAAGGACAACGCCTCCGCCATCGGCACCCTCGTCGAGCGGAGCACCCGCTACCTCATGCTGGTCCACCTGCCCAACGGCCGTGCCACCGACCGTGTCCGCGACGCCCTAGCCGAGACCGTCAGCCGCCTGCCCCGTCACCTCAAACGGTCCCTGACCTGGGATCAAGGCAGCGAGATGGGCCGCCACCACGAGTTCACGGCCGCAGCCGACATGCCGGTCTACTTCTGCGACCCAGCCAGCCCCTGGCAGCGCGGCTCGAACGAGAACACGAACGGCATGCTACGGCAGTACTTCCCCAAGGGCACCAATCTGGCCATCCACACCCGTGCGCACTTGGACGCCGTCGCCGCCGAACTCAGCAGCCGACCACGCAAAACGCTCGGCTGGGACACCCCAGCCGAGCGCCTCGCAAAGCTCCTGGAGCAGCCAGTTGATCACTGTGACGCGACGACCGCCGGAATGCGCCTCTCGGCGGTGGGAGGTGTCACGCGGGTAGCGTCACCCCCAACAACCTGACGCGGTATAGCCCGCGTAGTTGTCGTTGTAGACGTAGAACCAACCGTTGCCGTTCGATGTCCCGCAAGCGGTATACCGGCCGCCCAGGATGACGCTATTTGCACCACAGGCCCACGTCTGCCCCTTCAGGGCAGTGGTCACCAGAGCGGCACTGGTACTGGTACTGGTGCGGATGGCCACGTTTTCCAATGCTGTCGCCTTGCCGTCGTTACAGGCCGTGTTGGACCTGAGCTGGGTCGAGCCATCCGCCGCACCGGCAACTCCCGGAAGGGCAAGGCCGACGACGGCGGCAACCGCCAGCGTGACAGTCAGCCTCGGTCGCATGATCTTTCCCATTGAGCCCCCTTTGATCGGCATTTATGCAGTGCGCACCGACAAGTAGCGCCCGAGCTCCGCACCCCGTCAAGCGCCCTGTATGAGCTTGACCTGTTTTCAACGTGAACTCGTGGTTGAGGAACTGGAGACTCGTCGGCCGGGTGCAGCCGCCAGGAGCTGGACGCTGCTGCCGCCGAACTCGACAACGGCCCACTCAAAACGCTCGGCTGGGGTTTCCCAGCCGAGCGCCTGCATAAACTGCTCGCCACCACACGTCAGTGATCACGTGTTGCGACGATCCCCGGAATCCGCCCAGTGGTCCGGGGCGCTGCACAGGTGCTCGGGAGGCTCCTACGCCTCCACGTCGGCCACGATGGTGATCTGCCGAAGGGCAGTCACGTAGTAGATGACCCGGACTCCGTCGACGTCGTCCACGTAGTCGCGCAGCAGGGTGTCAGGCACCGGGGTGCCCAGCTCCGGGTTGACGCTGATCGCGACGATTGCGCGGTCCAGGCGGTGCGTCTCGGCCGCCGTCAGCTTGTCCAGCTGGCTCAGCGCGGGCTCCACCAGGACGACCTGGGACCGGCGCGGTGTGTGCTCAGGCGACACGGGGCTGCTCGCCGGCGAGGCGCTCCAGGTGGGCGTCGCGGGCTTCCTCCCACAGCACGCCGGATTCCGCGGCCGGGTAGCCGTTCTCCGCGATGTCCTCCAGCACCGAGGCGAGGACGTCGACGCGGGCGCGCTGGTCGGCGGCGTAGGCGCGGATCGACGCGGCGGCGTTCTCATCGAGGGGCTGACGGTCGGGCACGGGGGCCGGCTGCTGACTCATCCGAGACTCCTGGGCGTTGCTGGCGTGTGTCCTCACGGTAGCGCCGGGGCGGGGCGCTGCGGGACGGTACGGACGAAACCGGGCGCCGTCGGCGGGGACCCGGGACCCAGCTGCGCGGGAGCGACGCTGCCAGGCAAGAGGCTGGACCCAGGACCCAGGAGACCCAGGCAGCGACGGGGGCGCGGGGGGCAGGGGCGGCGTTGCTCGGCGGGGAGGATCCTGGAGACATGCGCACCAAGGACGTCCGGGTGGGCGAGACGTACCGCTGCGAGGTGCCCCTCGCGCTTCAGTGGCGGCGGTACCGGCCGGAGACGATGGGCGACTCCTGGTGGGCGCTGACCTGGCTGCGCGGCACTCACTTCCCGGTGGCCGTCTCGATGTCGACACCGGCACCCGGACCGTCCAGGGCCTGGTGCTGGGGGCGAGCACCCGGATCACGGTGCAACTCACCGAGGGCCAGGCGCAGCAGGCCGGCCTCCCGACGGGCCACGGCTACCAGGTGGCCGGGATGCTGGTCGATGCCGAGGGCGAGCCCGTCGAGCTGCCCCGGGTCACCACGCTCACCGTGCCGATCCGTTGGCTGCACCCCGTGGACACGCCCGCCTCCCCGGGCCATCACGACGCGATGGGGTACGGCCTCGGCTGACCGGGCGCGGTGGGACCAACGGAGCTCGGGCGGGCCGGCCTACCGACTCGTCCAGGGAACTTCCGCTCCGAATCACCCCCGGGCCCGTACTGGCGTGGCTACGGTGCTGCCCATGTCACCAGAGCTGACCCCGGACCAGGTCATGCGCGTAGTTGCCGCACTGGAAGCGGCATGGACCGATGACGACGACGCGCTGGCCGCTCTGGTGCACGGTGGTCCCAACGAGCAGCCGCTGGCGGTGTTGGTCGCCCAGTTCGGTGCCAGCAGGCTGCAAAGCATGGTGCTGGCCGTCACCGGCATCGCCGGCCTGGACGGGGCCGACCTTCAGGAGGCGCTGGCGGAACTGCGGGAGGGACTCGTCTCGCACATGACCACGGTGGCACTGAGCATGCTGGACGGTTGGGCCCTCAGCGCGGGCGACGACGTCCAGGCGACCGGCGACCTCACCCGCCGTGTCCTTCAGGCGCTGCTCTCCTTCACCACGGACGGCGACGATCCGCATAGGTGGTCGTGCTGCCGAGGCTGTGACACTCGTCCACGGGCGCGTGACAGATACGTTCTGCCAGCGTGACACCGGCTCTGGTCGCACTAAGGTTCCTCCGGCCAGCGGTCGTGCTGGTGTCCGGTGCCACTGAACCCTGACCGTTTGCCACTGAAGTTTGACCGGCCGGAGCGCGGGGGCGGAGGGCTTCTCGTGGAGACGCTCGGGGAAGCATCCGACCATGGCCTACCCCGCAGATGAACCGCTTGCAGCCGATGGCCGTGGCAACTCCTTGATCTCGTTCGCGCGGGGCGCCGAGGCAGCGCCGCCGCAGGACGCCCCGCTGCCGGCGGCCCTGGTGGCCTTGTGGCGAGCCGGTCGGGTCCTCATGGTCTTCGATCGATACCGTCAGTCCTGGGAGCTTCCAGGGGGGAGTACCGAAGAGGGTGAACCCCCCCGCCAGGCAGCCGCGCGCGAGCTACTGGAGGAGACCGGGCAGCAGCCTGACGAACGGTTGCGGTTCATCGGCTACGCGCGGTTCGTGCTGGCGCCTGACCGGCGAGCCGAATATCTGGCCCTGTACGCAGGATCCTGCGCCGAGACCCGCGCCTTCGCGTCCACCGAGGAGATCTCGGCCATCCGCTGGTGGGACCTCCTCGAACGCCTCCCAGGGTTTGTGCAGCCCCTGGACGCCTACCTCGCCGGGCTCACCCGGTAGCCCAGCAGCCGACGCCACCGCGCCATCGAGCAGTGGTCAATGTTCAATGGCAATCAGTCAAGGCTCAGTGACACAGAGTGACGCGGACCTGACCGTCGGTCGTCAGGTCCACGTATCGGGTGCCGACGCCGGTCACCTGCGTCTACGTGGCCACCACGTGGGCGCATGCGCTCACTGCGCGCCGTCTTTGCCCGCGCCCGCTTCCGCTGGTTCGGCCGAAACGAGGACGCGGTCGAGCCAGGCGGCGAGCGCGGTGGTGTCGGCCGGGTCGGCCTGGGCGAGGCGGGCGGCGAACTCCAGCTCGCCGTCGGCGGCCGAGGCACCGGCGCGGGCGAGGGTGGCGAGTAGGGCGGCGTGGGCGCGCACCTGGACGGGCAGCGAGCCGACGGCGGCCGTGCGCGGGCGGCCGGGGCGGCGTAATGGCCGGAGCGGTCGGCGAGGGCCTGCGCCAGCCAGCCGTCGACCTTCGGGTGGCGGTAGTCGCCGCGCTGGACCAGGAGGTCGCGGGCAGCTTCGTCTCCCGGCCGGCTCTCCACGGTCCGGTCGAGTCGGCCGGCCCCGGCGAGCGCGGCGAGTTCGTCAGCGCGCGCGGCGAGCTGCTGCTGTTCCTTCAGTCGCTGCTGCTCGCCTTCTGCGGCTCGCCGGTCGGCGGCGAGCTCGTCCTGGACGACGGCGTCGGCCACCGGGTCGTAGACGCCGCCGGTGGTGGCGAACAGCTGCGTGATGCGCTCCCACTCAGCGACCTCGGCCGGGCCGCGTTCGTCGTCGACCAGGTCCTCGCGGTCGCGGTCAATGTGCTGCTGCAGCCGGGCGTCCTCGAGCGCGGACGCGGCCTCGATGGCGGTCATCCCGGCGGCGCGCCGGCGGACCGCGCGGCGGCCAACCTTCGCCCAGTCGACCGGCTGGCGGGGCTCGGCCGCGCCGGGTGTGGGGACCCGCGGACGGCGGGATCGAGGAACAGGGTGCTCACACGAGCCCCCCAATCGTCGCGGGGTGACGGAATATCCGGCCGCCGCACGGTGGACGCGGCGGCCGTATACATGTGACTGAGCGCTTCAGTCGGCTGCTCTGAGTGTCACAGTTGGCCACGTCGCGTGCCCTCAGCCAGAAGGAGTGTGCTTGGTGAACTCGATCGTGCAACCGGACGGAGTCGCAGGCGAGTGGCGGGATCGAGTGGCCGCCGTACGCCGCGAGCTCACCGAGCACGGGCCGCCGCGGAGTCCCGATGGCGCTCCGGACTTCGCCACCTCACGCTGCCGGAGCGCGACTGTGATCAGGTACGTGACCTCCTGGTGGATGAGCGAGTCGGCACGGTCGTCGAGATCGGGCTCGCCTATGCCAGCTCGGCGCTGGCGATCAGTGAGGCGCTGCTGCGCACCGGTTCACGCAACCCGCGGCATGTGGTGATCGACCCATTCCAGTACACGGCGTACGACGGTGTCGGGTGGGAGCTGCTGCGCAGCGCCGGCCTGGACGACATCGCCGAGCTGGTGACCGAACCATCGCAGCGGTTCCTTGCCCGGTTGGCCGACGCGGGTTTCGCCGCGGATGCGGCGTTCGTCGACGGCAGCCACCACTTCCACAACGTGTTCGTCGACCTACACTTCCTGGGCGAGATCGTCCGACCTGGCGGCGTCGTGCTGCTCGACGATGTCTGGTGGCCATCCGTCGGCGCTGCCGTGGCGTACTTCGAGACCAATCTGGGGTGGCGCTCGATACCGGGCGCTCTGGCCGACGGGACCGCCGACCCGGCCAGCGGTCGGCCGCGGATTGGCGCCTACCGGCTGCCCGATCCGCGCCCGACGCCGGACTTCAAGGAGTTCCGACCGTTCTGCTGATTCGGGTGGGCTCTCGAGGCCCACCCGAACCGCGCCGCCGTCGTCAGTCACAGCGATGGCACCGCGTTGAGCCTGGAGTGTCCAAGTAGCAGACCGGCGGCAGCAGCCGCAAGCGCGTAACCGCCACCAGTGCAGCGGCAGCCCGCTGCACGACGCGGCCGGCCTTGCTGCACGAGCAGAACCCCGTGCACCGACTGAACCGTGCGAATGCTGCGCTGCCTCCGGAGCCGCCATGCAGCACTCGGGCAGCACGGCGGCGAATACGAGCAGCAGGAGGGCAGCGGGCGGCTGCTACACCTCGATGAAAGCGACGACCACCACGGTCTTCAACGCGGTCACCCAGTACACGAGCCGGACGCGTTCGACGTCGTCGACGTACTGGCGCAGCCGCGGCCCGCTGCTGTCGCCGGGAAGCGGTTCGCCGGCCTCGGGGGCGACGGAGATGACGACCAGGGCGCGGTCCAGGGCGTGCAGCTCGGCTTCGCTGGTGATGGCGTCCAGCTGCTTGGCGGCGGAGTCGGAGAACGCGATCCGGGCGCGGCGCGGGCCGTGCGGTACGGGCATCAGGCGACGGCCGGGCGCTGGGCGGTGAGCCGGGCGAGGTGGGCTTCGCGCAGCTCCTCCCACGGCGTGCAGTCCTCCACCGAGGGTAGGCCGTTGGCGGCGATGTCCTCGAGGACGGCGGCGAGCTGGTCGGCGCTCTCGCGGGTCCGGGCCGCGTACGCACGCAGTCCGTCGGCGGCGTCGGGCTCCAACTGCTGCCGGGCGGTGTCGGCGGGGGCCGGCTGGTCGCTCATCGAGGGCCTCCAGGGCGCGAACGGGCGTGTGTCACCACGGTATCGGCCGCACGGCGGCCGTGGGGCCGCTCCGCTTCACTCAGGCCCGGGTCGGGCGGCCGCGGCTCCTTCCACCTTGAGGCACCAGGGTTCGCCGACGCACTGCCCTCCGAGTCCCGGAGTGGCACAGGTGCACTCCGGGTCGCGCTCCGTCACCTGCGTGATGCGGTAGAGCCCCGGAGTCATCTTGGCCAGGCGCTGCGCCTGCACCTTCGCCGCGGCTTCTTCGATCGAGGTGGCGTGGGTGGGTGTGACGGGTCGGTGCACCGTGCCACGACCTGGTAGGGGTGCTTCGTCATACCAGGCGCTCAGGCGGGCAGGCCGGGGAGGACCTGGCCGTCGGTGATCTGGGTGCGGGCGGTCAGGGCGTGGCCGTCGCAGACCACGTAGCGGTCGCCGTTGTCGGCCTGGACGGTGTGGGTGGCCGGCTCGGTACAGGCCGCGTCCAACCGGTCGTACGGCCAGACGTTGAAGCAGACGGGGTCCGTGCACCAGGAGTCGAAGCCCTCGGTGCCTCGCGCGCGGGACTTGAGGGTGCCGCCGTGCTCGGGGCACACGCCCCACGGCACGGTGCAGCGGCTCGGGTCGGCGGCGGTGCTCTGCAGGGCCTATAGCTCGCCCAGGACACGCCCGGGCGGAGTGCACCGGACCCGCTCCAGCTCCTCCTCGACAGTGGGGGAGGGCCCGGACGGGTGTGGGCTGAGAAAGTCGGGCACGTATCCGCCCTTGTCCAGAGCCAGTTCGGACAGCAGCGGTAGCCGGGCCCGGCGCAGCACGCGCCGTGCACGTGCGACCCACGGATCGGCATCCGGGACCGGTCGCAGGCCCCAGGGCAGCAGCGTCGCGACGACCTCGTGCAACGGCGAGACCGCGAAGCGGGAGCGGGCGAGCCCGGCAGCGTCCACGGTGAGCTCGATCATGGTCCTCCCGCTGTCTGATCCTGCCGGTCCCGTGGCCGTCTATTCGAACCTACTCGAATCGTCGCACGCGACGTCGCGGTGGCAGGCGTGATCGGCCCAGACTGGTGGCCCGCGGTCCGCCGGACGACGGAGCCGAGGGGAAGCGTGTGTGCGAGGGACGCGAGGGGTCCGGCGACGACGATGCCGCGGGGCGACTTGCGGCCCTTCGCTCAGCACCAGTTGAACGGCGCTCATTGTCATACGACCTTGTGCCCCTCTTGCCCGCCGCTGAAGGAACCGCGGCAACGCACGACCCACAACTCCAGGAGGACCCATGAAGATGACCAGAAAGTTGGGCACTGCGCTTTCGCTTGCCGGCACGCTCACCCTCGGCAGCATGGTCATGGCGGCTCCGGCCGAGGCCAGCAGCTACTGCGTCTACCAAGGCTCCGACAGGGCCTGTGGCGTCACGTACAGCACCTACGACGTTCACGAGGTCTGCGACAACGAGGCGGACGGGAACGGGGTCTACGCCTACTTCTACGACGAGTGGGGCGGCATCAACCGTGTGAGCGACGGCAACGGAAGCGCTTCGGGCTGTGGTCGTGAGACTTGGGACCACAACGGCATCTACGCCATAGAGATCTGCGAAGACGACTGGGGCGATGACACCTGTGTCTACAAGCGCTTCTAAGCGGTCTGCGTTGTCAGTCCTTCGGGAGTTGGGCACGTAGCGGACCACTTGGCGTTCGGCGCGGGACGCGAGCCACGGCCATGCTCACCGGCCTAACGGTCCCTGCTCGAGGGCTTCTTCCTCAGCCGCTCCGTACAGGAACTCGGCAAGCTGCGAAGCGAGTGACGGTCCGCCCCTGTGCAAGGAGCCGGAGAGTCTCTTCCGGATGCCTCAGGTCGGAGCAGCTCCGCCCATGATGACCCCGCACCCATGCGTGCTGTTTCGAGCAGCAGAACCTCGGCTTTCGGGACGGGAACCACAGGACCTTCGGCACTTCCTCGATCTCGACAGGACTGGGGCCAGGGCCAGGACCGAATGTCATGTGCATTTGAAACGCGGCCTGGGGTCAGTGGGCTCCGCAGGAAAGGATACGTTCCTGGCTTGAGCCGTTGAGGGAGGGAAGCCGTAACTGCTGTCGCCCCTGTACTGTGCCGTCACGCAGACTCCGCGCAGCAGGTGATCGTGGATGTCAAAGGCCCCGGACCATGATCGGTCCGGGGCCTTTTGGCTGGTGCCCCGGTAGGATTCGAACCTGCGACACCCGCTTTACCACGACAACGACACTTCGTGACTACGGTCCGAGTGTCTCGTTGTCGTAGGTATGGCAGTGGGGGTATCTGACGGTTGGTCAGGGCTGTTTGATGAGTTCGTGGGGCGGTTTGCTGGACGGTTCGGCCGCGTTGAGCCTCGACGCCGGATGCGGTCCTACCTGC